>NZ_JMQM01000002.1:0-358763 GCF_000733725.1 Nitratireductor basaltis | reverse complement strand
AGGCCGAGGAAGAAGCCAAGGCAGCCGCAGCGGAAGCAGAAGCGGCAGCCAATGAGGCTCCTGCTGAAGAAGCTGCAAGCGAATAAGCTTCAAGCTTTGATGGCGGGTCATGCACCCGCCATCATCGTTTCGGCGGCCCGAGGGCGGCAGAAACAACGATTATTCCGCCCCGCAGCCAAAAGCTGGAAAGACAAACCTTCTTTCAATCCGGTTGCTGGTATAGGCATTTCTGCAAATCTGGCGCGGGCAATGGCGCCGGAGTGATGCCTGGATAGCTTTCGTTTACTGGCAGATATGTCTGAAGCGACCTAGATGCGACAACGAAGCTGATCGTCCGAAAGGAAACAAAAAGCGATGAACACCGCCGTGACGAACAAGATCGAGTCCGACCAGAAGCTGGAATTCCCCATTCCCGCTGGCGTCTATGCCGAGCGCGTCGTTTCGGTGAAACATTACACGGATCGCCTCTTCTCCTTCCGCATCACGCGCCCGCAGACCTTCCGATTCCGCTCCGGTGAATTCGTGATGATCGGTTTGCCGAATGCGGAGAAGCCCGTTTTCCGTGCCTATTCCATCGCGAGCCCGAACTGGGACGAGGAAGTGGAATTCTTCTCCATCAAGGTGCCGGACGGCCCGCTGACCCAGCACCTGCAGAAGATCCAGCCCGGCGACACGGTGCTGATGCGCCAGAAATCGACCGGCACGCTGGTCAATGACGCGCTCACCCCGGCCAAGCGCCTCTACATGTTCTCCACCGGCACAGGCATTGCGCCTTTCGCAAGCCTCATCCGCGATCCGGATACATATGAGAAGTTCGATCAGATCATCCTGACCCACACCACCCGCGATGTCGCGGAACTGGAATATGGCAAGGAGCTGATCGAGGCGACCCGCAACGATCCGCTGATCGGCGAACTGACCGAAGGCCGCCTGCACCACTTCACCTCCACCACCCGCGAGGAATCACCGGTGATGGGCCGCATCACCACGCTGATCGAGAATGGCGAGCTTTTCCGTCATCTTGGCACCGAACCGCTGAACCGCGAAAATGACCGCGTCATGATCTGCGGCTCCATGGAAATGCTGAAGGACGTGAAAGCACTGACCGAAAAGGCAGGCCTCGAGGAAGGCTCCAACGCCGCACCGGCTGACTTCGTCGTCGAGCGCGCTTTCGTCGGCTGAACCGCAAGACAGGTTGCCATCGGATATGGCGTCGTGCCCTCCGGCACGGCGCCTTTTTTGCTTTCCCGCCAAATCTTCCTTGCGCAACAGTCTCGCTACTGCTAGCAGTTCGATTATTCCATATTTCTGGATATATCGATGGATCAGCATAGAGCAGTTTCTGCCTTCGCCGCGCTCGGTCACGAAACCCGACTGCATGTCTTCCGCCTGCTGATAAAGGCGGGTCCTGAAGGCATATCAGCAGGCCGCCTCGCCGAGCGTGCCGGCATTCTGCAGAACACGCTGTCAGCCCAGTTGAAGATCCTTGTGCAGGCGGAACTGGTCACCGCCGAACGCGACGGCCGCACCATCATCTATCGCGCCGACATGAGCGGGCTCGGCAGCCTGCTTTCCTTTGTGATGGAAGATTGCTGCAATGGCCAGCCGGACCTCTGCCGCCCGGTGGTTGCGACGCTGACCTGCTGTAACTCAGACGCAACGGAAAAATCATGACCGATCACGCCCTACCCTCAGACGCGCCTGCCGGCGGCATCGGCACATTCGAGAGATACCTCTCTGTCTGGGTCGCGCTCTGCATCCTGGCAGGCATCCTGCTCGGCAATCTGCTGCCCGGCCTTTTCGAGTTTCTGGCCGAGATCGAGTTTGCCTCAGTCAATCTTGTCGTGGCTATCCTCATCTGGGCTATGGTCTTCCCGATGATGGTGAATGTCGACTTCGCCAGCCTCAAACATATCGGCGACCGGCCGAAGGGGCTGGTTCTGACCCTTGTGGTCAATTGGCTGATCAAGCCCTTCACCATGGCCGCTCTCGGCGTCTTCTTCTTTACCTATGTTTTCTCCGGCCTGATCCCGCCCGCAGACGCCGAACATTATATTGCCGGCCTGATTCTGCTTGGTGCCGCCCCCTGCACGGCCATGGTCTTCGTCTGGAGCCAGCTTACCCGCGGTGATGCGACCTATACGCTCGTGCAGGTTTCGGTGAATGACGTCATCATGGTCTTCGCCTTTGCCCCCATCGTTGCACTGCTGCTTGGCGTGACCGACATCGCGGTGCCGTGGGATACGCTGATCCTGTCCACGCTGCTTTATGTCGTGGTCCCGCTTGCTGCCGGTGCCTATGTGCGCCATCGCCTGCTCCAGCGCTCCAACGGCGACGAGGCAGCCGTCTCTGCCTTTACGGAAACGCTGAAGCCCTGGTCGATCCTCGGCCTGCTTGCCACCGTCACGCTTCTTTTCGGCTTTCAGGGCGATGTGATCGTGGAGAAACCGCTCATCATCGTCCTGATCGCGGTGCCGCTGCTGATCCAATCCTATGGCATTTTCTTTCTCGCCTATGGTGCCGCCAAGGCCTGGAATGTGCCTTTCAACGTGGCCGCCCCCTGTGCCCTGATCGGCACCTCGAACTTCTTCGAGTTGGCGGTTGCCGTCGCCATCAGCCTGTTCGGTCTGAATTCAGGTGCAGCCCTCGCAACGGTCGTGGGCGTACTCGTCGAGGTCCCCGTCATGCTGTCGCTGGTTGCCTTTGCAAACCGCACCCGCCACTGGTTCGAGTAAGGAAGACAATCATGTCCGCAATCATCTACCACAACCCGAAATGCGGCACGTCCCGCAATGTGCTCGCCATGCTGCAGGAAGCCGGCGAGGACGTGACGGTTATCGAATATTTGAAGGAGCCGCCGACGCGGGAGCGTCTCGTGCAGCTTCTGGCGGAAATGCAGATTACGCCCCGCCAGCTCCTGCGCCAGAAGGGCACGCCCTATGACGAGCTGGGCCTCGGCGAAGACAAGTGGAGCAATGATCAGCTTATCGACTTCATGATGGAGCACCCGATCCTCATCAATCGCCCCATCGTTGTGACGGAAAAGGGTGCCAAACTGTGCCGCCCCTCCGAGACGGTTCTCGAGCTTCTGGACGAAGGTGCGATCGCTTCCTTCACCAAGGAAGATGGCGAGGTGGTCCGCCCCCGTTGAGGCGGCCCACACGCAATTCACCTGTACATTTGTCCCGAAAGGAATTACATGAGCGCCAACACGCGCGTTTGACGACGCGTGGGCGCGGCGCGTCAGGCCCGCGCGAAACCCTTTCCGAAAGTGGATGAATGACTGAATTTGAAGGCATCGCGCCTGCCCTTGGCCGGGCCTTGGCCAATCGTGGCTATGAGACTCTCACACAGGTACAAAAGGCGGTTCTCGAGCCGGAAATGTCCGGCCGCGACGCGCTGGTTTCCGCCCAGACCGGCTCCGGCAAGACCGTGGCCTTTGGCCTCGCCATCGCGCCAACCCTGCTCGGCGACGAAGAACGCTTCGGCTCCGCAGGTCTGCCCAAGGCGCTGGCCATTGCTCCCACCCGTGAACTGGCCCTCCAGGTCATGCGCGAACTGGAATGGCTTTACGCTGACACCGGCGCACGCGTCGTCTCCTGCGTTGGTGGCATGGACATGCGCACCGAGCGGCGCGAGCTGCAGCGCGGCGCCCATATCGTGGTCGGCACGCCAGGCCGCCTTTGCGACCATATCCGTCGCGGCGCACTGGATATCTCGGAACTGAAGGCTGTCGTGCTCGACGAAGCAGACGAGATGCTTGATCTCGGCTTTCGCGAGGACCTGGAATTCATCCTCGGCGAATCGCCCGAAGACCGTCGCACACTCCTCTTTTCCGCAACGGTGCCCCGCGCCATTGCCGATCTTGCACGCAACTATCAGCGCGACGCGCTGCGCATCACCGCACAGGGCGAGCAGCGCCAGCATGTCGATATCGAGTATCGCGCTCTGACTGTCGCTCCCGCCGACCGCGAAAACGCGATCATCAATGTCCTGCGCTACTACGAGGCGGCCAACGCCATCGTATTCTGTGCAACGCGTGCTGCGGTAAACCACCTCACCGCACGCTTCAACAATCGTGGCTTTTCCGTCGTCGCCCTTTCAGGCGAGTTGAGCCAGAATGAGCGCACCCATGCGCTTCAGGCCATGCGTGACGGTCGCGCCCGCGTCTGTATCGCAACAGACGTTGCCGCCCGCGGCATCGACCTTCCCAATCTGGAACTGGTCATCCACGCCGATCTGCCGACCAATGCCGAAACTTTGCTTCATCGCTCGGGCCGCACCGGCCGTGCCGGACGCAAGGGCGTCAGCGCCATCATAGTTCCGAAAAATGCGCAGCGAAAGGCCGAGCGTCTTCTGAAATTCGCCAAGGTCCAGGCCGAATGGGCAACCCCTCCCTCCGCCGAAATGGTGATCGAACGCGACAATGAGCGGCTTCTGGCAGACGCGTCCCTTTCGCAGCCAGTCGCGGAGGAAGAACAGGATTTCGTCACCCAGCTTCTTAAGCGTCACGGCGCCGAACAGGTGGCCGCGGCTTTCGTTCGGCTTTATCGCGGCAACCGCTCTGCGCCCGAAGACATCATGGAAGTGGCGCCTGGCGCGCCCTCGACCGGTCCCGAACGCAAGGTGCGCGACGGCTTTGCAGAAAGCCGCTGGTTCTCGCTCTCCGTTGGCCGCAAGCAGAATGCCGAGCCACGCTGGCTCCTCCCGCTCCTGTGCCGCGAAGGCAAGATTTCCAAACGCGAGATCGGCGCGATCCGCATGGAGCAGCAGGAGACCTTTGTCGAGATCGAGGCTGGCTCTGCAGACAGTTTCCTGAAGGCCATCGGCCCGAAGAAGATGCTGGAAGACACGATTCGCGTCAAAGCAGTCGATGGCCCTCCAGCCGGCGGTCGTCCCGGCGGTCCCAGGCGCAGTTTCGACAGTGACGGTCCCCATGGGAAACCTGCCAAGAAGCCCCACCGAAAGGGTGGTGCAGGCAAGTCCGACTGGAAAGACCGCCCGCGCGAAAACGCAGGCCGCACCAAAAAGGCGCGCAAGAGCTTCGACTAGGAAACCGCAGGCATCGGAGCAAAATCGGATGACATGCGTTGTAGCTTCAACTGAAATGGAGCGACAGCAATGGACGTCATCCGCATACTCCTCGCCATCCTGATCCCGCCGCTTGGCGTGTTCCTGCAGGTCGGTATCGGCCTGCACTTCTGGCTGAACCTGCTCCTGACGCTGCTGGGCTATGTCCCCGGCATCATCCACGCCATCTGGGTAATCGTGAAGAAGTGATGCACAGCCGCGTATCCGACAACACCCGCTCACCACAGCCGGTCGAAGATCCCCGCCTCGCCGAACTCGACCGGCTGGCAACATTGCTGGATTCGCGCTGGGGCTTAAAGGGCACGCCCTTCACCTTCGGCATAGACGGCGTCGCCAGCCTTCTGCCGGTCATCGGCGACGGGGCAACGGGCCTGATCTCCGCCTATATAATCTACCGTGCCGCCAAAATGGGCGCACCACAGAACGTGCTCGTCAAGATGGCCGGCAATGCAGGCCTCGACTTCGTGATCGGCTCTATCCCCGTCGCCGGCACTGTCTTCGACGTCTTCTTCAAGGCCAACAAACGCAATATCCGCCTGCTACGCGCCCATCTGGAGCGGCAACACCCCCGTAACACCTAACGCAACCCAGCCATGCAGCCTGCCTTGTTGCGCTGCAAAACAGTTGCCGCTAAACATCTGCCATCCATCCTGGACCCGGTGAAACTCCGGGTGGCTCTGCCGGCCGCTTATCCGCCGGCATAATCAGATATATGCCTCGTCTACTTCCGCGCATGAAGCGCGGCGGGGCTCAAGCTGTGCTGGACGACAGATGTTTTCACTCACCCATTACCGCGACCAATGGTTCGGCAATATCCGTGCCGACCTGCTTTCCGGTCTCGTCGTGGCGCTCGCGCTCATTCCCGAGGCTATAGCCTTCTCGATCATTGCAGGCGTCGACCCCAAGGTTGGGCTCTACGCCTCGTTCTCCATTGCCGTCATCACTGCCATCGCGGGTGGACGCCCCGGCATGATCTCCGCAGCCACGGCTGCAACGGCCGTTCTCATGGTCACGCTGGTCAAGGAGCACGGGCTGCAATATCTGCTGGCAGCCACGGTGCTTGCCGGTCTTCTGCAGATCCTCGCCGGCTTCCTGAAGCTCGGCCAGTTGATGCGCTTTGTCTCGCGCTCGGTGATGACGGGCTTCGTCAATGCGTTGGCGATCCTGATCTTCATGGCGCAGCTTCCCGAGCTGATCGGTGTGCCGAACCTCACCTACGTACTGGTCGCTGCCGGTCTTGCCATCATCTACCTCTTCCCGCGTGTGACGACTGCCATCCCCTCGCCGCTGGTCTGCATCGTCGTCCTTACCGCGCTCTCCATGTATTTCGGCTTTGACGTGCGCACGGTCGGCGATATGGGCGATCTGCCGGACACCTTCCCGATCTTCCTTATCCCGGACATCCCGCTGAACCTCGAGACGCTGCAGATCATCCTGCCTTATTCGGCAGCCGTTGCCGCAGTCGGCCTTCTTGAATCGCTCATGACCGCATCACTGGTTGACGAACTGACGGACACCCCATCCGACAAGAACCAGGAATGCATCGGCCAGGGCCTTGCCAACACGGCAACCGGCTTCATCGGCGGCATGGCAGGCTGCGCCATGATCGGCCAGTCCATGATCAACGTGAAATCCGGTGGACGCGGACGCCTCTCATGCTTTGCGGCAGGCGTTCTGCTGCTCATCATGGTGGTGGTGCTGGGCGACTGGGTCAGCCAGATCCCGATGCCCGCACTGGTGGCGATCATGATCATGGTTTCGATCGGCACCTTCTCCTGGTCCTCGATCAAGAACCTGCGCGAGCACCCGCTTTCCTCCTCCATCGTGATGCTGGCGACAGTCATCTTCGTCGTCTTCACGCATAACCTGGCAATCGGCGTGCTTGTTGGTGTGCTGCTTTCGGGCATCTTCTTTGCAGGCAAGATCGCGCAGATCTTCCGCGTCACCTCCACGCTTTCGGAAGATGGTCGCGAGCGCACCTATGTCGTGGAGGGCCAGCTCTTCTTCGCCTCTGTTGAAGACTTCAACGCCGCTTTCGACTTTAAGGAAGCGCTCGAGAAAGTCGTCATCGACGTCTCCCGCGCCCATATCTGGGACATTTCTTCCGTTGCGGCATTGGACATGATCGTGCTCAAATTCCGCCGCGATGGTGCGGAGGTCGAAATTGTCGGCATGAACAGGGCCTCCGAAACCATCGTCGACAAGCTCGGCATCCATGACAAGCCGGGCGCATTAGAGAAACTGATGGGGCATTGACCATGAAGATCAGAGCATTCGTAGACGGCTCCATCTATTCGCAGAGCGTGTGTGACCACGCCGCCTGGGCCGCCGGTCGCCTGCAGGCGGAACTTCAGCTGATGCACGTGCTTGGCCGCCGCGAGGCTGCCAGCGTGCCATCGGACCTGTCAGGCGCATTGGCGCTCGGCGCACGCACCACGCTGCTGCAGGAGCTTTCCGAGCTCGACGAGCAGCGCTCCAAGCTGGCGCAGAAGCGTGGGCGCGCGATCCTCGAGGATGCTGCCGGCATGGCGCATCTGGGTGGTGCGGACAAGGTGACGACCAAGCTGCGCCACGGCGACGTGCTGGAAACGCTGGAAGCTCTTGAAGCAGAAACGGACATGTTCGTCATCGGCAAGCGCGGCGAGGCTGCAGATTTCGCCAAGCTGCATCTGGGCTCCAATCTGGAACGTGTCGTGCGCGCGGCCACCAGGCCCGTCTTCGTCGCCTCACGCGCCTTCAAGCCGATCCAGAAGGTGCTGGTCGCCTTCGATGGCAGCGTGAACAGCCTCAAGGCCGTCGACGCCATGTCGCGCAGCACCCTTTATGCGGGCCTGCAGATCAAGCTCTTGATGGTCGGCGACAGGTCAGCCGAAAACGAAAAACGCATCGAGGACGCCCGCGCCACGCTCTCTGGCGGCAGCATCACCGCAGAGGCCGAAATCGTTGAAGGCCACGTGGAGGCAGTCATTGCCGAACGCGTCGAACAGGAAGGCATCAACCTCCTGGTCATGGGCACCCACGGCCACTCCCGCATCCGCAGCCTCATCATCGGCTCCACAACCACCGAAATGCTGCGCTCCTGCAAGATCCCGGTGATGCTCTATCGATAGAGGTCATGAAGTCGCTGCATGAAAAAAGGCCCGCAACACGCGGGCCTTTTTTTGATCATCCGAAAGCAATCTAATGCCGGAAATGGCGCATGCCGGTTATGACCATGGCGATGCCATGCTCGTCCGCCGCCTTGATGACTTCGTCATCGCGCATGGAGCCGCCGGGCTGGATGACGGCGGTTGCGCCTGCTTCGACGGCTGAAAGCAGCCCGTCGGCGAAGGGGAAGAATGCGTCGGAGGCGACGACCGAACCTTTGGTGAGCGGCTCGCCACCGACCTCGCGCGCGGCATCTTCCGCTTTGCGTGCGGCAATGCGGGCGGAATCGACACGGCTCATCTGGCCTGCACCTACGCCAACCGTCGCACCATCCTTTACATAGACGATGGCATTCGACTTCACATGCTTGGCAACGCGGAAGGCGAATTTCAGATCCGCCATTTCCTGTTCGCTCGGCGCGCGCTTGGTCACGACCTTGAGATCCAGATCATCAACGCTGCCATTGTCCCGCGTCTGCACCAGAATACCGCCGGCCACGGTCTTGGCGGTCAGGCCCTTCTCGCGAGGGTCGGCAATGCCGTCCGTCAGAAGGAGACGCAGGTTTTTCTTCGCCGCAATGATCTCCTGTGCCTCTTCGCTTGCACCCGGCGCGATGATGACCTCGGTGAAGATCTTCACGATCTCAGCTGCCGCTTCTGCATCAAGGGCGCGGTTGCAGGCGATGATGCCGCCAAAGGCCGAGACCGGATCACAGGCCAGCGCCTTACGATAGGCTTCCGCAATCGTCGCACCCTCGGCCACACCGCAGGGATTGGCGTGCTTGATGATGGCAACGGCTGCGGTCTTCGCCGGGTCGAATTCCGACACCAGCTCGAATGCGGCATCCGTGTCGTTGATATTGTTGTAGGACAGCTGCTTGCCCTGAAGCTGGCGCGCATTGGCGACACCCGGACGCTTGTCGCCGGTGACATAGAAGCCCGCCGCCTGATGCGGGTTTTCGCCATAGCGCATGACTTCCTTCAGGCGCCCGCCAAAACCGCGCCATGTCGGCTGCTCGATCTCGAGCTGCTCGGCAAACCACTGCGAGATCGCGCTGTCATAGGCAGCGGTGCGCGCATAGGCTTTTGCTGCGAGCTCCTGACGCAAGCGATATGGCAGCTTGCCATCGCCTTCATCGAGCGCCTCCAAAACACGCGTATAGTCGCCCGGATCGGTGACGACCGCGACATAGGCGTGGTTCTTGGCCGCCGCGCGCAGCATGGCCGGCCCGCCAATATCGATATTTTCCACCGTTGCAGGATAGTCGCCACCTGAAAACCGCACTTCCTCGAAGGGATAGAGATTGATCACCACCAGATCGATCGGCGCGATATTGTGCTCGGCCATGGCCTGGCGATGCTCTTTATCATCGCGAATGCCAAGCAGGCCGCCATGGACGCCCGGATGCAGCGTCTTGACGCGTCCGTCCATGACTTCCGGGAAACCCGTCAGATCGGAGACATCGCGCACGGCAAGGCCGGCATTCGACAGCGCCTTCGACGTGCCACCCGTGGAGACCAGCTCGACGCCCTTGGCCACCAGCGCACGTGCCAGATCGACGATGCCGTCCTTGTCGGAAACCGAAAGCAATGCGCGGCGTACGGGAACAAGATCAGGTGCGGGGATATTCTTGGATTGGACGGCCATCAGGATACTCCGGTCGGCAGGCAGGTTCGCGAGGGCACGGGTTAGCACAGTTCCCCCTCGAATCAAGGCTGACTGCGGCCTGAGCTTACCCAGCGGAATAAAAGCTGTTGGTCTTGAGAAACTGCCAGCGAATTTCAGGGCATTCCGCCGCCTTGAAGTGAAGCACGATCTGGCGGCTTCTGGTCGGACCGGCAATGGCGGCGAAGAAAATGGATTCTTCCACTACGGGCTCAACGCCCTCACAGCTAAAGACCCAGGTATCGGTTGCCTCGCCCGCCAGGATCAGACGGCCCTCATCGTCCTTGAAAAGCTCGATATCGGGATGGATATGAAAGCGTATTGCGACCGCGTGGCTGGAGCCGCGTGCTGCCGGCGTGCCATCGGGAAGGTGGAACCGGTCCACACCCTGAAGCAGGGCGCCCTTCTGCAACAGCGCCAATTCCCGCTCATGCTTGAGGCCGAAGCGCGAAACATAGCCATCATGGCTTGCCACGAATGCATGCACGCCGTCATCGTCCAGCCGATCGCATTCAACCTTTCTCGGACCGCCGACCAGCGGCGTGCCCACCCAGCCGGCCCAGCCGGAAGCCAATGTGAAACGCGCCTGCGAAGTATCGTTGATCGTGGCGGTCGAATGCGCAGCCGTAGCGCGCGAAAGCGCGCGGAACGCATCAGCGCCGAAACTGTCCACGCCGCAATTGACGATGAACTGGTGGCGCCCCGAGGACATCTCGAAGGAAAGGCAGCCGGCATGGGCGACCTCGGACAGTTCGGCTGGTGGTGGGGCAGCGGTATCGGCCAGAACCGTCGTGCCGCCCATATGCAGCCGCTCATAGCCTGAATGCGTCGCATGCAGAAGCGGCGCGCCTCCGGTATCGTCGTGACGCAGGATCGTCGCCACCCGGTCGTGAACGGTGATGCCCATGCCGTTGAAGCGGGCAAGCGAGCCATCGGCATGGCGGAAGAAGCGCAGGCACGGCAACATCCGCTCCACCGCGCCAAGCAGCGCGGGCGGCGGCGGTTCGGCCTGGCTTGCATAGGTCTGGCGAAGCGGAAGAAGATCGGCCAGAAGCTCCATCACCGCGCGCGGATTGCGCGAGACATGGCCGCCGTCGGGCAGGATCTGCTCTTCAAGCTCCAGATTGAGATTGCGCGTGGCCGAGCGAAGCGATGAGACCGGCGTGGGCAGTGACAGCGCTGCGAAAGCCAGGGCTATGCGGGCCCGCAGCCGTTCCTCGCCATCAGGCATTTCCCGTGCCATGGCACGCAGATAGCGCATCTGGATGGCGAGCATTTTCAGGTAAAGCCGGTAAAAGGCCAGATCCGCACCCTGCAACACCACCGCAGAATGCTGCAGCCAGGCAATGACACGTCGCGCGGTAATCGCCGGGTCCCAAGGCAACCCACCAATACGTCGCCCATAAAGGTTGATCCAGTCTCCCACCAATGCCCGCGCATTCGCCGATGCCAGCTCCGACTGCGCCGCATTGAGATGCCGCAGCCAGCGAAAGGCGTGCAGTTCTTCAAGCCAGCCGCGATTGCGCACATCAAGGTGAAAGGGGGACTGCCCGCCGGTTTCGATCAACTGCCCCGCTAGAAGAAAGCGCCCGTGATAGATCTCGCGTGCGATCTCCGGGTCGGCCAGCCGCAGGTCCGGAGGCGCTATCAGAACGCGTTCAGGTGTGCGACCGGTATAGCGCCAGCGATAGACCGGGCCAGTACGCAGCCGACGACGCAGGCGTCGCCATGCCTGGCGCGCCGCAAGTCCCCAAAGAACAGGAGCGTGGCTCCCTGCCGTCTGCACTGACCGCACCTATTTGAATCAATTGCCCCGTATCCGCACAAGACTCTATATGATTCAAACAGTTGTGCGAAGGCGAAAACATGACGGGCTCAGGAAGCGTCAGCGCTTGACGAAACGTGCGGCGAAGAACCCGTCCACAGCCTGCAGCTTGCCTTCCTCCGCTTCCGCCGCGTCGGGCAGTGTGCGCAGATAGCCTTCGGGTGTAATGAAATGCGCGGCTCCCGTGAGCTCCGAAGCAGTAATGGTGGAAAGCTCCAGCCCAAGATCCGAAGCGAGAACTTGCGACACGACCGCTTCACCTTCCAGCGGGTCAATGGAGCAGTTCGCAAAGACGAGCGTTCCCCCGGCCCGAACCAGTGTCGCCGCATGCTCCAGCAGTTTGCGCTGAAGTTCTGCAAGCTTTTCAATGTCCTCGGGAGTCTTTGTCCATGGCACATCCGGGTGCCGACGCACGGTACCGTTCGAGGAGCAGGGCGCATCGAGCAGAACTGCATCGAACGGCTCTTCGACCGTCAGCGTCAGGCCATCGGCCTTCGATATCTCCGCATCAAGCTTGAGGCGCTGCAGATTGGCTGCCAACCGCTTCAACCGGCTCGCGGACAGGTCGACCGCCGTGACCTTTGCGCCATAATGGGCAAGCTGCGCCGTCTTGCCGCCCGGTGCCGCACACAGATCAAGCACGCGCATCCCGGGCCTGGCCCCTATAAGCTTTGCCGGCAGGCTGGCCGCCGCATCCTGGACCCACCATTCGCCCTCATCGAACCCCTCGAGCTCCGGCACGGATGTGTCGAGCTTGTCGACGCGGACGGAGCCATTCGCCAGGACCGTTCCGCCAAAAGCCTCAGCCCAACGCTTTGGGTCCGACTTGACCGTGAAATCAACTGGAGCCTCGAGGCGGTGGGCAGCAAGAATGCGCGCGGCGCGTTCTGCACCATAGGCTTCGCTCAATCTCGTTTGGAACCATTCCGGAGCGTCAACCACCTCATCGATCTTCTGCAGGATCGCATCCTTGCGTCGCGCAATGTTGCGCAGCACGCCATTGACGAGCGCGCTGAACCTGCTGTTGCGGGGATCGGACTTTGCCTGCGAGACCGCAAGATCCACCGCCGCACTGTCGGGAACATCGAGAAACAGGATCTGGACGGCACCGATATGCAGGATGTGGCTGAGCGAGCGGGCATTTCCCGGCAAGGGCCGGTCGAGCCTTTGCATGATGGCTTTCTCGATCCCGCATCGCCGCCGCAATGCCGTCACCAGCATGGCGCGAACAAGCGCCCGGTCACGCGGATCGAGCGCCACATATTGCGGGTGACCATGCTCGCTGTCTGTCACGGCATCAAGCGAAGAGCGCGCATCCACAACGGCCCCAAGAAGACGTGTCGCCACACGCCTGGCATCAAGGCCGGGCTTGTCATCGATGATTTCCGGCTTCCGCCTTGCTGAACGCGCGCCCTGCGCCTTGTTCACGACCACGGCCCCTTGAAACCATCGTCACCTTTGTCCCGGATTCCGGCCGAACCCGTCGGACGTGCGCCCCATGGCCCGGATGCAGCGCCACTTTCCGGCTGCGTATTCGACCAGTTCTGCGGTGTCGGACCCATTTCCTGCGCCATGGCCTGCAGGGCGGCAATGCGGTTCTCGGTGTTGGGGTGGGTGGAAAAAAGTCCGTCCATGCGCTGTCCGTTCAATGGATTGATGATGAACATGTGCGCAGTCGCGGGATTGCGTTCAGCATCCACATTCACCTGCCGTTTCGCACCCATGGCAATCTTGCGCAAGGCCGAAGCAAGCCACATGGGATTGCCGCAGATTTCAGCTCCGCGACGGTCAGCGGAATATTCGCGTGTTCGGCTGATGGCCATCTGTACGAGCATGGCAGCGAAAGGCGCAACGATCATCGCGACAAGTATGCCGATGAAGCCGAAGGGATTGTTGTTGTTGCGCCCGCCACCGAAGAACAGCGCGAAGTTGCCGAGCATGGAAATCGCACCGGCAAGCGTGGCGGTGATCGTCATAATCAGCGTGTCGCGGTTTTGCACATGCGCAAGCTCATGCGCCATGACCGCAGCCACTTCCTCCTCGTTCAGCGCATGAAGAAGTCCGCTTGTCGCCGCCACCGCCGCATTCTCCGGGTTGCGTCCCGTCGCGAAGGCATTGGGCTGCGCATTGTCGATGATGTAGACCTTCGGCATCGGAAGACCTGCGTTTTTCGCAAGGTCCCGAACGATGCCGTAATATTCCGGTGCATTGCGTTCATCCACTTCCTGCGCGCGGTGCATGCGCAGAACCAGCTTGTCGGCATTCCAATAGCTGAAGAGGTTCATCGCGGCGGCAATCGCCAGCGCGATCATCATGCCCCCGGTTCCGCCCAGCATGTAACCCACACCCATGAAAAGGGCAGTCATCACGGCAATCAGCATTGCGGTGCGCATCATGTTCATCGGACACTCCAGAATAGGCTTCAATAAGCCCCCACCGGCTGAAATCAGCCCGCGATGCTCGACGCATGCGGACACCTGACCTATAGATGGCCAGAGGCAGAGTGTTTATCAATATTGGGCCGATCTCATGATGAACGAACCTGAAATTGCAGGCGCTGGAAACAAGGCGGATCCTCAGGAGGCCCCGCGCGAGCTTTCGGCTGCAGCAAAGCGTGCCCTGCGCGAGGCGGAAGAGCGCCGGGCAAATCGCGAGGCCGCAGCGAATGAGATGCCGCGCGAGATAGGTGGTCGCAAGGGACCCGAACCCGTCCGCTTCGGCGACTGGGAAGTGAAAGGCATCGCCACCGATTTCTGATCCGCCGACAGCAGCACCAACTTGCGCAAGCAACATGATAGGAATACTATCCTATTTATGCTGCTTCGCCGATTGAGTCTTCCGATCCTTGCATTTCTTCTGCCCGCCATCGCCCATGCAGGCGACGATGAGGCATTGCCCGGCCCCGTTCCCGCAGATGTTGTCCGTGTCCTGGATGGTGACACCTTCGAGGCACGGGCGCATATCTGGCCGGGACAAACGGTGCAGGTGCTCGTTAGGCTGCGCGGCATCGATGCGCCGGAAATCAGAAGTTCCTGCGCACCCGAGAAGCTTGCCGGCATCACCTCCCGCACGGTCCTGGAGAAGCTGATCGCAGGCCGACGCATCACCATCAGCAATATCAGCGGCGGAAAATATTATGGCCGCGTCATCGCTGACGCGGCCACTGAAAATGGTCAGGCTATAAGCGCCTACCTGCTGGAACGTTCAGTCGTCCGCCCCTATCATGGCGGAAGGCGGGAGCGTTCGTGCCAGCTTTTCGCAGGTGGCTAGTGCACCTGCTCAGTTGTTGTTCTCGTCTTCGTCGTCGTCGGTATTGCCGCGCAGCGAGGACAGTTTCGCGAAGACCGCATCCGCATCCAGCTCCTTTTCTTCCGGCGCCTGATCGTCGAGCGACAGCTTCTCGGTTTCGGATGCCGGAAGCAGCGTCTCGTCGGTCTGCTCGCTCTGCGGAGCATAGCGTGCTGCCTTCTGAACTTCGATGTCGAGATCGATCTGCGAGCAAAGTCCAAGCGTCACCGGATCCATCGGTGTCAGATTGGCCGAGTTCCAGTGCGTGCGATTGCGGATCTGTTCGATCGTGTTCTTGGTCGTGCCGACAAGACGCGAAACCTGGGCGTCCTTGAGCTCGGGATGGTTGCGCACCAGCCACAGAATGGCGTTGGGCCGGTCCTGACGCTTGGAAAGCGGCGTATAGCGCGGGCCCTTGCGCTTCGTCTCCGGCACACGCACCTTCGGCTCGGAAAGCTTGAGCCTGTAATCGGGATTGTTCTCACCCTTGGCAATCTCTTCGCGCGTCAGCTGGCCGGTGATCACGGGGTCCATGCCCTTGATGCCCTGCGCGGCATCGCCATCGGCAATGGCGCTGACTTCAAGCGGATGCAGCTTGCAGAATTCGGCGATCTGGTCGAAGCTCAGCGCCGTATTGTCCACCAGCCAGACGGCGGTTGCCTTGGGCATGAGTAGCGTATTGGCCATGGCATAAATCCTTCTCTTCGCCCGCCTTCCCGGGGCGGACGGTGGTATAACCACCAATGTAGGGAAATCGCCTCACCTATAACCGCATTTGCGCGCCATCGCAATGACTGGCGTTGCGCGCTTGCTGTGTGCTGTCACTGATCTGTCATCACCGGTCATGCAACTGCAATCCATGTCTTCCAGATTCCGCCAACTTCGAATGGCGAGGGAGACGATGATGACCAGCTATCACACCAGAAAAACCATACTCGGCGCAATGGCAGCTGCCCTGCTTGCCGGCACCGCAAATCCTGCATTTGCCGAATCTGCATTCAACCGCATCGCAACATTTCCCGTTGCGGCCAATCTGCCCGCGGACATGGATCAGGCGACCGAAACCTCGTCGGAAATCATCGCAGCGACCGCCGACGGAAACATGTTGGTCTATTCCGACAGCCCTCTTGGTGCCGTTGGCTTTATCGACATCAGTGATGCGCAGAACCCGCAGGCCGCTGGCGTGGTGAAGCTTGAAGGCGAGCCCACATCGGTTGTCGTCTCCGGCAGCAAGGCGCTTGCCGGCATCAACACCTCGCAAAGCTACACCGCGCCCTCCGGCAGGCTGGCCGTTATCGATATTGCGGGACGCGAAGCCGAAATGACCTGCGAATTGGCCGGCCAGCCGGATTCGCTCGCTCTCAGCAAGGATCGCCAATTTCTGGCCGTCGCCATCGAAAACGAGCGCGACGAGGATCTGAATGACGGCGCCCTGCCGCAGCTTCCCGCAGGCGTGCTGCAGGTCTTCGCCATGCAGGATGGTGCTCCCGACTGCGATAGCGTGAAAACCGTGGAATTGACCGGTCTTGCGGAAGTCGGCGCAGACGATCCCGAGCCGGAATTTGTCGACTTCAATGATTCCAACGAGATCGTTGTTTCTCTGCAGGAGAACAACCACTTCGCCGTGGTCAGCGCCGAGAGCGGCGAGATCGTCAGCCACTTTCCAGCAGGCAAGACTTCGGCTGAAAACGTCGATCTCAAGGACGACGGCGCCATCCTCTTCACTGAGACCATGCCGGAAACCGCCCGCGAACCGGATGCGGTGAAATGGCTGGACAATGACCGCTTTGTTGCCGCCAATGAGGGCGACTACCAGGGCGGCTCGCGCGGCTTCACGATCTTCTCCAAAAACGGCGACGTGCTGTTTGATTCCGGATCGGACCTCGAACATCAGGCAGCCCTTGCAGGCCACTATCCCGACAAGCGCTCCGACGCCAAGGGTGCCGAGCCTGAAGGTCTGGAAGTCGCCGAAATTGGCGGCGAGACCTACATTTTCGTCGCTCTCGAGCGCGCCTCGCTCGTTGCCGTCTATCGCGACACCGGCGAGACTCCGGAATTCGTGCAGGTTCTGCCATCAGGCGTCGGTCCGGAAGGCCTTGTTGCGGTCCCCGAGCGCAACCTGCTTGTCACCGCCAATGAAACGGATCTCGGCGAGGACGGTGCTGCGCGCTCCCACATCATGATCTACGAGCTTCAGGACGGCGAAGCCGCCTATCCGACCATCGTCTCTGAGATGAAGGACGGCCAGCCCATCGGCTGGGGCGCGCTTTCGGGCCTATCCGCCGATCCGGCCACCGATGGAAAGCTCTATGCCATCAACGACTCCTTTTACGCCAACCAGCCGGCGATCTTCACGGTGGATGCCACGAGTAAACCAGCCCGCATCACCGGGAAAATGGTGGTCACGCGAAATGGCAATCCGGCCCAGAAGCTTGACCTTGAAGGCATTGTTGCTGACGGCAAGGGCGGCTTCTGGCTGGCATCGGAAGGCAATACGGCAAAGCTCACGCCTCACGCTCTTCTCCATGTCGATGCTGACGGCGAGATCGGCGAGGAAATTGCCCTGCCTGCCGCCCTCATCTCCCAGGAAAAGCGCTTCGGCATGGAAGGCGTGACAATCGTGGGTGAAGGCGACGATCAGATGCTCGTCATGGCCATCCAGCGCGAATGGAATGACGACGCGGAAGGTCTGGTGAAGCTCGTCACCTACAAGCCGTCCGACGAAAGCTGGGCTGCCGTCCACTACCCGCTGGACAAGCCGGACGCCGGCTGGGTCGGCCTGTCCGAAATCACGGCGCATGACGGCAAGCTCTATATTGTCGAGCGTGACAACCAGATCGGCGATGCCGCCCGCATCAAGCGCCTTTTCGCGGTCGAGCTGGAAGGTTTCGAACCCGCTGAACTCGGCGGGGAATTGCCGGTGGTGGAGAAGACGCTTGTGCGCGACCTTCTGCCTGACATGAAAGCCGCGACGAACGAGTATGTGGTCGACAAGATCGAGGGTTTCGCCATCGATCGCGCCGGGACGGCCTATTTCGTCACCGACAATGACGGCGTGGACGACTCGTCCGGCGAGACAATCTTCGTCAATCTCGGCCCAATCAACGCGGTCAACTGATCATATGAGGGGCGGTTGCAAGCCGCCCCTTTCTCATTCAGGCGCGTACGACTTTCAGTTTCTTGTCAAAAACGGAAAGCACCCGCGGCAATTCATGCCCGCGTTTCAGGATCGCGCCACCGGCCGCGACCACGCTATAAGCGCCCTGCTTGCGCGCCAGCTTCGGGTTCTTCACGATCTGGAAAAGCGGCACTTCGCTCGTGCGCCGATAGACCGAGAACACCGCAACATCCTTCTGATGATCGATTGCGTAATCGCGCCACTCGCCCTCAGCCACCATCTGGCCGTAGAGCCGCAGGATCTGGTCCAGTTCGCGGCGATGAAAGGTAACCGGTGGCTGAAACCGCTGCGCCCGGGCCTCCGACAGGCGCACCAGATTGGAGGATGGCTGAGCGTCCTCGCCGCTCGCAAAATCTGTCATGAAGCACGCACCTTTCACGAGTTTGTCATGTAAAAGGTGACCTCTCATGCAGTCGATTGCAAGACTTGGCCCTCATAACAGGTTGGCTCACGACGTGAAATGAAGCGAATGATTTGGTGATAAGAGACCACATTCTCGCCTTGATCTGCCCAAGCTCCCGCCAAATTCTGAAGCCACGATCTCCTTGTTGCCTGAGACGGTTCGATTCGGATGTGGCTTCCGTACCCCCCAAGCCCCCCCGCCCACGGGGCTGCAGCCGGGTCGAACCAATCTCTTCAGGCAATCTTGCCCACCGATTGCGGGCATTGATCTCCCAATACGCCGGCGGCCAGATGGCCGAACCGGCGTTTTTTTTGGCTGGAGGGATCAGCGCTGAAATGGCGGCGCAAAGCCGCGCCGCCACCAGGAACAGGTCAGACCGTCACGCTCATCTGCTGGTCAATCCAGAGCGTTGCGCCACCGGAAGTATAGACATCATAGGTGATGCCATTCTCGGTCTGGTCGGCGCCGCTGTCCGTGAAGCCTGAGGCAGTCGCACTGTCATCAATGTCGCCGCGAAGCTTCACAAGCCCCGCATCCGACATGTCGAGCACATCCTGTTCGGTAACGGTCATGCGGTTGGCCCCGCTGCCGGACAGATCGACCATCTCGATGCCCTTTACCGCGTCCTGGTTGAACGCCGTCAGATCAAGATGAATTCCACCGGCCGAGATGACCATCGTATCCTCGCCCGCACCGCCGTCGACCATAAGAAATCCGGCATTGGCCACGGTCAGAATGTCGTCGCCTTCATAACCGAGAAGCGTATCATTGCCACCCATGCCGTTAAGCTGGTCATTCTTATCGGAGCCGGACATCCAGTCATCTGCACCCGACCCGTTTCGTATCAGCCCCGCACCAAAACCGTTCGTCTGGCCATAAATGATATAGGAAGCACCAGCATCGGTACCGCCCAGATCATTATTGTTACTGCCGATGATGATGTCATTCACTCCATCCCCGTTCATGTCGCCTGACGCGTCGACACGTTGTAGACCATCAGCGACATTCTCGCCGTGGAAGCTCACACCTTCCTCGGCAGTAAGCTCGGTGATATCGAGTATCCTCTTTCCTCCGACCACCTCGCCCCATACCCCGTCCGACTTGCCAAAGACGACCGTGATAAGTCCAGAATTTGCGTGGTAACCTCCGCCCAATGTGGAAATGAGCAGATCATCATGCCCGTCGCCGTTGATATCGCCATGCGTTACAAGGGTCGGATTTGACAATTCAGGGTCATATTTGATTGTAAATCCATCATCAGGTCCAATAGTTGCGAGGTTAAGAGATTGCCTTCCGGTAGTCTCAGTCCAATCCGTGCCGGCTTTTCCGTAGAGAATGGTTGTTTCGCCTGCGCTACCGTTAGCGTTTCCACCGACTGCGAGATCATCCAACCCGTCCTTGTTCAAGTCGCCAACGGAAGCCAATACATGTCCCAGAGAAATGCTCCCCGTCCGGTAGAACATGACGCCTTGATCATGTGTCATCGCTTCCAGGTTCATGCTGGTCCCGAGGCTGCGCTCCGCGTCACCGAAGACGATGTATGCCCTGCCGGGGGCATCATTTGAGCTGCCGCTTCCGGTGTATTCTCGCTGCTGACTGATTAACAGGTCCGTCAAGCCGTCGCCATTGAAGTCCCCGCTGTCAATATGCAGACCAATCAAACCCTGTTTCTTGGTGCCCACAAAAGCAACACCTTGACCCGTTGGTATGCTCGAAAGATCCAGTAACCTGCCGCTTCCATTCGCATTGCCCCACGCTCCATCTTCACGTCCGTAGATCAGGTACGAACGACCCGTTGTGGATGGATAGTTGGACCACGGTGTGCTCACGAGAAAGTCTTCTATGCCGTCTCCATCGAAATCTCCGGCAGAACTGATTTGAAATGACGAGTTCTCCAGAACCGGGTTGCTGGTGTTTCTGATCCTGACGCCATATTCGGCTGTCAGCCCCGCCAGTTTGAGCACCTGCCTTCCGCCTTCGACATCGCCCCATTGTCCATCGGCGCGCCCGAATAGGACAAAAGCTCCGCCTGCATTGCTCAGGTTGCTTTCTCCTCGGCCTTGGAGCAGAAGGTCCGCAATGCCATCATTGTTGAAGTCGCCCCCCAGAGAGGCGCCGGTAAGAAGGTGAAACCTCGTCCAGGGGCCTTGAATTACCAGCCCATCCTCTGGCGCCAAACTTCCCAGATCCACCATTCGCCTACCGTCGACAAGCGAACCATAATCTCCATTTGTTTTTCCGTAGATGAGGTAAACTTCGCCCGCATTCGTGGTATAGTCGTCACCGCCGTTAGCACCGACAATAAAGTCTCCAATCCCGTCGTCATTCACATCACCGACAAGTCTTACACTACCTGCGAAATCATTCGTCCGATCACCAACCACTACGAAGCCGCTATCGGGATTGAGCACCGATAGGGGTATTTCGTGATTGTGGCGCTCCACCACCTGCTCCGCAGTTGCCGTAATGCCTGCTGCGTTTCTGGCGCGTACGGTAACGTTGAGCGTGTCGCCAACGCCGAGTGCGCTGAGGTCGATGATTTCGGATTCCCAGTAGCCATTGGCATCCGAGATCATGGAGCCGATATTCACGCCCTCGACAAAGACATCGATGCGAATATTCGGGTCCGTCGTGCCTGACAGGCGCGTTTCTTCCGCATGCGTGATGAAGTCTCCCACCACGCCGAAGTCGTTGGACATGGCGCGGATCGACACGCTCGGCGCATCCGTGTCCACGGTCACCTGATAAGCATCGGAATAGCCCGAGATGTCATTGCCCGCGGCATCTTGCTGGCGCGCCGTGATCTGGTAGGTGCCCTGGCCAAGCGCGTTCTCCGTGTTGTCGATGAACCATTCGCCGTTCTCATCGACAATGTTCGAGCCGATCTCGTCGCCATCAATGTAAAGCCACACCGTCGCACCCGCCTCGCCCGTGCCATGGAAGACCAGATGCTGGTCCTGCGTGATGCCGTCTGTTGGATCGAAGCCGGAATCGGGATCGATATGCGTCACCACCGGCGGCGGTGTCGCATCGGCTCCGCCATTATTGGTGTCGATCACCATGTCGAACAGGTTCGAGGGAGCTGAAGGATCATTGCCCGCCGCGTCCTGCTGCGTGGCGCTGATCGTGTAACCGCCATCCGCAAGTGCTGCGGTCGGCTCCGTGCTCCACCGTCCCTCGAAGACCGTCGCCGTCAGCGTTGCGACCACTGCATTGGCGCTGTCGCGGATCGTCACCGTGACCACCGCGCCATCCGGCTCGTCGGAGGTGCCGAGGATCTGGATCGTGTTGTCATTGGTGATGCCGTCATCATTCTCGCGGCCATTGTCATCGGCAATGGCAAGGATCACCGGCGGCGGCGTGACATCAGCACCGCCATCATTGGTGTCGATGGTGAGGCTTGTGGCTTCGGACGCCGCGGATGGCGGATTGCCTGCTGCGTCCTGCTGGGTTGCCGTTGCGGTATAGTTGCCGTCGGGCAGCTCCGCGCTCTCATTCGTCGTCCAGGTGCCATTGGCAACCGTTGCCGTCAGGGTCGCGACTGTTGCACCACCCTCATCCAGAAGCGTCACCGTCACCACCGTGCCGTCTGTTTCCGTCGAGGTGCCGGTGAAGGCGATCATGTTGTCATTGGTGATGCCGTCGCCCACCACGCCGCTGTCTTCCTCGAAACCCGTGATCACCGGCGGCTCTGTCGGCACCGTGCCCCCTTCATTGGTATCGACAATGACGCGATAGGGGTCCGAGACGGGTGAAGGCGGATTGCCCGCCGCATCCTGCTGGGTGGCCGTCACCTGATAGGTGCCGTCGGCAAGCACCGTGCCGGTATGGTCATAGCGCCAGGCGCCGGTCTCGTCGGCAGTGGCTGTGCCAAGCTCCACACCGTCGAGCAGCACCGTCACCAGCGCATGCGGCTTGGCCGTGCCGAGGAAGAACAGCATGGTCTCATCCGTGATGCCATCGGCCGGATCTAGCCCGCCATCCACCTCGATGCCGGTCACCACCGGTGCCGGTGAGGGCGTCTCGCCACCCTCGCCGCCGCCATTGGTGTCCACCACCACCGTGAAGGGATCGGATGGCGCGGATACCGGATTGCCTGCCGCATCCTGCTGCGTGGCTGTGACCTGATAGGTGCCATCGGCAAGCGAGGTTTCGCTGTGGTCGAGATGCCAGACGCCATCCGCGCCCGCAATCTCCGACCCGATGACGACGCCGTCCAGCATGACTGTCACCAGCGCATGCGGCTCCGCCTCGCCAAGAAAGTGCAGCGTCGTGTCATTGGTGATGCCGTCGCTGCCGGACGCGCCATTGTCATCCAGTATGCCCGTGACCGTGGGCGGTTCGGCGGGCACCGGCGTGCCTTCGCCCGCACCATTGGTGTCGACCACCACCTCGAATGGCGCCGACATGGCAGACTTGGCATTGCCCGCCGCATCCTGCTGTTCGGCGGTCAGTTCGTAAGTGCCGTCGGCAAGCACCGTGCCTGTATGGTCATAGCGCCACGCGCCGTCATTGTCGGCCTGAACCGAGCCCAGAAGCACTCCGTCCAGATAGACCCAGACCGTGGCCAGCCGGTCGGCGGTGCCCTCGAAGAAGAGTGTGGGATCATTGGTGATGCCGTCCTCGGGATCGATCCCGCCATCCGTGTCGATGCCGGTGATCACAGGCGGCTCGGTCGGCACCGTGCCGCCCTCATTGGTGTCGATGGTAAAGGCCAGCGGAGCGGACGCCTGGCTTTCCGTGCCGCGCGGGCTGAGTTGGGTGGCCGTCAGCTCATAATCGCCATCGGAAAGCTCGTCGGAGGTGTAATGCCACTCCCCGCCCTGCACCGTGGTGGAGCCGACTTCCCTGCCGTCGAGATAGATCTTCACCACCGTTCCGTCCTCTTCCGTGGAGGTTCCGCGGATCGTCGGCGTCGTGTCGGAGGTGATGTTGTCGCCGACCGTGCCGGTATCCTCCTCGATGATGTCGGAGACCTCGGGCGCATCGGGCAGTTGTGCATCAACCACGATGGGCACCTTGCCCGATTCATTGCCGGCCGGGTCCTTCTGGCTCACATCAAGCTCACTGCCATCGCCAAGCGGCGGGTCGAAGGGAATGGACCAGTTGCCGTCATCTCCGACAATGACCGAATGATCGGGCGTGCCATCGCGTTTGTCATCAATGATGATGGTTGCACCCGGCTCACCCGTGCCCGACAGTTCGCGCCCGTCGGTCGGATTGACCTGCGGCAGGTCGGGCGCTTCCCCGTCCACCACCACCGGCACCTTCTCCGATTCATTGCCGGCCGGGTCCTTCAGGCTCACTTCAAGCTCGCGCCCGTCCTCAAGCGGCGGATCAAGCGGGATCACCCATTTGCCGTCATCGCCCACCACCGCCGTGTGATCGGGAATGCCGTCGCCATTGTCATCCACGATTACTGTGGAACCGGGCTCGCCCTCGCCGGACAGCTCCTTGCCATTGGTCGGGTTGACCTTCGGTGCATCGGGCGCCAGCGCATCCACCACTTCACGCACCGGATCGGAGGGATTGCCTGTCTCGGGGTCCCGTCCGACAAATTCCAGCTCGTCGCCATGCTCTGCCGGCGGATCGATTGGTATCACCCATTTGCCATCATCGCCTGCAACGGCCGAGGCATCGGGAATGCCATCGCCGTCCCGGTCCATTTCGATGATCGTGCCGGGCTTCGCAGTACCGGAGGCTTCCTTGCCATTGGTCGGATTGACCACCGGCTTGATGCCCGGCTGACCGCCGCCTCCATTGCCGCCGCCATTGTCGTCATCATCATCAAGCGCCAGAGCCAGCCCCACCGCACCGGCGGCAACGAGCCCGCCAATGACAAGCGGTCCGGCAATACCGCCAAGCGCCCCGCCAAGACCCGCACCGCCACCAAAATCCGCATTGCTGCAGGCGCCTGTGCTCACCTGCGGCTGCAGAAGGCCAGGATATTCGTCGGCAAAACTCACTGCGACGTAGCAGCTTGCATCCTCATGCATGATCTGCAGCTCGCCGCGCTCGTCCCCGTCCTCCTCGAACCAGCCGGCCAGAATGATCTGTTCGCCATCGAGAAGTTCGATCACCAGATCATCGCCCACCCGCCGGTAATTGGCGATCTGGCTGGAAGACGCGTCAAGCCGGATCTTCGAGATCGCCCGCGCATCAAGCGTCGGTGCAGAACCCTGAAACAGAACCTCCTGCGCAAGCGCATGATCGGAAGAAATGAATTGTGCGCGAATATCCATGGAAAACGTCCTTCAAAATGCCCCGGTAAAACCCGGCCTGAAAAAACGCCCCCACTGAAAATAAAGATGCCGCCGACACGGCCAATATGCGCCCACCCTGCCAGAGCAGGTGCTTATGCGTAAATCTACGAGGAAAGATGAAGGGTCCCGCAAGGACAGGACCATGCAGAACGAATTCGCGGATCCGCGCCTAGAGACGGGTGCGGGCTGCTCCCAGGATCGGACCGGGATGGCCGTCACCGTCGACCTGTTGAACCAAAACAACACATTCCTGGGCAACCGAATTGCCGACTTCATCGAGCGGCAACTCCAGCCGCATTTCAGCGCCTTTCCACATGCCGATGATGCGGTGATCACGCACGATGTTGCGATAAAGTATCGTTGCGCCGGAATTCTCGCCCGCCTCTATGCTCACCTCGCGTTGAGGCTCCACCGAAAGAAGCAGGATTTCCGTGCGGCCAGCCGGAACGGCCCCGGAAGCGCCTATGTGAAGCTGCAGCACATTGTCGTGCACCGCGAGATCGACTTCTACCGGCAAGGGTGTCCTGCTCTCTTCATGGAGCGCTCTGGCGATGGCTGCGCTGTCAGAACCCACAAGCGCCGTCTTGCCGTTGAGGATAAGCTGCGGCGTGTAGACGGTTCCGTCCGATCCCGCGCTGTATTCCCGTTGCCGCCTGCTGTTCTCCGGCGAGGCAAGCGCATCCTTCCAGCCCAGATAATCCCAGTAATCCACATGGTAGGACAGCGTCAGAAAATCCGGGTTTTCGGACAGATCGTTCAGCAAGGCATCAGCAGGGGGGCAGGAGCTGCAGCCTTGGCTGGTGAACAGCTCCATGACGGCCAGAGGCCGTTCCTGGGCGTGAATTAAGGAGGTTGGAAGCAGCACGGACGGCATGAGTGCGGTCAGGAAGCCAAACGTTAGTGTCCCTTTTCCAAAGCTCATGCCGCGTTTGTCTCCTGATGGTCCGATAGTGAGAGGAACAGTTCTACCGGTCTGTGCTGCTCCTTTGGAAGTCACTTTGCGGTGAGAAAGTCTTCAACGAAAAACGCCGCGCTCCCCGGTTGGGAGCGCGGCGCAGGATCGGCTTGTCCTGGTGAGCTGGCTTACGCGGCCAGATCGCGCAGCACGTACTGGAGGATGCCGCCATTGCGGAAATACTCCAGCTCGTCCAGCGTATCGATGCGGCACAGGATCGGCACGGTTTTCTCCGAACCATCCGCATAGGCGATCTTGGCATTGAGCGTTGCGCGCGGCTTCAGGTCTTCCAGACCTTCTATCGTCACCTGCTCGTCACCCTTCAGGCCTAGCGTCTGCCAGTCGACACCGTCTTCGGCGAAGACAAACGGGATAACGCCCATTCCGACCAGGTTGGACCGGTGGATGCGTTCGTAGCTGACCGCGATGACCGCACGGACACCAAGCAGATTGGTGCCCTTGGCCGCCCAGTCACGGGAGGAGCCATTGCCGTATTCGCCACCGGCGATGACGACGAGCGGCACGCCTTCCTGCTTGTAGCGCATGGCCGCATCATAGATCGACATCTCTTCCTTGGAAGGATAGTGGATCGTATAGCCGCCCTGCTGGCCGTTCTCGCCCAGCATGAAGTTGCGGATGCGGATATTGGCGAAGGTGCCGCGCATCATCACTTCGTGGTTGCCGCGGCGCGTGCCGTACTGGTTGAAGTCCACGATTTCCACGCCATTGTCCATCAGATACTTGCCCGCAGGCGACTGCGCCTTGATGGAGCCGGCAGGAGAGATGTGGTCGGTAGTGATCTTGTCGCCGAAGAGGCCGAGCACGCGTGCGCCCTTGATGTCGGAAACCTGGGCGACATCCTTGCCCATGCCGGCGAAATAGGGCGGGTTCTGCACATAGGTCGACTTGTCGTCCCAAGCATAGGTCTCGCCTTCGGGAACCTGCACGGCCTGCCAGTTCTCGTCACCCTCGAAGACCTCGGCATATTTCTGCTCGAAGAGTTCACGGGTAACGTGCTTCTGGATGAATTCCTGGATCTCCTGATTGGAGGGCCAGATATCCTTCAGATAGACGTCATTGCCTTGCTTGTCCTGACCGATCGGCTCCTTGGTGAGGTCCTTCGTGACCGAACCGGCAAGTGCATAGGCAACGACCAGCGGCGGCGACGCCAGATAGTTGGCCTGAACGTCAGGCGAGATGCGGCCTTCGAAGTTGCGGTTGCCCGACAGAACGCCGGCAGCGATCAGGTCCTTGTCATTGATCGTCTTGGAGACAGGTGCCGGCAGCGGACCGGAATTGCCGATACAGGTCGTGCAGCCAAAGCCGACAAGGTTGAAACCGATCTGGTCGAGCTCTTTCTGCAGGCCCGACTTTTCCAGATATTCGGCAACCACCTGCGAGCCGGGTGCCAGCGAGGTCTTGACCCAGGGCTTCTGCTTCAGGCCAAGGCGGTTGGCGTTGCGAGCCAGAAGGCCGGCACCGATGAGAACGCTCGGATTGGAGGTGTTGGTGCAGGAGGTGATTGCGGCGATGGCAACGTCGCCATGGCCCAGATCATAGTCCTCGCCTTCAACCTGCCAGCGCTTCTCCAGCGTAGACGGGTCCTTCTTGTATTCCTTCTCGAGCGAGGAGGCGAAGCCGGAGGCGATCTTCTCGAGCGGGATGCGGCCTTCGGGGCGCTTCGGTCCTGCCATGGACGGCACGACATCGCCGAGATCAAGCTCAAGCGTGTCGGTGAAGACCGGATCGGGCGAACCCGTCTCGCGGAACATGCCCTGCTGCTTCGAATAGGCTTCGACCAGCGCCACGCGATCCTTGTCGCGACCGGAAATGTTGAGATAGCTCAGCGTCTCCGAATCCACGGGGAAGAAGCCGCAGGTCGCGCCGTATTCGGGAGCCATGTTGCCGATGGTCGCAGCATCGGCGAGCGTCATGTGGTCGAGACCGTCACCGAAGAACTCGACGAACTTGCCGACCACGCCCTTCTGGCGAAGCATCTGCACGACGGTGAGCACGAGGTCGGTTGCCGTCACGCCTTCTTTCATCTTGCCCGTCAGCTTGAAGCCGATGACTTCCGGCAGCAGCATGGAAACCGGCTGGCCAAGCATGGCAGCCTCTGCCTCGATGCCACCAACACCCCAGCCAAGAACGCCAAGACCGTTGATCATGGTCGTGTGGGAATCGGTGCCCACGCAGGTATCGGGGAATGCGACCTCTGCACCATCCTCTTCCTTGGTCCAGACGGTCTGGCCGAGATATTCGAGATTGACCTGGTGACAGATGCCGGTGCCGGGCGGCACGACGCGGAAATTCTTGAACGCCTTCTGTCCCCATTTCAGGAAGCGGTAGCGCTCGCCATTGCGCTGGTATTCAAGCTCAACATTGCGCGCGAAAGCATTTGGATTGCCGAATTCATCGACGATGACCGAATGGTCGATGACCAGATCGACAGGCACCAGCGGGTTGATCTTCTGCGGATCGCCGCCAAGATTGGCCATGGCATCGCGCATGGCGGCCAGATCGACCACGGCAGGGACGCCGGTGAAGTCCTGCATCAGGACACGTGCCGGGCGATAGGCGATCTCGTGGCCGGCCGTGCCGCGGTCCTCGATCCAGTTCTTCACCGCTTCGATATCGGCCTTCTTGACCGTGCGGCCGTCTTCGTTGCGCAGCAGGTTCTCAAGCAGCACCTTCATTGAGAAGGGTAGCTTGGAGACGCCGTCGAGGCCGTTCTTTTCGGCCTCTTTGAGGTCGAAATAAACATATTCCTTGTCACCCACCTTCAGGGTGCGGCGGCAATTGAAACTGTCGAGTGATTTGGTCACGAGCGATCCTTTACAGTCTGTTCATCCGAAACGGGAACGGACTCCTCAAGGCATCACGCGCAAAAGGTGCGGGTACGGTCATTTCCGCTGTCCGCCCCCAAGCGTCCCGGCCGTTCAAGGCGGCGCGCGCGCGGGTATCGGCACAAAGAGTTACACGCCGACCGCTGGCGTGGTTGCCCGGGATATAAAGAATTTCGTAGAAGAGTTCTAGACTGCCATTGCGCATTTTCGCCTCAAACTCTCAAATCATGGAATCCGCCTTGTCCGCCGCATCGACCGCCTTGAAGCTTGAAGTGGAGGAATTGGCTGGAGACCGCGGAGATGAACGGGTTTTCAGCGCGGTTGCCTTCACCTTGACCGAGGGTGAAGCCCTGCTGGTCACGGGCCCCAACGGTTCGGGAAAATCGACCTTGCTGCGTGTGCTGGCAGGACTTCTGCCCAAGGCGCAGGGCGTGATTCGACTCGGCGGTGGAGGTGAGGAATGGCCGGACCTGGCAGCCGCCTGCCATTATCTGGGCCACCGCAACGGCCTCAAGGATGCGGCAAGCGTGGAGGAGAATCTCCGGTTCTGGCAAAGCTATTGCGGTCATGAGCACCTGGAACCCTGGGAAGCGCTTGAAATGGTGGGGCTTGGCGATATCGGCCATCTGCCCTTCGCCTATCTCTCAACCGGCCAGCGCCGCCGCGTGGCCATTGCCCGCATGCTGGTCAGCTACCGCCCGGTCTGGCTTCTCGATGAACCCACCGCCGGCCTCGACCGTGCTTCCGAACGCCAGTTCTCCGAACTCATGAAGGCTCATCTGGAAGATGGCGGGATGATTGTCGCCGCGACCCATCTGCCGCTTGGCCTTGATGGCGTACGGGAATTGCGGATGGGAGGAGCTTGATGGTGAGCGCCAAGGCCACCCCCCTCTGTCCTGCCGGACATCTCCCCCTCAAGGGGGGAGATTGGCTGGCTTTTGTGTCCCGTACACTTTTACGAGGTGGTGCGTCTCGGCACCGACTGATCTCCCCCCTTGAGGGGGAGATGCCTGGCAAGGCAGAGGGGGGTGAGCTAG
Source organism: Nitratireductor basaltis (assembly GCF_000733725.1). Lineage (NCBI taxonomy): Bacteria > Pseudomonadati > Pseudomonadota > Alphaproteobacteria > Hyphomicrobiales > Phyllobacteriaceae > Nitratireductor > Nitratireductor basaltis. The sequence continues at coordinate 329,065 of NZ_JMQM01000002.1, read as the reverse complement.
GCACCACGCATCTCCACGAGAGCGCCCCATGCTAGCGCTCTATCTCCGCGAAATCGGCTTAAGCCTTCGCACAGGCTCGGGTGCGCTGACGGGGATTCTCTTTTTCCTCGCCGTTGTGGCCGTGGTTCCCTTTGGCGTCGGCCCCGACCTGAACCTGCTTGCGCGCATCGGACCGGCGATACTCTGGATCGGTGCATTGCTTGCAAGCCTGCTCGGTCTTGACCGTCTGTTCCAGGCTGACCGGGAGGATGGCTCGCTGGATCTGATCCTCATCAATGATCATCGCCATATGCTGGCACTGGCGATCTTCGTGAAATGCCTCGGCCACTGGACTGCAAGCGTGTTGCCGCTGGTGATCGTCTCACCGCTGCTTGGCCTCTTCATGAATATAGAGCCGCTTGGCATCGTCGCCGCCACGCTCACGCTTCTGGTGGGCACCCCGGCCATCACCTTTATCGGTGCAGTTGGTGCGGCCCTGGCCGTGGCGCTTCCGCGCGGGAGCCTCCTCGTCTCGGTGCTCATCCTGCCATTGACCATTCCGGTTCTCATCTTCGGCGTTGCGGCAAGCCGAGGCGCCGTCGCCGATCCCGACCCGTTTCTGCCTCCCTTCCTCATCCTCACCGCGCTGACGCTTTTCTTCGCCGTCATCGGCCCCTTGGCGGCCAGCATGGCGCTGAAGGGCAATTCGGACTGACGCAATTGTGAGACCTTCAGACCACGCGCGACATCGCGGTCGATTGCGAAGGCGTTTCAGGCGGTTTATCTAGGCGGCCATGAACAATGCGCCCGCACAACCTTCCCGCTGGATGGCACTGGCCAACCCCACGCGCTTCATCGCGCTGACCGACCGGCTGGTGCCGTGGCTCGGCACGGCAGCTGCCTTGCTTCTGGCCGTTGGCCTGTGGCTCGCCTTCAACGCGCCTGAAGATTACCAGCAGGGCATCACGGTGCGCATCATGTACATTCATGTGCCCGCCGCATGGCTTGCCATGTTCTGCTACACCGCAATGGCCGCATCTGCCCTTGGCACGCTCGTCTGGAAGCATCCGCTGGCCGATGTGTCCCTGAAGGCGGCGGCCCCGATCGGCGCCACCTTCACAGCCCTGGCGCTTGTCACCGGCTCGGTCTGGGGCAAGCCCATGTGGGGCACGTGGTGGGTCTGGGACGCGCGCCTGACATCCGTTTTTGTCCTGTTCCTGATGTATCTGGGCATCATCGCCCTGACCCGCTCGCTGGACGATCAGGCCAAGGCCGCCAGGGCTGCCGCCATCATGACACTCGTGGGCTTCATCAATATCCCGATCATCAAGTTTTCAGTCGACTGGTGGAACACGCTGCACCAACCAGCCTCCGTGATCAGGCTTGATGGCCCCACGATCCATCCGAGCATGCTCTGGCCTCTCCTCATCTGCGCCGTCGGCTTCACGCTCCTGTTCCTGACGCTGCACCTGATGGCCATGCGCGCGGAAATCTGGCGTCGCCGTTTGATTGCCATGCGCCGCATGTCTGCGCGTCGGGCCGAGGGGCAGGCGCAATGAGCCACGCAGCCTATGTAGCGCTTGCCTATGGCGCAGCGGTCCTGCTCATCGGCGGGCTCGTCGTCTGGATCATCACCGATCAGCGCGCTCGCAAACGCGAGATCGCCGAACTCGAAGCACGCGGTGTTCACCGTCGCGCTCGCAGGAAGGGTGAACAACCATGAGTGAGGCGGAGATCCGCAGACCGCGTCGCTGGCTGATGCTTGTGCCACTTGCAGCCTTTCTCGCACTTTCGGCCATCTTCCTGATGCAGCTGCTATCAGGCCGTGACAACTCCACCGTGCCATCCGCGCTCATCGATAAACCCGTGCCGCAGGTGACGCTCGAACCGCTGGAAGGCATGGAGATGCCCGGCTTCGATCCGCAGGCGTTCAAGGACAAGGTGAGCCTCGTGAATGTCTGGGGCTCCTGGTGCGCGCCCTGCCGGGCGGAACATCCGCTCCTGATGGAACTGGCCAAGGATGACCGCATCGCCATGTTGGGGCTGAACTACAAGGACAAACCCGAAAATGCCCGCCGCTTCCTCGGCGAACTCGGCAACCCTTATGACGCAATCGGCGTGGACAGATCCGGCCGCGCCGCCATCGAATGGGGCGTCTATGGCGTGCCGGAAACATTCCTAATCGGCCCTGACGGGACCATCCGCTACAAACATGTCGGCCCCTTCACCCCCGACAGCATCCGCACCGAGCTGATGCCGCGTGTGGAGGAGGTGCTGGCGGAGTTGGGGCCATCGGGCGCAGATACTGAGTAACTTCGCGCTTGGCTATGATCGTCATCCTATGGCTTGTCCATAGGATCTGCTGTCTGCTCAACTTGCTCAGCACAGGGTCGTTGGCATGCGGCAGATCCTCGGCACAAAGCCGAGGATGACGGCCATTTGATGTGTGCTTGTTCGTGATGCGAACATGCCGCGCCCCTTCGCACCCCCCTCTGTCCTGCCGGACATCTCCCCCTCAAGGGGGGAGACTATTCGCGGTGATGTCGGCGCCATACACTTCTGGGTAAGCGGGGCATCCCTCCTAGCCAATCTTCCCCCCTTGTGGGAGGGGGGGTGTTCTTGGGGCAAACCTCAGCGGCGGCAGCTGAGTCTCTCCAGCCGAACGGAGCGAGAGTCCGGACCTGTTGAGTGGTGCGGCCGGTCTCCGTGGATGGGGATAACGTTACTGGAAGCAAAACGGGGAAGGCATTGCCTTCCCCGGATCAATCATGCTGCTGCGGTTTTGCTTTTCTCGAAACGCTTGCGCTCATGCGGGTCGAGATAGAGTTTGCGCAGGCGGATGTTCTTGGGCGTGACTTCCACCAGTTCGTCGTCCTGGATCCAGGAAAGCGCGCGCTCCAGCGTCATGCGGATCGGCGGGGTAAGCTTGATGGCATCATCCTTGCCGGCGGCGCGAACGTTGGAGAGCTTTTTGCCCTTCAGCACATTCACTTCCAGATCGTTGTCGCGGGAGTGAATGCCGATGATCATGCCCTGATAGACCTTGACGCCGGCATCGATGACCATCGGGCCGCGATCTTCGAGGTTGAAGAGCGCGTAGGCCACGGCCTCGCCATTGTCGTTGGAGATCAGGACGCCATTGTTGCGGCCCGGAAGTTCGCCCTTGAAGGGCTGATATTCGTGGAACAGGCGGTTCATGATCGCCGTGCCGCGCGTATCGGTCAGAAGCTCGGACTGGTAGCCGATCAGACCGCGGGTCGGTGCGTGGAAGACAAGACGCTGACGGTCGCCGCCGGACGGCTTGAGCTCGACCATCTCGGCCTTGCGCTCCGACATTTTCTGCACGACGACACCGGCATGCTCCTCGTCGACGTCGATGACGACTTCTTCGACCGGCTCGAGCAGGTTGCCTGCCTCGTCCTTGTGCATGACGACGCGCGGACGCGAAACGGCGAGTTCGAAGCCTTCGCGGCGCATGGTCTCGATGAGAACGGCAAGCTGAAGCTCGCCACGACCGGAAACGTAGAACGAATCCTTGTCCGGTGCTTCCTCGATCTTCAGCGCCACATTGCCTTCTGCTTCCTTCAGAAGGCGATCACGGATAACGCGGCTCGTCACCTTGTCGCCTTCGGTGCCGGCAAGCGGCGAGTCGTTGACGATGAAGCTCATGGTGACGGTCGGCGGATCGATCGGCTGCGCCTGCATCGGCTCGCTGATCGAAGGATCGCAGAAGGTATCGGCCACGGTGCCCTTGGAAAGACCGGCAATTGCAACGATGTCGCCCGCGCGGCCTTCCTCGATGGGCTGACGCTCAAGCCCGCGGAAGGCGAGGATCTTGGAAACGCGGCCCGTTTCCAGAAGCGTGCCGTCGTGATGAAGAACCTTGACTGCCTGGTTCGGCTTGACCGAACCGGCTGCGATGCGGCCGGTGATGATGCGGCCGAGGAAGTTGTTGGCTTCCAGGATCGTGCCGATCATGCGGAAGGGACCTTCCTCGACGGTCGGCTCGGGCACATGCTTCAGGACCAGATCGAAGAGCGGTCCGAGACCCTCATCCTTTGGACCTTCCGGGCTGTAGTTCATCCAGCCGTCGCGACCCGAACCGTAGAGAATGGGGAAATCGAGCTGTTCGTCGGTGGCATCGAGAGCGGCAAAGAGGTCGAAGACCTCGTTGATGACTTCCTCGTGACGTGCATCCGGACGGTCGATCTTGTTGATCGCAACGATCGGCTTGAGGCCAACCTTCAGCGCCTTGCCGACCACGAATTTCGTCTGCGGCATCGGGCCTTCGGCAGCGTCGACCAGAAGCACGGCACCGTCCACCATGGACAGGATGCGCTCCACCTCGCCGCCGAAATCGGCGTGGCCAGGGGTATCGACGATGTTGATGCGGGTTTCCTTCCACTCCACCGAGGTGGCTTTCGCAAGGATGGTGATGCCGCGCTCTTTCTCAAGATCGTTGGAGTCCATCGCGCGTTCGGCCACGCGCTGGTTCTCGCGGAAAGAGCCCGACTGCTTCATCAGCTCGTCGACAAGGGTGGTTTTTCCATGATCAACGTGTGCGATGATCGCGATATTGCGCAGGTTCATTTTGTCTCTTTGGGGTCAGGCGGGCTGCGATGCAAACAAGCGCGGCCAAGTTACGTTGGCCGCGCTCATACAGGTTTTTTCACCGAAGTGAAAGGGTCAGGCCGATCTGACCGGGTCGAGGGTCACCTTGTAGAGCTCGTTGTCGTCGCGATCCATGAGCCGAACCGTCATCTGTTCGGTGGCAGCTTCGATGTCGACAAGGCCGAAGAACTGGAAGCCGTCCGAGGGCGGAAGATTGACGCCCTGCTCTTCGGACGGTGCCTTCACATATTTCAGTTCCGGGCCAAAAGTGTTGTCGAGCTTGTTCGGACCGAAAGTGCCGGCATGCAGCGGACCGGAGACGAATTCCCAGAATGGCTTGAAGTCCTGGAAGGCGGCCTTGTCCGGATTGTAGTAATGCGCTGCCGTGTAGTGAACATCAGCCGTGAACCAGACCGTGTTCTCGATGCCCGCATTCTTGATGTAGCGCAGAAGATCGGCGATCTCGAATTCGCGGCCTTTCGGGCCTGTATCGTCGCCATTGGCAATGGCTTCGATCCTGTCGCCATCGGGCACGACGAGGCCAATCGGCATGTCGGAGGCGATGACCTTCCAGGTGGCGCGGGAATTGGCGAGTTCACGCTTGAGCCAGCGGATCTGCTCGTCACCCAGGAAGCGCGTTTCCTCGCTCTGCTCTTCCTGCATGCTGTCGGAATTGCCTGCACGATAGGAGCGCATGTCGAGGAAGAAGATGTCGAGCGTGGGCCCATAGGCGATCTTGCGATAGACGCGGCCGGGCTCTGCCGGCGTGAAGCGGATCGGCGTCATCTCGTGGAAGGCACGCGCCGCACGCGCCTGCAGGAGCGCGACATTCTTTTCCGTGTAGCGATCGTCTTCGGAAAGATCCTTGGCAGCCGACCAGTTGTTGACGACCTCATGATCGTCCCACTGGAAGAAGGTCGGGCAGACGGCATTCATCGCGCGCACATGCTCGTCCATCATGTTGTATTTCCACTGCGCGCGGAACTCGCCCAGCGTTTCGGCAACCTTGCGCTTCTCATCGATCAGGACCGTGTTCTTCCACACGCTGTTGTCCTTGAGCGTGACTTCATCCTGCATCGGACCATCGGCATAGATCGTGTCGCCGGAATGGATGAAGAAGTCGGGGCGGTGACCGGCCATGGTGCCGTAGGTCTTCATGCCGGTCTCGTCGATGCCCCAACCCTGACCGGCCGTATCACCCGACCAGGCAAAACGGATGTCGCGGCGTGCCGAAGGTGCGGTCTTGAACTGACCGACGTTCCACTCGGAAGCGGCGTTCGTGTCGGTGAGGTCCACGGCACGCATCCGGTAGAAGATGTCCTGATCCGGCGTGAGATCGGTCAGGAGACGCTTCACGGCGAAATCGCTTTCCGGCAGGGCGTCGAGCGTGGGCAGGCGGCGTGCATTGGAAAAGCTTTCGGTGGTCGCGACCTCGAACTCGACACGGGCGGGACGATCCGTGCGCGTCCAGATCATGCCGGTGGTCATGTCCACGTCACCCGACTGGACGCCATGGGTGAATGCGGGGCGCGAGGCGGCACGGGAAATGGAAGGAAGAGCAAGGCTGGAGGTCGCAACAAGTGCGGCGGCACTGCTTTGCGCCAGGAACTGGCGGCGGGTACGCACTGCGTAATGTTTCATGACAGTCTCCCTCGGTTGAATGAGCAAGCGCGCACTCTGGGGGCAGACTGTTTCAGGAAGTTGATGCTGCCATGACAGCTATCTGACAAGCGTATGTCGCCCGCACCGGTGTGGCGCGGGCGACAGGTCCCGGTTTGTTATGGTGCGACGGTCGCGTCTTTCTTCGGGCGGAGGAAACGGCCCACCAGAAGCGGCGCGATGAAGCCGAGAATGGCCAGGCACCAGATGCCGATTGCCATGGGCGAGCCCCACAGGATGGAATAATCGCCATCCGAGATGGTCAGCGCGCGGCGCATGTTCTTTTCCATCTCGTTGCCAAGCAGGATGCCGAGGATGACCGGCACCAGCGGCACGTCGAGCTTGCGCAGGAGATAGCCGGCGACACCGAAGATGATCATCACCATCAGGTCGAAGGTTGAACCCGACAGGCCGTAAATGCCCACGAAGGAGATCATCGCCACGGCCGGCATCAGATATTTCGTCGGCACCTGCAGCACGCGCACGAACAGGCCCACCATCGGCACATTGAGCAGAAGCAGCATGATGTTGCCGATGAAGAGGGCTGCGATCAGGCCCCAGACCACATCCGGCTGCTGCGTGAAGAGCAGCGGACCCGGCGTTATGTTGAGCGCCATGAGCATGGCCAGAAGCACCGCCGTCGTGCCCGAGCCCGGAACACCAAGTGCAAGCATCGGCACCAGCGCTCCGCCGGCAGCAGCATTGTTGCCGGCTTCCGGAGCTGCAACACCGCGTGGATCACCCGTGCCGAACGTGCCCTCCTTGTCGGCGATGCGTTTCTCGATCGTGTAGGACACGAAGGATCCAAGCGAAGCCCCCGCGCCGGGCAGGACACCGGCGATGAAGCCCACCACGGTCGAGCGCGCCATGGTGCCGCTCGTCTTTTTCAGCATGGAAAGCGGAGCGGTGATGCGGTTGAGCTTCGTGTCCGATGCTTTCGGCGCCGTTCCATTGGCATGTTCGAGGAACAGAAAGACCTCGGAGATGGCAAAGAGACCGACAATCGCGATCAGGAAGTGGATGCCTTCATAGAGATGGATCTCACCGAATGTCAGGCGCGGCACGCCGGTCTGGTGGTCCACGCCGATCATCGCAACACCCAGACCAAGTGCTGCCGCCATGACCGCCTTCGCCTGATTGCGGGCGGCAATACCGCCAAGCGTGGCGAAGGCGAGCGTGAAGAGCGCGAAATATTCGGCCGGACCGAACAGCAGAGCCACCTTGACCAGCTGTGGTGCGAGGAAGACCAGACCCCAGGTGGCAAAGAAGGCGCCGACAAATGACGCGATGCCCGAAAGGGCGAGCGCCTCGCCGGCCTTGCCCTGCTTGGTCATGGGATAGCCGTCGAGTGTGGTCATCAGCGCCGGTTCGTCACCGGGGATGTTGAGCAGGATCGACGATATGCGTCCGCCATACATCGCGCCGTAATAGACGGAGGTCAGCAGGATGAGTGCCGGCGTTGCCGGCAGGCCCAGCGTGAAGGCGAGCGGAATGAGAATGGCCACGCCATTGGATGGCCCAAGGCCCGGCAGCGCGCCGATGATCGTGCCAAGAAAGCAGCCGACCAGCGCAAGCCCGAGATTCTGCCAGGTAAGTGCGACGGCGAAACCGTCTGCCAGACTGGAAAAGACGTCCATTGTTCAGGTCTCCTCAAAAGCCCATGGGGCCGAGCGCGAGGGAAAGGCCGAGGATCATGCGGAAGATGACGAAGATGCTGACCGCGATCACGACGCCCGCAATGCTGGCTGCCACCGGGCTGGCACCCAGACGCCAGCTCAGAATGCCTGCTGCGAAGGTGGTGGAGATCGTGAAGCCGACATGCGGCAGGGCATAGGTGTAGAGAACCAGCACCAGAACGGCCAGCACGATCTCGCCTACCCGACCGAAGGCTGGCCAGAGCGGCTCCGGATCAGGCCGGAAGAGCACGTAAAGGGAGCCAAGGGCGAGTGCTACACCGATCACGATCGGGAAGACTTTCGGGCCCATCGGGTCCGAGATGAAGCCGACGCGGATCTGCGTGGCGAACAGGATGTAGAGCAGCGCAAGGACGAGGCACGTCCCGCCAAGAACGCGATCGCTCATGGTTTACCTCCCCGGGTGGTATGAGTGCAGGCCGCGGCTTTCACGCGCGCGACCTGCAAGCCTTTGGTTGACGGCTTACTGAAGGATGCCGATCTCGCGGCTGAGCTCTTCGGTGTCCGCGATCTGCTTGGCGACGAAGGCTTCGAATTCATCACCGAACTTGGCGAGCGGCATCAGGCCATTGTTCTTCATGACCTCTTTCCACTCGTCGCTTTCATAGGTCGTCTTGATGGTGTTGACCCAGAAGTCATAGGCCTCGTCGCTCATCTCGCCGGGAGCGTAGAAGCCGCGCCAGTTCGCGCCCGTGGCGTTGATGCCCTGCTCGACGGCGGTCGGGAAATCCTTGAATTCGTCGCCCGGCAGACGCTCGTCGGCCAGGACTGCAAGAACCTTCAGATCACCGGAATCGACAAAGCCCTTCGTCTCGGAGATGTCCCCGGAGAATGCCTGGACATGGCCGCCCAGAAGCTGGGTCACGGCCTCGCCGCCGCCCTCGAAGGCGACATATTTGACGGAGCGGACATCATCAATGCCGGACTCTTTTGCTGCGATGAGAACCTTCAGATGGTCCCAGCCACCCACGGCAGAACCGCCGGCAAACGAGACCGACTTCGGGTCGTTCTTCACCTTCTCGAACAGTTCCGGCAGCGTGTTGATGTCGGAGTCCTTGGCAACGGCGATCACGCCATAATCTGCACCGATGGAACCCACCCAGCGCACCTGGTCCTTGCTGGCACCCGGAAACGCCCCCTGGGCAAGACGCGTGCTGGTGGCCGAGGAGGCCGCGACGATCAGATTGTTGTCATCATTGCGCTTGGAGGTGACTTCCGCATAGGCAACGCCACCGCCGCCACCGGCGAGATTGGTCACCTGCATGGGCGACGAAATGAGCTTGAGGTCATAAAGCGTCTTGCCGACCTGGCGGCACGTAAAGTCCCAGCCGCCGCCGGCATTGGCCGGTGCGACGCACTCGGTCTGCTTCGGCTCGAACGCGATCGCCTGACCGGCAAAGGCCAGCGCAGCGAAAAGGGTTGCAGCACCTGCTGCAGCGAGTTTCTTCATGGATAAACCTCCCTTATTCCTGCCGCACGCTTTTCGTGCGAAGGTTCGGGCACGATAAGACGGCAAGCTGTCATCAAGCTGTCAGATTCGGGGAGGCAACAATTCGTGCGCATACTGGTGGTCGAGGATACGGAGGATGTCGCGGACGCCATTCTTTCCCATTTCCAGCGCCAGGGGCATGTCTGCGAACATGCGACAACGCGCGAAGACGCCGAGCATTTTCTGGGTCTGGACCCGTTCGACCTGGTCATTCTCGACCTGAACCTGCCCGATGGCTCCGGTCTTGATATCCTCAAACAGCTACGCGCGGCGAAGAACATGGTGCCGGTGCTGGTTCTGACCGCGCGCATGCATGTCGACGACAAGATCGACGCGCTCGATTTCGGGGCGGATGACTATCTCGTCAAACCCTTCGACCTGCGCGAACTGGAAGCCAGGGCCCGTGCGGTGAGCCGACGACAACACGGGGTAGCCGATGCGGTCACCGAGATCGGCAATCTGCGCTGTAACCTGTCCGCCCGCACCGTGGATGTGGATGCGCGCGAGATAGAGCTGACCCGTCGCGAATTCGTTCTCCTTGAGGCCTTCATCTCCAATCTGGGACGGGTTCTGGACAAGGATGATCTCTATTCGCGCCTTTATGGACTCACCGGAGAAGCGGGACTTAATGCGGTGGAGGTTTATGTGGCCCGTCTGCGCAAGAAGCTGGAAGGTGCCGATCTCGAGATCAAGACGCTACGCGGCCTGGGCTATCAGGCAATCAAGCGCGGAATCTGAATGTGAGTCTGCCGTCATCCACGCCGCTTTCGCAAAAGACCCAGTCCATCGCCTTCCGCCTTGGGCTGGCCATGCTCGTGATCCTCGTTGTTGCCGTGATAGCCACCATCCTGGCGGCCAGCCGCTTTGGCCAGGCAGCAAGTGACGAGACCTTCGACCGACTCCTGCGCGGCGCGGCGCTACAGATCGCCGAACGCGTATATGTGAGCGAGGGCGAAGTCGGCATCGACCTTCCTGTTTCCGCCTTCGAACTTCTGTCGCTGGCCCGTGAGGATCGGGTTTTCTACCGCGTGATCGGCCCTCAGGGATCGCATCTGACCGGATATGCAGACCTTCCGCTTCCGGACGAACGCAAGGCGGGTGAGCCCACCATCTATGCAACCAGCTTCAAGGGAGTTCCGGTTCGAGCCGTGCTGATGTCACGTCAGCTTGCCGAACGGTCCATGCGCGGGAAGGTCGACATAATCGTCGCCCAGACAACGGCGGAGCGCGGTGCGCTGGCACGAAGCATAACAACCCAGGCAGCGCTCATCATCGCGGTGGCCGCCGTCGTGCTGTTCTTCATCTCGATGTTCGTGCTGCACATAGCCCTGCGCCCTCTGACCCGCGTGGAACAGGCGATCCTCGCGCGCGAAGCCAACGACCTTTCCCCGCTCGATGTCGCCGCGCCACAGGAGGTTGCGGTGCTTGTGTCTGCCATCAACCGCTTCATGGGCCGGCTCGACAAGCGCATCGAGGCCATGCAGAATTTTGTTGCCGATGCGGCACACCAGATCCGCACGCCCATCACCGCATTGCGCGCCCAGGCCCAGCTGGCCGTCGGCGAGAAGGATCCCGAGCGGCTCGAGCGGCTGCACCGTCGTCTGTATGCACGCAGTGTCGGCCTTGGGCGCCTGGCAGACCAGCTTTTGAGCCATGCGCTGATCTCCCATCGTGCCGATGTCGCGACGATGGAGGCGATCGATCTGCGCCGGGTGGCCATCGAGGCCGAACGCGAAATCCGCGCCATTGCCAACCAACCCATCGCCGTATCGCTTCCGGATGACGAAGTGATGGTGAAGGGAGATGCGGTCAGTCTGCGCGAGGCGGTGAAGAACCTGCTTTCAAACGCCGTCAAACATGGTGCTCATCCGATCAGCGTCACGGTCACGCCCGAAGCTGGAGACCGCGCCATGATCCTGGTGCATGATGCTGGCAAGGGCATGGATCAGACACAGCGGGCACGCATTGGCCAGCGCTTCATCGGTGACGGCATCAGCCCTGAAAGTGCCGGCCTCGGCCTGTCGATCACCGCTTCCGTCGCACAAATGCACCAGGCACGCATCATTTGCAGAAACACGGCAAAAGAAGGCTTTGAGATTGGCCTGGAACTGCCGAGGATAGCATCATGAAGCGCCTGATACTCCTGATCGCGCTGGTATTGGCATCCACGCCCGGCCAAGCGCGCCAGTTCGACCTGCCACCGGCCGGTGGCGGACCGACGGTTGAAGAACTCGTGATCGAAAGCACCACCGACCTGGCCGTATTCCGGCCTATGGTGGAAGCCTTCCAGCTGCGCAATCCCGGCCTGGCCGTGACCTATCGCGAACTGACCTCCAACGAGATAGCCGCGCGGCAGGAAGAAGCCTGCGCCTCAGGCGAATTCGTGGCGGATGTGGTGATTTCTTCAGCCGTCGATCAGCAGTTGAAGCTGGTGAATGACGGCTGCGCAAAGCCGCTTGTTCTGGCCGAAGCGGAACGCCTGCCCGGTTGGGCGCGCTGGCGCGACGAGCTGTTCGGCTTCACCTTCGAACCGGCAGTCATGGTTTACAACCGCGCCTGGTTCAGCGAGGTCGGCGCGCCGCAAAGCAGGTTCGAATTCATCGACCTCCTGCGCTCCAGCACCTATTATGCAGGGCGCATCGGCACCTATGACATTGCCAGTTCGGGCCTTGGCTATTTTTTCGCATTTCAGGATGCGCTTCAGGCCGGCACCTGGGGCCGCGTGGTGGAGAGCCTCGGCCGCAACAATGCGAAGCTTTATTGCTGCACATTCGACATCCTTGAACGCGTTGCCGATGGCCGCCTGCTGATCGGCTACAACGTTCTCGGCTCCTATGCGCTGGACTATATCAGGGAGGATGATCGCATCGGCATCGTCCTGCCACGCGATTACACGCTGGTTATGGCGCGCGCAGCCTTCGTTCCGCGCCAGGCACGCGCACAGCTGGCGGCAGCGCGTTTTGTCGATTTCATGCTCTCCGCCGAGGGACGGGACATCCTCTCCAACGATATGCGGCTGCTCTCGCCCATTGATGGCGCTGAGCGACTGGAGCGCCTGACGGGACAGAAGGCGGATGACCTTGAGACCTTCCGTCCAATCTCCATGACGCCCGCACTGCTTGTGGGACTCGATGAGGCAAAGCGCGAGATCTTCATGCGCCAATGGCGCGCGGCCCTGCCTGGCCTTAAAGCCAGACGTTAGACCTCAGCTCAGCCCGCGCTTTTCCATCATCGGCTCGGGTGTCGGCATGCGTCCGCGAAAGGCGGTATAAAGCTCTTCCGGGTCCCGGCTGCCGCCAGCGGCATAGATATGCTCCAGAAGCTTTTGCGCGGTTTCGCGGTGGAACGGATCGCCCGCTTCCTCGAAAGCGGCAAAGGCGTCGGCATCAAGCACTTCCGACCACATATAGGAGTAGTAGCCGGCTGAATATCCGTCGCCCGCAAAGACATGCAGGAAATGCGGCGTCGCGTGCCGCATGGGTATCGCTTCCGGCGCTTCGAGCCGCGCAAGCTCGGACGATTGGAAGGCCAGTGGGTCCTCAACGGGCTCCGCACGCGCATGAAAGGCCATGTCCATGAGCGCCGATGAGGCAAACTCGACCGTCGCGAAACCGGCATCGAAAGTCTGTGCCGCTCGCATCTTCTCCAGGAGATCGAGCGGCATGGGTTCACCGGTCTCCACATGCTTTGCATGCTTCTTCAGGATTTCCGGCACGGTGAACCAATGCTCGTAAAGCTGGGATGGAAGCTCGACGAAATCGCGCGACACGGAGGTGCCGGAGACCGACGGCCAGCGGGCCTCCGAAAGCAGCCCGTGCAGGGCATGGCCGAACTCGTGGAACAACGTTCGCGCATCGTCAGGCGAAAGAAGGGCAGGCTTGCCTCTCGGCGGCTTTGCGAAATTCATCACATTGTAGATGATCGGCATCTGGCCGTCGCCCAGCTTGTGGGATGACTGAAGCGCGCTCATCCAGGCACCAGACCGCTTCGAAGGCCGGTTGAAATAGTCTGCCAGAAAGAGGCCGCGTTCGCTGCCGTCGGCATTGAGAACATGGAACACCCGCACATCCTCATGCCATGCAGCCACATCCTTCAGTTCCTCGAAACGCAGGCCGAACAGGCGCCCTGCCACATCGAAAGCTGCAGCGATGACGTTCTCCAGCGCTAGGTAGGGCTCCAGCGCGCCCTCATCGAAATCGAAGCGCTCGGCGCGAAGCTTCTCCGCATAATAACGCCAGTCCCATGGCGCGATGGCATGATTGGCACCTTCCTTGGCAGCAATGTCTTCCAGTGCTTTCTGATCTTCTGCCGCCTTTTCCCGTGCCTTGTGCCAAACGGGTTCAAGAAGCTCCATCACGCGCTCGGGCGACTTCGCCATGGTATCGTCGAGCTTGTAGGCGGCATAGCTTTCATAGCCGAGCAGTTTCGCCTTCTGCGCACGCAGCTCAAGCATGCGCCGAACCAGTTCCCCATTGTGGCGCTCGCCTTCATTCGCGCCGCGGGAGGTGAAGGCTTTCAGAACCTTTTCGCGCAGATCCCTGCGTGCAGAAAACGAAAGGAACGGTTCGGCTATCGAACGCGACAGGGTGACCGCAAAGCGTCCCGCCTGCCCGCGGCTTTCGGCAGCTTCCGCCATGGCGCTCCTGAATGACTGCGGCAGCCCCTCCAGATCGCCCTCGTCCAGGAAAAGTGCCCATTCGCTTTCATCGCCCAGCACGTTCTGCCCGAAGCGCGCACCGAGGCCTGCAAGTTCCTCATTGATGGCAGCAAGCCGCTTCTTGTCTTCCGCGCCCAGCATCGCGCCGCCGCGCACGAAGCCTTTCCAGCTCTTTTCCAGAACACGCATGGTTTCGCCATCAAGCCCCAGCGTCTCGCGCTTCTCGTAAAGCGTGTTGATGCGGGCAAAAAGCTTCTCATTCATGGCGATCGCGGAAAAATGCGCCGCCATTTTCGGCGAGATTTCGCGCTCCAGCGTCTGGATCACATCATTGGTATGCGCGCCGGCCTTGCACCAGAAGATCGATGCCACTCGGTCCAGCGCGTCACCGGAGAGCTCGAGCGCCTCAAGCGTGTTCCTGATGCCCGGATCATCCGGATTATCGGCGATCGCCTCAATCTCGGCCTTGTGCTCCGCCAAGGCCCTGGCGAAACTGTCAGCAAATGCGGCGTCATCAATTGCAGCGAAATCCGGCAGGCCATGGGGTCCGGTCCAGCGGGTCAGCGCTTCGATTTCTGACCGGGATGCAACTGTATCGCTCATGGAGATGCTCCTTGCCTTGGCAGGCCAAGAGCTTTAGCCGCTCCAACCCGCCTGGCACAACATGAAGTTTTTGCACGGCAACAGCTTGCCGCCCCCCTTCACCGCCCTATAACTTCTATATTATAAGCATGACTTAGTAATGGCACCTTACAATGTAGCGCTCATGAAATCACCTCCATTCGACCCGCAGAACTTCAGTTTCCTCATCCATGACATTGCCCGGCTGCAGCGCCGTGAATTCGACCGGAAATTCGCCGACAGCGACATAACGGTAACTCCCGGAGAAGCCCGGGCACTGGTTCATGCTGCACGCGCGGGCGAAGTGAGGCAGGTCGTTCTGGCTGACGCTTTGGGACTGGAGGCGATGACGCTCAGCGCCTATCTCGACCGTCTTGAGAAACAGGGCCTCATAGAGCGCATAGCCGATCCGACAGATCGCCGTGCCAAGCTTGTTCGCTTGACGGATGCGGCCTATGACGTGCTGCGTGGCATAGCCGAAAAAGGTGCTGAAGTGCGTGAAATGGCGCGCGACAAGATCAACGATCGCGATTGGGAAAAGTTGATGAAGCTTCTCAGGCAGATCCGGAGCAATCTCCACCCAGATGAATGACATGACGCCTGACCGCCAGGTCAAGCCCGTCGAAGGTGAGGCGGCAGGCAGTGGCCCAAGCCCGAACCAGGCCGCCACACCTCTGATGAGCGAACGGCGCGTTGGCATGCTCGGCGCGATGCTGGTTGCCATCGGCCCGGTATCCATGGCGCTCTACACACCCGCAATGCCGGAGATCGTGCAGGCCTTTGGCACCACCGCATCAGCCGTGAAGCTCACGCTCTCGGCCTATTTCGCGGGCTTTGCCTTCTCGCAACTCTTTTGCGGGCCGCTATCCGACGGCTTCGGTCGCAAGCCTGTCACGCTCGCCTTTATCGGCATTTATGTCGCTGCGAGCCTGGTTGCCCTTCTCGCGCCAGGCATCGAATGGCTTATTGCCGCCCGCTTCATACAAGGCGTGGGCGCTGCCGTAGGCGTTGCGGTATCGCGTGCGGTGGTACGTGATCTGTTCACCCACGAGCAATCAGCCCGCATCATGAACCTCATTGGTATCATTCTGGCGGTCGGCCCGGCCCTGGCGCCCACCATCGGCGGGCTGACCATGGAGTTTTTCGGCTGGCATGCAATCTTTCTGGTGATGCTCCTCGCCGGCCTGGCGATCATGGCAACCATCCAGCTGGCTTTGCGCGAAACGGTGATCCGCGACACCTCTCGCATAGCGCCCAAGGCGCTTTTGAAATCCTACGCCACGCTGCTGACGAGCCGCTATTTCATGAGTTCGGCGCTGGTGATCGCCGGTTCGACCGGCGCACTCTACACGCTGGCCACCGTACTGCCATTCATCCTGATGGACCGCGTGGGGCTGACGCCCTCGCAGTTCGGGATCGGCATGCTGATGCAGTCCGGCTTCTTCTTTTCCGGTTCGCTCACCGTCCGCTTCCTGATGCGCAGGCTTGGTGCCTACAGGTTGGTGCCGATCGGCCTGACCTGCATTGCAACCGGCAGCCTGGCGATGTTGATCATGCTCAACACGCTTGAACCCACCTTCCTGCGCGTGATGGTGCCCGTCTCGTTCTACGCCTTCGGCATCGCCTTCGTCATGCCAGCCATGATGACGGCCTCGTTGGCACCTTTTCCTCGCATTGCGGGTTCCGCATCAGCGGTTGCAGGCTTCCTGCAGATGGGGGGCGGTCTTTTGGGCGGATCGATATCCGCGCTGATCGGCGACGCGGTTTTCGCCATGAGCGTGATCATCCCGACCATGGGACTGGTCGCGATCATCTCATGGCTGGTCTGGCGCCGGCTCCCGGAACCGGTGATGGCTTCGGCCGTACGCTCGGTACCAGACACCAGCGCCTGACGCCGGCGACTAGATCGCGGGACGTTCGAAGTCGCCGCTTTCGGGATCCATCACCCAAAGCTCGCCCTTGGAGATGTCGAACCACGCGCCGTGAAGGGTGACCTCACCCTTTTCCTCACCTTCCTTGATGATCGGGAAGCTGCGCAGATTGTCCACCTGATTGCGCACCGAAACGCGCTCCATGGCGGTCTGGCGCTCTGCGGCGGTCAGGAGATTGGCACTGGAAATGGCTTCTGCCGCCGGGGCGACCAGCGACATCCACTTGCCGATGAAATCACCCGGCGACAATGGCTCTGAAAGCCCGCCGAGAGCCGCACTGATACCGCCGCAACGGCCATGCCCCATCACCACGATATGCTTCACCTTGAGCGCCTGCACGGCAAATTCCAGTGCGGCGGATGTGCCATGGAATTCGCTGTCGGGAGCATAGGGCGGAACCAGATTGGCCACATTCCGGACCACGAAGAGTTCACCCGGCCCGGCGTCGAAGATCGTCTCGGGCGCCGCACGTGAATCGCAGCATGCTATGACCATGGTCTGCGGCTTCTGCCCTTCACGGGCAAGGCGCTCATAGCGCTCGCTCTCGCTGGAATAGCGACCGGACATGAAGTTGCGGTAACCGGAAAGAAGGCGTTCTGGAAGATGTGTCATGTGAGTTCCGATAATTATATTTCCGAACCAAGGCAAGAGCTTAAGCCGGGGTTGGTGTCAGCTCGTTCACGGTGACCAACGCGGTCGGAGCGTTCAGGATGCGTGCATCCGTTTCCAGCATCAGCTCGTCGGCACCGCGGGCCGCGGCATTGGCGAACATCTCATACACCGCCGCGGTCGTCTCACGCAGGGCTTCCCTGGGAGGAAGACCATTGAGCAGGCGCGACAGGAACAGGCTCGCCGTCAGGTCGCCGGTGCCCTTTACCGGATGGTCGATCCGCCGGTGCTCTGCAAGCAGGCTTTCCTCTGCCGAAAGATAAAGATTGGCGATATTGCCAGGCGACTTGCCTTCCGCCGAAGTCACGAGAACACGCCGGGGACCGAGCCTGCGCGCGGCATCGATGATCGCCGCCATGTCATTTAGAGGCTGACCCGCGAACCACGACAGTTCGAAACGGTTGGGTGTCGCGAGATCGGCGATGGGCAGCAATATGTCGCGAATCGCGGCAGCGGTCTCAGACAGCACGTAAAGCCCGCCATCATCACCGATGACCGGATCACACAGGAAGAGCGCCGCGGGATTTGCGGACTTCACCTGCCCGACAAGTTCGGCGACGGCGACCGCTTGTGCGGGCGAGCCGAAATAGCCGGTGATGACGGCATCGATCTCGCCAAGCCAAGGCGCGCTTCCCAACTCCATCAGAAAGCGCGCGAAAGCCTCGTCGTCCGGGCGGATTGGTGTGGAGCGTCCATGGCCGGGATGCCAAGGCAGCATGATCGTCGGCACGGACCAGACGGGATGGCCGAGATATTCCAGCACGAATACCACCGAGCGGTTCCCCACCGACCCCCGTGCCACATGGCTTGAAATGGCAAGAACCGACTTGTGCTTCCGAGCATTCATGCCGGTGCCCCCATGATCTGGCTGAAGAGCCACAGGACGGCAATGGCCAGCGCGATCAATGCGAGAATGCGCCCGATACGGCGGCCCCACAGCTCGATCGGATCACCCTTGGGCGCATCGGCTGCACTGAAATGGTCCTGCACGCGCCCGCTGAACCGGTTGATCGCGTTTTGGGGATCGCTTTCCCGTCCGACGCGATCGAGAATCTGCCGCGCCTCGCGTTGGCGCTCATCTTCCTCGAATTGCCCCTTCCCCATGCTTCACGTATCTCCAAACACGAGCGCATTTCCTTATAAGCGCAATAGCACTAATCTTCGCGCCGGTCGAACCGGCTGTAGAGGGGAAAAGATGATCCAGGCCATGTCCATGCGTGCATCCGCCATGCGCGCCATTCTCATGCTCATGCTGGCGATGCCGCTGCTTTCCGCCTGCGGCTTCAACACCATCCCCACGCGAGAAGAACAGGCGAAAGCCGCCTGGAGTGAGGTCCTGAACCAGTATCAGCGCCGTTCCGACCTGATCCCCAACCTGGTGGAAACCGTGAAAGGCTATGCCGCTCACGAGCGTGAGGTGCTGGAAGGTGTCGTCGAAGCGCGCGCCAAGGCGACGCAGATCCGGGTGGATGCAAGTCTTCTTGAAAACCCGGAAGCCTTCGAGGCCTTCATGGAAAGCCAGTCACAGCTCTCAGGCGCGTTGTCGCGACTGATAGCTGTCGCGGAAAACTATCCCGATCTGAAGGCAAGCCAGAACTTCCTGGCGCTGCAGGCGCAACTGGAAGGCACCGAGAACCGCATCGCCGTTGCGCGTCGCGACTATATCGAGGCCGTGCGGCTCTACAACACCTCGCTGAAAACGCTTCCCAGCATGCTGTGGGCGAAGTTCTGGTTCACCGATGCAGAACCTCTGCCGACCTTCACCATTGCACAGGAGAACCAAAACGCACCCACGGTCGATTTCGGCAACGGCGGCTAGGCCGGCGTCGGGGCGGAGATGATGCAGGCCTCTTGCGAGCAATCCGGTGGAAGCTTGACGCATGCATTGCGTCTAGTCGTGCTTGCGCTGCTGGTCTCCTGCATCACCAGCATTGTCGCGATGGCGCAGGGACTGCCTGCCCTGACCGGGCGCGTCGTCGACAATGCCGGCCTGCTTGATGCCGCAAGCGAAACGAGGCTGACCGCACGACTTGCGGCCTTCGAGGAGCGTGCGAGCGACCAGATCGTCATCGCCACCCTTCCCTCGCTCAACGGCGAAGCGATCGAGCCTTTCGCCAACCGGCTCTTCAGAAGCTGGGGGCTCGGCCATACGGGCGAGGACAATGGCGTGCTGCTTCTCGTGGTGCCGAACGACCGGAAAATGCGTATCGAAGTGGGCTATGGGCTCGAGGGCACGCTCACCGATCTGCATTCCAAGCTCATCATCGAAAACACCATGGTACCCGCATTCCGAAACGGCGATTTTGCCGCCGGTATCGAAAAAGCCGTTGAAGACATCATCATGGTACTCGAGGGCAATGGAGCCGAACTCGAAGCGCGTGCAAGGCGCGTTGTCGAAGAACAACAAGATCCGATCTGGCCGCTTGCCCTCTTCCTGGTGGTTTGGGGGACGCTTTTCTTCGGCGGCTTGGGCCTTGCCCTCCTGGCCCCGATCTTCGGCCGCAAGATCGGGCCAGGCCGCTATGAATGGCTGGGCATGGAGATCGATACCAACCCCAAAAAGCCCCGGCGCAAAGGCAGCTGGTCGCGCGGCGGCTATTCCGGCGGTGGGGGATGGTCCGGTGGCGGCGGATTCTCCGGAGGCGGGGGATCCTCCGGCGGTGGTGGAGCTTCGGGGAGCTGGTGATGGCGGGCAAATTTCTCAATGACGCGGAGCACGAACGGATCCGCAATGCCATCACAAATGCTGAAGCGCGCACCAGTGGCGAGATTCACTGTGTGCTCGCACAACGCAGCGACAGCTACTTCCTGCCTGCAGCCTTCTTCCTGACAATGGCTATCATTGGCTTAAGCCTGATCGCAGCCATTGTGTTACACCTCTATTGGCTGGCCCTCCCGCTCTACCAGTTCGTGCTGGCTCAGGCGGCGTCCGTAGCAACCGGGCTGCTTGTGCTCCATTTCCGGCCGGGCATCCGTGTCCACCTCGTGCCGCGCAGCCTGCGTTATCGCCGTGCGCATGAAAATGCCCGCCGCCAGTTCGTGGGAAGGAACATCCACCTGACGCGCCAGCGTACAGGCGTGCTGATATTTCTTTCGCTCGAAGAGCATTATGGCGAAGTGCTGGCCGATAGCGGGATAGCGAATGTCGTGCCGCAGGCGCGCTGGAATGAAACGGTCGCCAAACTGATCGAGGAAGCATCCTGCGGGAACCTTGCGGAGGCGTTCAACGCAGCCATCGCGATGGTGGGAGAAGAGCTCGCGCGGCATTTCCCGCCGACAGTCGATGATCAGAACGAACTGTCCGATCACCTCGCCGAAATCTGATCGCAGTTGAACAAGCTGCCAATGCGAATGGCTTGCCATGGGTACGGCGAGGCGGCTATGGTTAACAAATCATGAAGACACTGACGATCGACATCAGACGGGCAGGTATGGAGGATGCAGAGGCAATCGCCTCCGTCCATGATCGTGCCTGGCGCGGTGCCTATGCCGGAATCATCCCGCACAAGGCGCTGAATGCCATGATCGGCCGGCGCGGTCCCGTTTGGTGGTCAAATGCCATCAAGCGCTCGGCAACAGTGCTCGTCATGGAGATCGGTGGGGAAATCGCGGGCTACGCCACGCTTGGTCGCAACCGCGCGCGAGAGCTGCAGCAGGACGGCGAGATATACGAACTTTATCTCGCCCCCGAATATCAGGGCATAGGCCTTGGCCGCCGCCTGTTCAATGCGGCCCGCGAGATGCTGGTTTCCCACGGTTTCGACGGTCTGGTGGTCTGGGCGCTGGAAGAAAATGACGGTGCACGCTCGTTCTATGAACGCGCAGGCGGGCGCGATTTCGCCGAAGGTGTCGAGGTCTTCGACTCCAAGGCCCTGCGCAAGATCGCCTATGTTTGGAACTAGGTTGGCCGAACCGCTCGCCAACCAGCCGGAAAACCCGCACGCTTCCCTTTAAAATTGCGCAATTGCGCCCTTCTGCGCATTGCCTGCAGGCGCAAGAACGGCTACCCCTCCCGCGCAAGGTCAACCAGCATGGAAGAGTGCGATGCGTATCGAAGCCATCTCCATTGGCGACAATCCTCCTGAAGACGTGAATGTGATCGTAGAAGTGCCCGTTGGCGGGCAGCCGATCAAATACGAGATGGACAAGGAAGCCGGCACGCTGGTCGTGGACCGCTTCCTCTATACTCCGATGACCTATCCGGGCAATTACGGCTTCGTGCCGCACACGCTTTCGGATGACGGTGACCCGATCGACGTCCTTATCTGCAACACGCGCCAGCTGATGCCCGGCTGCGTGATCAATGTACGCCCGATCGGCGTATTGGTCATGGAAGACAATTCCGGTCAGGACGAGAAGATCATCGCGGTCCCCTCGCCGCATCTCACGCGCCGCTATGAGGACGTGAAGAACTATTCTGACCTGCCGGACATCACGCTCAAGCAGATCCAGCACTTCTTCGAGCACTACAAGGACCTGGAGCCCGGCAAGTGGGTGAAAATCGGCGACTGGATGGATTCTTCAGCCGCACGCCGCCTCATCACCGAGGCGATTGACCGCGCGAAGGCAAAAGCCTGATAGCGGTCACTCTGCCAAGAAAGCTTGAAAAGCCGGCCCCAGCGCCGGCTTTTTCTATCCAGCTTACTGGTCGCCGAAGCCGGTCATGGGCGGTACGGGAATCTCGCCGAACTCGACAACCGGCTGGTCCGCGCCGCAGGCGAAATCGAAGACCTGGTTGTCGGCAATGCGTCGTGCCGCTTCATTGGCATTTTCATTGCCCGTAGCCGCTACATACCCGACCGCGCATCCTTCACGTGCCTGGGGCTGCCCCACCTTCTCGACCACCAGGACTTCCATTTCCTCATCGAGGTCGGAAACCACCGTCCATCGATGGATGGTCGCAAGCGGGATCGTCTTGCCACCATAGGACATCAGGCGCCATTCCACCTTTTTTCCCACACTGTTGAAGGGCGTGAAGCTTTCCCAGACCGGCTGATCCTCACCTTCCGGCGGGATACCATAAAAGACGGATTCACGTGCGTCCGAATAGGAAAGGAAAACGGGGTAGCCCTTGTAGCCCTCGCACAGAAGCTGGCTCCAGTCGCCTTCGCCGTCCGGTGCCTGATCATAGACGACGCAATTCTGCTCGGCATCCAGATCCGTGTAGACGCTGGAGAATTCCTGCGCGCTCGAAGTGCTGCTAAAAGCAGCCGTTGCAAGCAGACCTGCCAGAATGCGTTTCATCTCATCCCTCCATCATCGGCCTGCACAGTTGCCGACCGCCTCGCAAAGGCCATGATAGCAGTGCTGGACTGCTGCACAATGACGGCGTTCAATCGCGATGATAGGGGTGGCCGGAGAGGATCGTGACTGCACGATAAAGCTGTTCGGCAAGCATCACGCGCACGAGCTGGTGCGGCCATGTCGCCTTGCCGAAGGAGATCACGCGCTCCGCACGTGCCTGCATTTCGGGATCATGCCCGTCAGGCCCGCCAATGGCCAGTGTGAGCTGTTTCTCACCGCGATCACGCAGGTCGGCAAGAAGCTGTGCAAATTCGCGGGAGGAGAGATCGCGCCCGTTTTCATCTAGCAGGACAAGCGGAGCGGCACCCACCTGCTCTGCAAGCTTTCGGCCCTCTTCACGCTTTCGCTCCTCGACACTGCGCGCACGGCTCTCGGCAGGCTCGACAACGCCTCCGCTTTCAAGCCCGACAGCCCCGCCGGCTTTGCGAAATCGTTCGAGATAGCGCTCGGCCAGTTCCTTCTCAGGACCCGATTTCATGCGGCCGACGGCATGGATGAATATGCGCATGGATGCCTCTGCAGCTTCTGCTGCAGGCAATAGCCGTTATCGGGTCTGGATGCAAAAGGGTGTGTTTGCTGCAGATGCCGTCTTCGTGTTTCGGATCAGACGCTCCCGCAGCCGGCGCATTTCGCTTCCGGCCGCAGAGTCAGCCTTCTTCCCTGCCGTGACACTCTCGGCATCAGGCGTTGCAAACAGCGCGCGAACCGCACGGTCCGCGAGGTGTCTCTAGTGCAGCGTCTCGTCTTCCAAGTCGGGAGCCGACCACATCTTTTCGATGTTGTAGAACTCACGAACTTCGGGACGGAAGACATGGACGATGATATCGCCCGAATCGATCAACACCCAATCGGCACCGGACAGTCCCTCGACGCGTGCAGTGCCAAGCCCGGCTTCCTTCAGCGCCTTGATGAGGTGATCCGCAACAGCCGCAACGTGACGATGCGAGCGACCGGAGGCTACTATCATGTAGTCTGCCAGTGCGGACTTGCCCTGAATGTCAATGGAAACAATATCTTCCGCCTTGGAGCCTTCGAGACTTGCAAGTGCGATTTCTACGGCGCGAGAAGCGGAATTGCCGCTGGCCCCGGCCGGCGAAGGCATGGTTTGAGCCTTCTTTTCAAGTGCTGTTCTCAGTGTCTTTCCTTTCCAACAAGAACAACGTTTCGCAGCCGATCACCGGTGCGATGCGTCAGCATGACCCAAAACAGTTCGTTTCAAAAGCAAAAACGGTAAGCCCCACCGTTAAGTTGCCGGCTACTCATTCACTTTTCACCGGCATTCTCCTGGATAGCGTCACCATTTGGGCCACTGCTCAGGTCTTGCACCCCGAAGATAGGCAGAGCACCTTGTCAGTTTCAAGACACGGCGCTGCGGAAAACTCAATTGGCTTGGGCAACCGCCACTGGCTCTTCCTCGACTTCATACTCATAGGCAAGTTCTGCAGGCAGCGGGGCCTGGGCGGGAAGCGGAGCAAAGTCCACAGTCTCGTCAGCCGGCGTTGCCTCGGCGATGCGGATGCGCCAGGTGATGAAGGCAACGAGCAGCAGCGCCACGAATATTGCGACATACATGAAGGCCTGGGTGCCGACCACTGCCGTCAGAATGGTTGTGCCGCCTGGAATGATGAAGCCGGAGAGTGACCAGGCGAAAAGCAGCGTGGAAGAAACCGAAACGAGATCCTTCTTCTGCGCCCGGTCACCCGCATGGGCGCTCGACAGGGAGAAGATCGTTTCCGTTGCACCGCTCCAGATCATGTACACGGCAAGAAGCATGACAATGCTGCCGCCATCGACCCGGGCTGCGAGCAGACCGCCAAAGAATACCAATGCCCCTGCCGCAACCATCATGTAGCGGCGGTCCATCCTGTCCGACAGCCAGCCGAATGGCACCTGGATCAGGATGGTGCCAAGCGGCATCGCGAACATCAAAAGCGCGATTTCGGCCTGGGCCAGTCCCGTTGCCGCTGCGTGGATGGGAGCAAAACCCGCCACCATGACCGAAAGCCCGCCGACGGCGAGCATGCCCGCCACACCAACCGGCGAGACCTGCCAGGCAAGATTGAGCGCGATGGACGCGGTTTCGGGCGGCGGTGGCGGGCGCAGACGCGTGAGACCTACCGGAATGATGGAAATGGCGGCGAATACGACACCGATGACAGGCGCGGTATTGCCGGAAATGTCGATATAGCTGATGCCGTAGGACCCCACACCAAGCGCAACCACATAGGTGACGTAGAAGATAGCCAGCACGCGGCCGCGGATATCGTTCTCCAGCACATCGTTGAGCCAGCTTTGCGCGACGATGAAGAGCCCGTTCATCGCGAAGCCGTAGAGCATGCGCGCGACGAGCCAGAGATAGGGGTCGGTCTTCATCCCGATAACCGCATTCGACAGAATGATGATGGCGGTCAGTGTCATGAAGACACGTGCATGTCCTACCCGGCGCACCAGATGCCCGGTCAGAAAACAGGCGGCCATGCCACCGGCTGCAAGTGCGGTCAGGATCGAACCCGCCCAGGTCGGGCTGAAACCCTCCGCGGACAATCGCAAGGGGATGAACGCGAACATGAGCCCGTTGGCGATCGCCAATACGCCGAGTGAGAGGATGATGGATGTTACAGCGATGGCCGGTGTCGGCAGCGCCTCGCCGCCATACTCCCCTTCCATCGGCCGAAATGCCTGTGCCTGATCGCTCATGCTGAACCCTTTTTTGATCAACAGATGGGCCGCAGTCGGTTCAGGTCAAATAAGAACTCGCAGTGGCGCGTGGCCGGGCCGCATCTGGCGCAGGCTAAAGCCACGCATCGAGTCATTGTGATGACGGGATGGGCAATTCCGCAGATTTTTTCTGCTCAGTCCTTCGCGGCCTGCCGCCGCAGCATGGTCGAGGACAAGGGAGAGCGCGGACCATGGATGAAGGTCCATGCGGGTGGATTTGACCGCGCAAGCAGCGGCGCGTCCTCCTCATCGATCCGCGCGTGATCAAAGGTCTTTGCTACCTTGGAAGAGAGGAAGGAGAGCGTCGCCCCCGGGCGGTCGAACACGGCAATCGGGATCGAGCGGATGATCTCCTGCCAGCGCTCCCACTTGTGAAAGTCGCGCAGGCTGTCCGCGCCCATGATCCAGACGAAACTGACGCCGGGATTGCGGGCCTGCACCAGCGCCACGGTATCGGCGGTATAGCGGACGCGATAAGCGGCCTCGAAAGCGGTGACCTTCATGCGCGGGTCTTCCGCCGCAGTTTCCGACAGCGCGAGACGCTCTTCCAGGGGAGCGAGATTGCTGTGGTCCTTGAGCGGATTGCCGGGCGTGACCATCCACCAGAGCTGGTTGAGGCGCAGCCGCCGCATGGCCGTCTCCGCCACCAGCGCATGGCCCGCATGGGGCGGGTTGAACGATCCGCCGAAAAGAGCGACCGCCATGCCCCTTTCGACATGCGGCATGCGCAGATAATGCCCGGGAACTTTGCCCTGTTGCACCGTCATGAGGGACGGGTCTGCCCGTTGCCGCGCACGCGATATTTGAACGAAGTGAGCTGTTCCACGCCAACCGGCCCGCGCGCATGCATCTTGCCGGTGGCGATGCCGATCTCCGCCCCCATCCCGAACTCGCCGCCATCGGCAAACTGGGTCGAGGCATTGTGGAGCAGGATGGCGGAATCGATCTCGTTGAAGAACCGCTCCACCGCGTGCGCCTCCTCCGCCACGATGGCTTCGGTGTGATGAGAGGAATAGGTCTCGATATGCTCGATCGCACCACCGACACCATCCACCAGCCGCACCGAGATGATCGCGTCGAGATATTCGGTCCGCCAGTCTTCTTCAGTTGCCGTTGCCGCCTGCGGATAGAGCTTTCGCACCTCGTTATCGGCGCGTATGGCACAACCCGCCTCTGCCAGCGCGGTGAGGATCGGCACAAGATGCGTCTCGGCTGCCGCGCGATCGACAAGAAGCGTCTCGGCGGCACCGCAAATTCCGGTGCGCCGCATCTTCGCATTGACGGCGATCTCGCGCGCCATGTCGAGATTGGCCGATCCGTCTATATAGAGATGGCAGATGCCTTCCAGATGCGCGAAAACCGGCACGCGCGCATCGCGCTTCACCCGCTCCACAAGCCCGCGGCCGCCGCGCGGCACAATGACATCCACATTGCCCTGAAGACCCGCCAGCATCTCTCCGACAGCAGCCCTGTCCGTCACCGGCACACGCTGGATTGCATCGGCGGGAAGCCCGGCCGCCTCAAGCCCCTCCACGAGGCAGGCATGAATGGCCGAGGAAGAATCAACCGAATCCGAGCCGCCGCGCAGGATCACTGCATTGCCAGCTTTCAGGCAAAGCGCTCCAGCATCCGCTGTGACATTGGGGCGGCTTTCATAGATCACGCCGATGACACCCAGGGGTGTGCGAACCCGTTCGATCTGCAGGCCGTTGGGCCGTTCCCATTCGGCGATCACGCTTCCAACCGGATCTTCGAGCGCGGCAATCGAACGGATACCCGATGCAATGCCTGCAATGCGTTTCTCGTCCAGCATGAGCCGGTCCATGAGGGCGGCAGAAAGAACGTTGGCGCGGCCGCGTTCCAGATCCTCTTCATTGGCGGCAAGGATTTCGGGAACCCGCGCCTCGAGTGCCTCCGCCATGGCGAGGAGCGCCTTGTTCTTCTGATCGCTCGAGGCAATGGCCAGTGGTCGTGCGGCAGCGCGGGCACGGCCCCCCATGTCTGACATGATCTGCGCGACATCCATTGTCGCTGCCTCATTTGCTTTCAGCATTTCCTAGCCCTCTACCATTCCTGCGGCATCGCGCATCAGCGATGCAGCCAGCACCATGTCATCACGATGGATCATGGCGCCGCGGCTCTCATAGCCTATGGCTTCCGATATCTCCGCCGTTTTAAGGCCTGCGATCTTTATGGCATCCGCCGCGTCATAGGCAACCAGACCGCGAGCGCATTCGCGCCCGTCAGGCCCCACAACGGCCACCGTATCACCCCGTGCAAAGGTACCAGCCACCGAGGTCACGCCGGCCGGAAGCAGGCTCTTGCCGGCGCCAAGTGCCCGCATTGCCCCCTCATCGACCGTGATGACACCGGTGGGTTCCAGATGTCCCGCGATCCAGGTCTTGTAAGCCCGCACCGGCGTCTTGCTTGGTGCGAACAGGCTGCAATTCTTACCCTGCTCGATGGCCCGCAACGGATTGAGTTTCAGACCCGAAGCGATGATCATCGCGGTTCCGGCGCCGGTCGCAATCCTTCCCGCATCAAGCTTGGTGCGCATTCCGCCCCGTGAAAGCTCCGAGGCTGCCTCGCCCGCCATCGCTTCGATTGCCGGGGTGATCTCCTCAACATACGGGATCAGCCGTGCATCAGGGTCACGCGCGGGAGGCGCGGTGTAGAGCCCATCGATATCTGAAAGAAGAACGAGCAGGTCGCCACCCATCATGGTCGCCATGCGCGCGGCCAGCCGGTCATTGTCGCCATAGCGGATTTCCGTGGTGGCCACCGTGTCATTTTCATTGATGATCGGCACCGCCTTCATCTTGAGAAGCGTGGAAATGGTCGCACGAACATTGAGATATCGCCGGCGCTCTTCGGTATCGCCCAGCGTGACCAGCACCTGACCGGAAATGAGCTCGTGGCGCGAGAGCGCTTCGGCCCAGGCGCTTGAAAGTGCGATCTGCCCGGCAGAGGCAGCAGCCTGGGCTTCCTCAAGCTTCAGCTTGCGCGAGCCAAGGCCAAGGACGGTGCGACCAAGCGCAATGGCACCTGAAGAGACCACGAGAACTTCTACGCCTGCACGGGAGAGCCAGGCGAGATCATCGACAAGAGCAGTCAGCCATTCGCGCCGAAGCCCGCTCTTGCGGTCGACCAGAAGTGCCGAACCAACCTTTACCGTGACCCGGCGATATTGCGTGAGGGAGCGCCTTTCCATCGCGTCAGCTCCCTCAGTCCTGCCACCTTGGGTCCGGCTCGGCATTCGCTTCCTGCTCGGCGGAGCGGGCAGTTTCGATCTCGCCCATGAGGGCGCGCAGCACCTCCTCCACGCCTTCACGGGTGGCCGAGGACAGAACCAGCGGCCTGATGCCCGCTTCTTTTTCAAGTTCGGCGAGCTTTTCGGCGCGTTCTTCCTCGTCAAGCAGATCGGCCTGGCTGAGCGCGAGCACTTCCGGCTTGTCGGTCAGCCCGTGCCCATAGGCCTCCAGCTCCCCGCGCACGGTGCGGTAGGTGCCCGCCACATCTTCCTCGCGTCCGGAGACGAGATGCAGAAGAACGCGCGTGCGCTCCACATGGCCAAGGAACCGGTCGCCGATACCCACACCGGCATGTGCACCTTCAATGAGCCCCGGAATATCCGCCAGAACGAATTCACGAGCATCGATCCGCACCACACCCAGATTGGGATGAAGCGTGGTGAAGGGATAGTCGGCGATCTTCGGCTTTGCTGCCGTGACAGAAGCGAGAAATGTGGATTTGCCCGCATTGGGCAGACCGACAAGCCCTGCATCCGCGATCAGCTTGAGGCGCAGCCATATCCATGCCTCTTCACCGGGAAGACCGGGATTGGCGCGGCGCGGGGCCTGATTGGTAGAGGATTTGAAGTGCTGGTTGCCGAAACCGCCATTGCCGCCCTTGGCGAGCAGATAGCGCTGGCCGACTTCAGTCAGATCGCAGATCAGCGTGTCATTGTCCAACTCATAGACCTGTGTGCCGACCGGCACCTTGAGCACGACATCGCTGCCCTTCGCACCGGTTCGGTTGCGTCCCATGCCATGCACGCCGGTCTTGGCCTTGAAGTGCTGCTGGTAGCGATAGTCGATCAGCGTGTTGAGCCCGTCCACGGCCTCAACCCACACATCGCCGCCGCGGCCGCCATCACCGCCATCCGGGCCGCCGAACTCGATATACTTCTCGCGTCGGAAGGAAACGGAGCCTGCCCCGCCATCGCCAGAGCGGATAAAGACTTTTGCCTGATCCAGAAATTTCATCGTTCGGCCAATTCTCGTTCGTCATGCCCAGCCCGAACGGTCTACATGATCGTTGGGACAAGCGAAATGCCTGCCGGATAAAGCGAGGCGGATTAAGGAAGGGCGAAAGCAGTCCTGTCTACCGCTTTCGCCCTCAATCAACTCAGTCATGCGCCCCAGCTTCTGAGGCTGACCCATGTCTTGCGGTCGAGCTGGTAGCGCTCGACGGGAACCTTGCCCGCCACGACCGAATCCATCATGCCCTGCCCCACATACTGGAAGCCGCATTTGTGGATGACACGGCGCGAGGGCGAGTTGATGACGCGGCACGAGACATTCAGCCGGTCGATTTCGGTCGCGCGAAATGCCAGATCCACAAGCGCATGCGCCACCTCGGTCGCATAGCCGCGGCCCCAATAGGGCTCGCCGATCCAGTAGCCAAGCTCCAGCCCGTGCTCGCGGGTATCGAGCCCTGCACAGCCGATAAAGGCTCCGGTCTCCGCCAGCGCCACCGCGTAATTGCAGCCGCCGCGATTGCGGGAGCGATAATTTCGCACGAAGCTTTCCGCATCGCTGACCGTATAGGGATAGGGCATGCGGGAAAGCATTTCCGCTACCTTGCGGTCATTTGCCAGCTCCGAAAGCTCCTCCACGTCATCCCTGTGGGGCGGACGCAGGACGAGCCGCTCGGTCACCAGAACCGGGCATTCTATGCTGTAACTTTCGTCTTCACTCTCTTCACTTTCGAGAACCATTCCTCTTCCTCCGGGCAAAAATAAAGGGGAGATGGCAACCCATCTCCCCTGAACTTTTCCGGATGTTTCGACACCGGGCCCCGAGATGGGTCGCCGGTGTTATATGTCGCGGAAACCGGCTATTCCGCTGCGTCCAGAATCGGGTTTACCGATACATAGGTTCGGCCGTTGGCTTTCTTGGCGAAAGACACATTGCCGCCTTCGAGTGCGAAGAGCGTATGGTCCTTACCCATGCCGACATTGGTGCCGGGATGCCACTTGGTGCCGCGCTGACGAATGATGATGTTGCCCGGAACGACCTTCTCGCCGCCGAACTTCTTTACGCCAAGGCGCTTCGACTCTGAATCGCGACCGTTACGCGAAGAACCGCCAGCTTTTTTGTGTGCCATGGTCTTACTCCTTTGCGCCGCAGGGGCGCTTCTCTTTCCTTATGAACGCTCAAGCGTCCGAAATCAATCTACTGGCCTTGAAGCCTGACCTTACTTGGTCAGTTCCTTGGCCTGCTCGCGCCAGTCGCTGATCTGCTCGGCGGAAAACGGCATGGCTTCGTCGATGCGTGCAACATCGTCGTCGCTGAGTGCTGCGATCTGCGCGAAGGTCGCGATGCCCTGCTCCTTGAGCTGGCCAGCGGCGACCGGGCCGATGCCCTTGATCTTCGTCAGGTCGTCGCCCTCACCCGCGGGTGCGGAAAAGAGCGGCTGTGCTGCAGCTTCGGCCTTCGGCGAAGCCTTCTTCGGCGCAGCGGCCTTCTTCGGTGCGTCAGCCTTGTCTTCAGCCTTCGCAGCCGGCTTTGCAGCGGCCTTCTTCGACGGCTTTGCGCCACCGGTCAGGATCTCGGAGATCCGCACGGTGGTCAGGAGCTGGCGATGACCGCGCTTGCGGCGCGAATTCTGACGGCGGCGCTTCTTGAACGCGATAACCTTCGGGCCGCGGCCCTGCTCGACAACTTCTGCGGCAACCGTTGCGCCATCAACGAAGGGCGCGCCAAAGGTCACGTCTTCGCCTTCACCCACGGCAAGAACATTGCCGATCTGGATGATGTCGCCGGGCTCGCCGTCGAGCTTTTCGATTTTCAATACATCATCGGCAGCAACGCGGTATTGCTTGCCACCGGTTTTGATGACTGCGAACATTTTTTTGCCTTTCGGTGTCCGGTCCGGCTATGACGCGCGATTGCTGCGCCTGCCGTCTTTTTATCAGTCTTGGTTCACGAAATAAGCGGCGCACGGGAAGACCCTTACGCCGCATCGCGCGGTGCATAGACGAGATATGCCACAAGGTCAAGCAGACGGGCCCCACAAACTGGCCGCACCCCGCATATTTGGCCTTGTAAGCCACGCCATTCATCGCTATCTAGGCGCCCGCACGACCATCGCCCCGGGCTGGGCGACCCCTTGAGACGGAGAGGTGGCTGAGTGGTTGAAAGCACCGCACTCGAAATGCGGCATGCTCGCAAGGGCATCGGGGGTTCGAATCCCTCCCTCTCCGCCATTCCTGCACGGTTCATTGCGTGGGCATGCGTGACGGTATCATCCGACCCCGTCCGGATCATGGCGTCTGCTGACGCAGAATCTTTTCCATTGGTCGGCCTTTGGCAATTTCATCCACCAGTTTGTCGAGATAGCGGATCTCCCGCATCAGCGGATCCTCGATCTCTTCCACCCGCACACCGCAGATCTTGCCAGTAATGAGCGTGCGGGCCGGATTGAGCCGCGGCGCCTGGGCGAAAAACTCGCGGATCGTGACCTTGGCCGCGATCTGGCGTTCGAGCCCCTCCCGGTCATAGCCCGTCATCCACATCACCACCTCGTCCACCTCGGCCTGTGAGCGCTGCTTGCGCTCCACCTTGGCCACATAAAGCGGATGGATGCTTGCAAAGCTCATCGAATAGATTCGGTGTTCGGCCATTCCTGCGCCTCATGGTGCTGAAAGGTGGCATCGTCTATCGCAATGGTGGCAACATGAAGCCGCTCCGCCAGGCCCGGGGCAATTGCCAAACCTTTTGGTGACAATAAGTTGCACAACCCATTGCCTAATGAAACCGGCGCAATAAATCTGCACCTGACGCATGCCGTTCCGGCAGTGTGCGGCAGTTGATTGCGCATGAAGGGCATATTGGAATGACCGGAGAGCTTGGTGACGCCGTCAGACCTGCTGATGCTGATTTTCTGACCGGTGGCGGCGAGATGGGGGAGCTGATCCGGCAACATCCTTGGGCAGACACGCCAATGGATGAGCCACGGAATTGGCCAACGCCGCTCAAGACACTGACAAGCATCATGCTATCCGCCAACCAGCCGATGTTTCTGGTCTGGGGCGCCGGTCGCTTGATGATCTACAATGACGCCTATTCGCAGATCCTGGCAACCAAGCACCCCCACGCCCTTGGCCGCGACTTCCTGGAGGTATGGCGGGAGATCCGCGACGACCTGAACCCGATCGTGGAACAGGCCTATTCAGGCAAGCCTGTTCACATGGATGACATCGAGCTTGTCCTCAATCGCCGAGGATATCCCGAAGAGACACATTTCAGCTTCTCCTATACGCCGATCCGTGGTGACGACGGCCAGATACTCGGCTTCTTTTGCCCGCTCACCGAAACCACCGCGCAGGTATTGGCCGAAAGACGGCTTCGCGAAAGCGAGGCGCGCGCCAAGGGTGTGCTCGATGGAATGGCGGAAGGCTTCCTTCTGCTTGATCCCGGATTCCGCATTCTGGATCTCAACTCCGAATTCCTGAGACAATCTTCCCGCTCCCGCCACGAGCTTCTGGGGCAGAGCTATTTCGCGACACATCCCGACAGTGAGAATTCCGAGATCGGGCGATTTTTCAAACGCTCCATGACTGAACGCGTCGCCGCTTCCATGGAACATCGCAGTGTCACTGTAGATGCCGAGACCTGGCTGGAGACACGGGTCTATCCGGTGGAAGAAGGGCTCGCCGTCTTCTTTCGCGACATCACCGAACAGAAGCTTTCCGAAGCAGCGGCTCACGAGACTGATGAGCGTTATCGGCTGGCGATACGGGCCACCAACGATGCCATATGGGATTGGCACTTCGCGACCAATCATGTCCTTTGGAACGAGGCCCTCGAGACCGCCTACGGGCATCGCCCCGAAACGGTGGAACCGACGGGCGAATGGTGGCTGGAACAAATCCACCCGGATGACCGCCAGCGCATCCATGACAGCATTCATGAAGCCATTGACGGCACCGCGGAGAGCTGGAGCGACGAGTATCGTTTCGCCCGCGCCGACGGCACCTATGCCGAAGTCTTCGATCGCGGCCACGTGATCCGCGACGAGCATGGCAAGGCCGCTCGGATGATCGGCGCCATGCTTGATCTGACGGAGCAGCGCAGAAGCCAGACCGCGTTGCGCAAGAGCGAGGAACGTTATCGCACCCTCTTCAACTCGATGGATTCCGGGTTTTGCGTGGTTGAAGTGGATCTCACCTCGGACCAGCGGATCGACTACCGTGTGGTCGAGGCCAATCCGGCCTTTTATGAGCATACCGGATTTCCCAAGGAGATTCTTGGCCAGTGGCTGAGGCAAGCTGCACCGGCGCTTGAGGAATTCTGGTTCAGGACCTATGGCCGCGTCGCACGTACCGGCATTGCGGAACGCTTCGAGCAAGGATCAGAGGCGCTCGGCCGCTGGTTCGATGTCTACGCATTCCGGCTGGGCGATCCCGACGATCAGCGCGTTGCGATCCTGTTCAACGACATCTCCGCCCGCCGCGCCGCGGAACTGCGGCTGACGGAGCTGAACGAAAATCTCGAGACCGAAGTTGCCGAACGCACGGCCGAACGTGACCGCATGTGGGACACCTCCCCCGACCTGATGGTCGTGATCGATTTCGAGGGCTATCTCCGCAGGGTGAATCCGGCTTGGGAAGCGGTACTTGGCTACAGCGAGAGCGAGTTGGTGGGCCGCCACGTGAACGAATTCGTCCTCGAGGAGGACCACCGCGATACGGTGGACGCCTACGAATTTGCGGCGCAAGGCGGCAAGCCGAAGATCATCAACCGCTACCGGCACAAGGACGGATCGACCCGGTGGATCTCATGGGTTGCAGCCCCCACAAGCGACCTCACCTACGCCACCGGGCGTGACATCACGAGTGAGCGCAAGGCCGCAGCCGAACTGGAACAGGCGCAGGAAGCGTTGCGCCAGAGCCAGAAAATGGAAGCTGTCGGCCAGTTGACGGGCGGTCTTGCCCATGACTTCAACAATCTTCTCGCCGGTATCTCCGGATCTCTCGAACTGATGGGCAAGCGCCTGGAACAGGGGCGCATGGCCGATATCGACCGGCTGCTCAACGCGGCACAGGGTGCAAGCAAGCGCGCAGCCGCCCTGACCCACAGATTGCTCGCCTTCTCCCGCCGCCAGACACTCGACCCCAAGCCCACCAACATTGGCGCACTGGTGGGCGGAATGGAGGAGCTGATCCGCCGCAGTGTCGGACCGTCCATATCGGTGGGCACCGTCACCGACGGCAGCCTGTGGAACGTGCTGGTGGACCCCAACCAGCTCGAGAACGCACTGCTCAATCTGTGCATCAATGCGCGTGACGCCATGCCGGGTGGCGGAGAGATCACCATCGATACGAGCAATCGGGAACTCGACGAGCGGGCGGCCCGGCTCTCGGAACTGCCCGCAGGCCAATATGTCCTGCTGGCCGTGCGCGACACCGGCTCGGGCATGACGCCCGACGTCATAGAAAAGGCCTTCGACCCCTTCTTCACCACAAAACCGATCGGCCTGGGCACGGGCCTTGGCCTTTCGATGATCTATGGCTTCGTTCGCCAGTCGGGCGGCAGCGTTAAAATCAGCTCCGAGGTCAATGTCGGAACAACCGTCGAAATCTATCTTCCTCGCCATGTGGGTGAGGACGACGATACGGGTCTTGCTCCACAAGAGCTGGAACATTTCGAAGCACCGGCAGCGAGGTCCGTGCTTGTCATCGATGACGAACCGCTGGTCAGAATGCTGGTCGTGGATGTTCTCGAGGAGCTCGGCTACTCCGCCCTTGAAGCCGGTGATGGCCCGTCAGGCATGAAGATCATCGATTCTGACGAACCGATCGATCTGCTGATCACCGATATCGGTCTGCCAAACGGCATGAACGGGCGTCAGGTCGCCGAAGCTGCCAGACTTTCCCGTCCGGAACTGAAGGTATTGTTCATAACCGGCTATGCGGAAAACGCCGTGTTCAATCACGGTCACCTCCAGCATGGGATGCAGGTGGTGACAAAACCCTTCGACATCAGCGTCCTGGCCGAGCGCATCCAGACCATGATGGCAGAGGAATAGGCCGACTATGCGTCTCGAAGCTGCCGCGCCATCCATCCGAGACTGTTCTCGGTGGACCCGACGGGCTTGTACTCTGCACCAAGCGGCGCATCATAGCCCAGCTCTTCGAGCAGGCCGAATATGTAGGAATAGCTGACCTCGCCACCGTCAGGTGGGCCCCTGTCCGGCACGGACGCAAACTGGACATGACCTGTCACCGGCAGAAGCCTTTTCAAACGATTGGTCAGATTACCTTCCATGAGCTGCACATGATAGCAGTCGAACATCAGCTTGAGGTTGGGCGCGCCGAGCTCTTCCATGATCATGCATGCCTGCTCCGTCGTGGACAGGAAATAACCCGGTGCATCGTAGTGATTGAGCGGCTCGATCAGGATCGTGATGCCATGCGGCAATGCCGCCTTGCAGGCATATCCGAGATTGGCGAGGAAGCAGCGATGTGCCTCTTCCCCTGAGGCGAAACCGGCCATGACGTGGATATTGGCAGCACCGATAGTGCTCGCATAAGAAATTGCCTCGTCGATGGCGGCTCTGGCGTCGGTCTCGCGCCCGGGCAGCGCGGAAAGCCCGTTCTCGCCTGAAGCGACATCGCCGCGGCTCGTGTTGAGCCCCAGCATCTCGAGCCCCGTCTCCCCGAGCGCTGCAGCAACCTCCGCAGCGGGCACATCATAGGGCCAGTGGCACTCCACCGCATCAAACCCGGCCATTTTCGCCGCACGAATGGCCTCGGGCAGCGACCGGTCCTTCCAGAGAAAGCCGAGATTGGCGGAAAATCTCATGCCTCCCACTCCACATCGAACTTTGTCACCAGTTGTTGAACCTGCGCATTCGACAGAACCCGGGGATTGAGTCCACGCGTCATCATGGCAAGCCGTGCGGTATCCTCCAGTTCCTCGATGGCATTGCACGCGGCCTCGACATCCTTGGCGGCGACAACCGGCCCGTGATTGGCCAGCATCACCGCCGAGCGCTTGCCCGCAAGCCCGCGCACGGCTTCGCCCATCGCGGGATCACCGGGCAGGAAGAATGGCAAGAGCTTCACCTTGCCAAGCTTCATGATCGCGTAAGGGGTCAGTGGCGGCAGGAAATTGTCCTCGTCCACATCCGGCATCATGGAGAGTGCCACCGAATGACAGGAGTGAAGATGCACCACGGCACCCGCAGTCGAGCGTGTTTCGTAGAATGCCGAGTGGAGCGGCATTTCCTTGGTAGGTTTGTCACCACCGATGAGGTTTCCGCCGGCATCGAAACGGCTGAGTCGGCCGGGGTCAAGCCGGCCGAAACTCGTGCCGGTCGGGCTGACGAGCAATCCGCCATCCTCCGTGCGCGCGGAGATGTTTCCGGTGCTGCCACCAGTGAGGCCACGGTCGAACATGGACTTGGCCAGAAGGCAGATCTGCTCTCGAAGCTGGGCTTCCTTGCTCATGGCCGATCAAGCACTCCCTGTGCATCCGTGAAAAAGGTCTCGCTGCCGAAATTGCCTGATTTCAGCGTCAACGCAATCTGCTGTCCGCCGGACTCGCAATATGTCCACGGTACGCCAGGCGCTATTTCAGCACCGATATCGAGCTGTGATACGCCGAGAGCCTTCGTGACGGCACCTGAGGTCTCGCCACCTGCAACGATGATGCGCCTTGCGCCCTTGTCGCGAGCCGCCACCGCACATCGCGCCAGCGCTTCTTCGACAAGTGCACCGGCCTTCGCAACACCAAGCTTTTCCTGTGAGGCTTTCACCTTGTCCGGCTCGGCGGTGGCATAGAGGATCGGTGCCTTCGACAGATCCTGCGCCTGCAACCAGTCCAGCGCGCCCTCCGGCCCTTCTTCGGCAAGGGTCAGTGGATCAAGTTGATAGGCTGGTGCGCCGGTCTTCCGGTAATACGCAACCTGCTTGTTGGTCATCGCCGAGCAGCTTCCCGAAAGGACGACCGTTTCACGGTCAAGCTGCGGCCTCGTTCCCCCGATGGCATCGCGTGAAAGTGTGCCATCCTGCAGATAGAGTGCGGGTAGTGGCATGGCAACGGCGCTGCCGCCGGTAAGCAGGGTCATGTCGCGGCAGGCTTCGGCAATGATCTCGAGATCACTGTTGGCCACCGCATCGACGACCACATGAGCGACGCCCTCGCCCCTCAGCCGGTCGAGCTCGCCGCGAAGCCGCCCGGCACCGGCAGCCACCGTCAGCCGGTCCGCCAGGCCCACCGGGCGCTTCACCTGCGGCTCAAGCAGGCGCATCAGATTGCTGTCGCGCATGGGGGTCAGCGGATGATCCTTCATGGGGCTTTCGGCCAGAGGCTGCCGCCCGACGAACAGATTGCCCATGAAGATGGAGCGGCCGTTTTCCGGGAAGGCAGGGCAGTAAATCGTCTGCTCGACGCCCAGTTCATTCATGAGCGCTTCGGCAACCGGACCGATATTGCCTTCCGTCGTGCTGTCGAATGTGGAGCAATATTTCCAGAAGAAGCGCGGGGCACCCGCGGCCTTGAGCCAACGCAGCGCCGCGAGCGCTTCCCCCACGGCTTCGTCCACCGGGGCGGTGCGTGACTTGAGCGCGATCACTTCGAATTCGGCCGCATCGCGCGGCGGCTCGGTCGGTACGCCTATGCGCAGCGACACACGCACCCCGCTGCGCGCCAGAAGCCCGGCGAGGTCTGTCGCACCCGTAAAGTCATCTGCGATACAGCCCAAAAGCGTGGCCATGTAATTGTCCCCCTTGATAAAGCACGATGCCGCGCGATTTGGCGCGCAGCATCAGGTTCTAAAATTGATTTGCTGCCGCGAGCAGTCGGTCAGCTTTCGCCTTCGCCGGGCAACCTGAGCCCCGCCTTGCGTGCGTAGACCTTGGCAACCGCGGCATCGTCATCCCAACCCAGCCCCATCTCAGCCGCAGCCTTGAACTGCTGCAGCGCGACCGCAGTGATTGGCGCCTCGAAGTCGCAGGATTGCGCAATGTCGAGCACTATGCCGAGATCCTTCGGCCAGATATTCACCGAACTTCTGGGTGTGTAGTCACCCTCAACGATATGCGGCGCGCGGTTCTCCAGCATCCAGCTCGTACCAGCACATTTGCTGATGACCTCGACAAAGGTTTCCGGCTGGATGCCTTGCGTCATCCCGAAAGTCAGCGCCTCGGCCATGGTCGCGATATGAACACCGGCCAGAAGCTGGTTCACCGCCTTCATGGCGCTGCCTGCACCTGCCGAATGACCAAGTTCGAACACGCGCTCGGCGATGCTGTCCAGAAGCGGCTCGGCAGCAGTGAAGGCCTCAGGCCTGCCGGAGGCCATGATGGAAAGCTCGCCATTTGCTGCCTTGGCTGCACCACCTGAAATGGGTGCATCCAGATAGAGAACACCACGCTTCTCGCATCGCGCAGCCATGTCACGGGCAAAGGCAGGCGGGACGGTTGCACATGCAATCACGACCGCACCCGGATGCAAGCGGGGGACAATTCCGTTCTCGCCGAAAAGCACCGTATCCGTCTGTTTGGCGTTCAGCACGACTACCGCCACCGCGTCCAGATCGCCGGCAACAAGTTCCACCTCGTCTGCTTCACCACCCTCTGACCGCAAGCGTGCGACGCGATCGGCGTTGATGTCGCTTCCCCATACGCGGTGCCCACCACGAAGAGCGGAGAGCGCCATGCCATAGCCCATTGAACCGAGGCCGATCACGGCCACCTTTTGGCGGATGGTCATAGTCAATTTCCTTTGAGCCAGTTTGGCAGCCAGAGTGCGACTTCGGGGAAGAACAGGACGATCGCCAGCGCCACCACCTGAATCGCGATGAAGGGAACCAGCGCGCGGAATATCTCCGACAGGCTCATATCCTTCGGCGCCACCGATTTCAGGTAGAACGCTGCCGGCCCGAAGGGCGGAGAGAGATAGCTTACCTGCATGTTCATGGCGAAGAGGATGCCGAACCAGACCGGGTCCATGCCAAGCTTGATGATGATCGGCACGAAGATCGGCATGGTCAAAAGCGCGATGCCGATCCAGTCCATGAAAAGGCCGAGTACCACGAGAATGGCCATCATGATGAGCACGATCACGAGCGGCGTGGCCCCACTGTCGAGGATCGCACCTTCGATGAAGCGGTTGCCGCCCATCAGATTGTAGACACCCACAAGTGCCGCCGCCCCGAGGCCGATCCAGATGATCATGCCGCAGGTCTCAAGCGTCTGGCGCAGACTGTCGCGGATGAGATCCCAGGTGACTTCGCGCCGGATGAGAGCGGATACAAACACGCCCACCACACCCATCGCAGCCGCTTCCGTGACCGAAGCGATGCCGCCATAGATCGAGCCGAGAACGGTGAAGGCGACAAAAACCGGCAATACGACACCCTTCAGCTTGGAGACCTTTTCCGAAAGCGGGATGTCGAGTTCTTCCTCGGAAATGGCCGGGCCGAGATCCGGGTCCAGCGTACAACGCGTATAGATATAGATGATATAGAACGAGGCCAGCATCAGGCCAGGCGTCACCGTTGCCAGGAAGAGGTCGCCAATCGAGACGCTGGAGGTGAGGCCGTAGACGATGAGCACGATGGATGGCGGGATCATCGTGCCAAGCGAACCGCCGGCACAGACCGTACCGATTGCCAGCGCGCGGTTGTAGCCAAGACGCAGCATCTGCGGCAGCGCGATCAGGCCAAGCAGCACGATCTCGCCGCCGATGATGCCGGATATCGCCGCCAGGAAGACCGCCGCGATGAGCGTCTGGATCGCAACGCCACCTTTCAGTCGACCGGCAACAAGCCGCATCGCGTCATAGAGATCACGCGCCATGCCCGAGCGGTCCAGAAGCGATGCCATCAACACGAACATCGGGATGGCGACCAGCACATATTCGTTCACGAAGGAGTAGATGCGGCTGGAAACGAGCGGAACACCCATGGTTCCAAACCAGGCGATCGTGAAGAGAAGAGCAATCAATCCGGTGACAAATGCAAGCGGTATACCTGTCAGGATCAGCACCATGATGCTGCCCACCAGCATCAGCGAGCCGGTCTGGATGCCCAGGCTACGGCCTTCGGTGAACAGCACATAACCGCCAATCAGGAGAATGCCGAAAACCACGGCGATGCCGATCAGTGCCAGCTTGTTCGGTGGCTCGCCCGCGCTCTGGCGAAAGCCCTTCCCCTGCCAGGCGGTCCATAGCTGGCCAATCGACTGAATGGCAAGGAAACCGGCGGTAATCAGAAGCGCCATTTTCACGAGCGCGGGTGTGATGGGATTCCAGGCTGAACCGGATTTTTCCAGGCGAAGATCACCTTGCGGTGTCCACCAGGACTTTTCGACCATCGTGTAGGCTGCATAGGCGATGGCCAGCGCAAAGAAGAGCGCCAGAAGCGCATTGACGAAGTCGAGCATCCGGCGCGTGCCGCCGCTGGTGCTGAAATAGATGAGGCCGATGCGGATGTGCTTGTCGCCCGCAAGACACTGCATTCCGCCATAGAGGTAGCAAACGGCAACCAGCGCGATAACGGTCTCGTGGGCCCAGATGGTGGGCGCATTGAAGAAATAGCGCGCCACGATCTCGTAGATCGAGATGACCGTCGCGATTGCAAAGAGGAAACTGACGGCGCCTCCAAAGGAAACGATGCTACGGTCGAGCAAATTCTGCGGACCACCCTTTTCGTCGTCCAAGGCAGATTTCAGCACATCGAGCTGATCGGGTATGTCGACCTCGTTTACTGCAAGCTTTTGCTGAGACACCGTTGCTCCTCCCCTAGAGCGCTTACTGACAAAAAGGGGGAGGCTTCAGTGAAGCCTCCCCGCAAGCCCATGGATGTCTACTCTTCGAGGAGTCCTTCGGAGACGAGATAGGTCGTCACGCTGTCATAGGCCTTCTTGGCCATTTCCGAGCGCTCCGCCCAGTTCGACCACTGGCTCTGTGCGATGCCGCGGAACTTGGCACGCTCTTCGTCCGACCAGTTGATGACGGTGATTTCCGGATCCGCTTCAGCTTCCGCGACAGCCTTCTCGTCCTGCTCGCGCAGCTGCGAAACCATGTCACGCGCAAATGTGGGAACCGAATCGTTGAGGATCTTCTTCAGATCATCGGGCAGGCCATCATAGATGTCCTTGTTCATCGAGATTTCGATGATCGGCATGGAATGGAAACCCGGATAGAGCGGATATTTCGCGAAGTCGTGCATGCCCTGGGCATGATTGGTGGAGAAGACCGTGTAGTCTGCTGCGTCGATCACGCCCTTTTCAAGCGAGGTGTAGACTTCCGAGCCCGGCAGATTGACGGGCGATGCACCTGCTGCCGCGAACACCTCCTGCACCATGCCCTCCGGCGCGCGCATCTTCACGCCCTTCAGATCTTCCACGCTGTGAATAGGCTTGGTGGAGATGAAGGATTCCACGCCCGTTGCAGAAGCACCGAGGAACTGCAGGCCGTAGGGATTGACCAGCTCGTTGAAGAGCTCCTTGCCGCCGCCATTTTCCATATAGCCGAACATCTGCTCAGGCGCCGACCAGGCACCAACGAGATTGCCGAGCATGGCAAATGCCGGGTCCTTGCCGGAGAAATAGGACGGATCGGTGATGTGGCCCTGCAGGATGCCGGCGCCGACAGCGTCAAGCGTTTCGTTATGCGCAACGACCGTGCCCACCGGCACAACCGTGATTTCGATGCGGCCATCCGAGGCTTCACCGACGCTCTCCGCCCAGGCCTGCTGCATTGGAAAGAAGTTGTCGCCAGCCTGCGCCGAGGTCTGGAATGTCCATTCATATTCCTGCGCTACCGCAGGGGCGGCTGCGAATGCGCTGCCCAGCAGAATGGATGCAAAAAGCTTCAGTTTCATGATTCCTCCCGTCACCGCCCGCGCGGTGTGTTTTCGATCCTCCCCTCCGACCGATCTGTCGAAGAGTTTACCGGCTCCATAAATGCTGGTATCGATACCGGTATCGATATCATGAACAGAAGATTCGGAATTTGTCAAACACCACACGCATTGCGCGTCACCAGCGAAATGCGGCATAGGACAAGGAAACCCAGGGGAGGCCGCCATATATCGCAGCGGTCAACAGGATCACCCGATGAGAAAGCGAAAAACGCTGGTTGATGTCGCGGCCGCTGCCGGCGTCAGCAAGATGACGGCTTCACGTGCATTGCGCGGCGACAAGGACGTTTCGAAGGCGAGCATCGAGCGCGTTCGGGCAGCCGCTCGTGAGATTGGTTACTACGGCAATCATCTCGCGGCTTCGCTTTCCAGCTCCCGCGCCGAACTGATCGGTGTGGTCGTCCCCGCACTCGCAAATGTTGTGTTTCCCGAAGTCATGTCCGGTGTATCCGATGCGCTGCGTGGGACCGGGTTCCAGCCCGTCTTCGGAGTCACCGAATACGACACCGAGAAGGAATACGAGATCATCCGCAGCATGCTGTC
Source organism: Nitratireductor basaltis (assembly GCF_000733725.1). Classification (NCBI taxonomy): domain Bacteria; kingdom Pseudomonadati; phylum Pseudomonadota; class Alphaproteobacteria; order Hyphomicrobiales; family Phyllobacteriaceae; genus Nitratireductor; species Nitratireductor basaltis. Next base: position 286,033 of record NZ_JMQM01000002.1, on the reverse strand, counting down.
CTGGCGGCCAGCTGGCCTGATCATCACCGGTCTCGAACAGACCGAAGCGACAAGAAAGCTCCTGAGCGGCGCAGATATTCCAATCGTTCAGACAATGGACTGCGATGGCGAGCCCCTGGACGCATGTGTCGGTTTCTCCCATAGCAAGGCTGGCTATGACATTGCAAAGGCGCTGCTTGCGACCGGTCGCAGGAGAATTGGCTATGCGGGCTGCAACCTGGACAAGGACACGCGTGCTGCCAAACGGCGACAGGGCTTCCTCAGGGCACTTGCGGACAGCGGCGTCCCTCTTGCAGGCGAAGTGACTGCTTCAGGCCTTTCATCCATCCAGAGCGGCAGAAAGCTGGCAGAGGAGATATTGAAGCGGTACCCTGATCTCGACTGTATCTATTTCTCGAATGACGATCTTGCCGCCGGCGGCATCTGCTACTGCCTGGAAACCGGCATGGCCGTGCCGGAGCAGATAGCCCTTGCGGGCTTCAATGGGCTGGACATCATCGAGGGGTTTCCCGGCCGCATTGCCACTTCCAAGACCGCAAGACACGCCATCGGTCAGGCCGCAGCCGGCATCATCCTCGAAGCCGTCAAGGGCAATGGCAGCACAGGCGGGCAGAGGATCATCCTGGAGCCAACGATCTCGCTCGGTGCCCTGCAAAAGGCCTGATGGGGCGAAGTGTCGGATCGGCCGGATGCTTTCTCCACACCCGGCCAATCACTCAAGGTTCAGGCTGCTGCGGGAACCGGTGCGGCAGCCTTCGCGGCACTGCGTCTGAAGAACAGATAGTAGAACACCGGTGCCGCGATCAGCGTCAGGATGGAGGCAAATGCCAGACCACCCATGATGGTCGCTGCCATAGAGCGGAAGAACGCGTCTCCAAGCAGCGGCAACATGCCGAGGATGGTCGTCGCTGCAGCCAGGAAGACAGGACGCAAGCGCGAGGTAGATGCTTCCACGATGGCATCCTTGAGCGGCAGGTCCGGTCTCGCTTCACGCGTCAGATCGATCTCCTCGACCAGCACGATGCCGTTCTTGATCAGCATGCCTGATAGCGAAAGCAGACCGAGCAGCGCGGTAAAGGTAAACGGCATACCGGTGCCAAGCAGCGCCAGAGCCACGCCATTGACCGACATGGGCACGAGAAGCCAGATGATGATGGGTTGGCGCAGCGCATTGAACAGCAGAACCGAGATCAGCACCATGATCAGAAGGCTGAGCGGAAGCTGTTTTCCAAGCGAGGCCTGAGCGTCTGACGAGCTCTCGAATTCGCCACCCCACTCCATCGTGTAGCCTTCGGGAAGTTCCATACCCTCGATAACACCGCGCACTTCCGCAAAGACCTGCGCGGCAGTCATGTTGCGTGGAATATCCGCTCCGACCGTGATGACATTGGTACGGTCTCGACGCTGGATCAACGTATCCTGCGCCTCGAACCGGAAGCCGTCGATCACCTGCGCGAGTGGAACGAATCCATTGGCGCTGTCGGAATAGATGACGTGATCGCTGAGCGACATTCCTTCATCCTGCGGGGCGCGGACGATGATCGGGATCTGTCGATTGCCCTCGCGGAATGTGCCGGCCTGCAGCCCGTCGGTGGCAAAACGCAGGATGGAAGCGACGTCGGAGCGTGAGACGCCCGCTTCCTGCGCCCTGTCATCGGCATAGACCGGACGCAGGACGAGCTCTTTCTCACGCCAGTCCATGCGCGGGTTCAAGATGTCTTCCGATGCCGAAGACAGTCGCTCGATGGCATCTTGTGCAAGAGCGCGAAGCACAGCCGGATCACGGCCGGAGAATCGCGCTTCAATGGGCGCGCCACCGCCCGGACCGAAGGCCAGCCTTTGCACGCGCACCTCGCCCTGAGGCAGGGTGAGCTCGGCATGATCTTCAAGAGCCCTCATCTCTTCTTCGATCACATCCAGCGATGAAACGCGCACGATAAGATGGCCATAGCTGGGATTGGGATCTTCTGCCGCATAGGTCAGCATGAAACGTGCAGCGCCCTGGCCCGAATAGGACGTCATCGCCACCACTTTCTCGCGTTCCTCCAGCCAGTCTTCCAGTTTCTGCATGTCCGCAGAGGTCTGGTGGATGGAAGCGCCCTGCGGCAACTTGTAATGCACGAAATAAAGCGGCGTGTTGCTGTCGGGGAAGAACTGCTGCTTCACCTGACCGAAAAGCATGTAGCAGACCACCGTTGTGGCCATCAGAAGCACGACCACGAGCCAACGCAGGCGAAGGCCCAGCCGCAACACACTGGCATAGGCACGGAAAAGCCCGCCGTCATAGCTGCCACTCTCCCCTGCAACGCCGCGGCGGAAGAAATAGTGACCCAGCAGCGGAGTGACCGTGATGGCCAGAAGCCAGGACATCAGGAGCGAAATTCCAATCACTGCGAAGAGCGAAAACAGGAACTCTCCCGTAGCGTCCGGACTGAGACCGATGCCGGCGAAGGCCATGATGCCGATGACGGTCGCACCCAGGAGCGGTATCTGCGTCTTGCGCGCGACGTCTGACGCGGCCTCGCGCGAAGACTGCCCGCCGGCCATGGCGATCTGCATGCCTTCGGCCACCACGATGGCATTGTCGACAAGCATGCCCATGGCAATGATCAGGGCGCCAAGCGAAATGCGCTCCATCTCGATGGAGCCGATCGCCATGAAGAACAGCGTTCCGACCACTGTCAGGAGCAGCGTCACGCCAACAACGATCGAGGCGCGCCAACCCATGAAGACCGCGAGCACTGCGATCACGATGGTGACCGACATTGCCAGATTGACCAGAAAGTCGTTTGAAGCTGCCTCCACGACTTCATGTTGCTGATAGATCGGCAATACGGAGACGCCCAGGGGGATCTCCGACTTCAGCTCTTCGAGCTTTGCGTCGACCCGTTTCCCGACCTCCACGATATTCTCGCTGGAAATGCCTGCGACGCCGAGCGTGAAGGCATCCACTCCATTGTGGCGGATGATCAGTTCCGGATCGCTTTCGCGATCCCGGTGAACCTTGGCGAAGTCGATGAGATTGACCACCTCACCCCCAACGCCCACCGACAATGCCGCAATCTCGTCGACCGAACTGGAGCCGTCCGGCCGCTGGATCAGAATCCGACCATTGTCGCGCTGAACCTCGCCGCTATCCACCACCTCGTCGGCACTGTTTATGGCGCCCTGAATGGCTGCCGGTGGAATGCCGAGCGTGGCTGTGAGCGCGAGATCCGGCTCCACATAGATCGCCTCATTGGGCACGCCCGAGACTATCGCATCGGCCACGCCGTCGACCGAGAGAACTTCGCGGCGCAGAAAATCCGCAAGTTCATTTATCTCCGCATCCGAATATCCCGGCGCGGTGACAGCGTAATAAAGGCCGTAGACATCACCGAAGCTGTCATTGACGAAGGGAGCCGACGCGCCGGTCGGCAATCGGGCTTCTGCCACGCGGTTGCGCAACTTGGTCCAGATCGCCGGAAGCTCCGTGCCGTCATACTCGTCCTTCATCGTGACCGACAGCCAGGAAAGCCCCGGCTGGTTCATGGTCTCGATTTCCTTCACCTCTCCGAGCTTCTGTATCTCGGACTCGATCGGTTCGGAAACCTCCTCGGCGACTTCCCTGGCAGAAGCACCGGGATAGTTGGTGACGACAACGGCGGTCTTGATGGTGAAGGCCGGATCTTCCAGCCGCCCAAGGGTGGAGAAGCCCCAGATGCCGCCAAAAAGACAGATGAGGATGAGGATCCAGGTATAGATCGGCCGATCTATCGAGAGGCGTGCAATATCCATGGTCTGGCCTATCCCTCGAAGCCGACGAACCGGCGCACCGCGTCGCCATCAGACAAGCTGGAAGCGCCGACTGCCACGATTTCCTGACCGGCCTCCAGGCCGGAGATCACTTCCACCCTGCCGCTCTCGGTTGCTTTTATCTCGATTGGCGTGCGCTTGACCGTGCCGCGGTCGCCTTCCTCGGCCTTGAACACCATGACACCGGGATTGCCGTCGCTGTCGAGGACGATTGCCGAAGCGGGTATTTCGAGATGTGTGCCATTTGTGCGCAGCCGCGCGGTGACCTTTGCAGACGAGCCCGGCAGGATCTTGAGGCCTTCGGGAGGCTCCATCCCCAGCGTGATGCTGTAGGTCTGGCTTACTGCCGTGGTTTCGGCATTGAATTCACGCACTTCCAGGGGGAAGCTTTCGTCAGTGGCAGGAAACTCGGCGAAAACCTCAAGATTGGCGTCATTGCCGGCGCGCTGGAAGATCGTCTCCGGCACGTCGATCTCGATCCGCAGCTCCGACATGTCGTGCAACCGCACGACCGGTGTGCCGGAGTTGATGGTAGAATAGTTCGGCACGAGACGCGAAGCCACGAGAGCGTCGAATGGCGCCGAGAGCGTCGCCTTCTCGAGGGAACGGCGGGCATTGCGCACCTTGATGCGGGCAAGCTCGACCTGCGTCTCGGCGTCCTGAAGTTCCGTGCGGCTGATCGCGCCACCCACCAGTTTCTGGTAGCGCTCGAGGATCCGCTGCGATTGTGCCGCCTGTGCCTCAGCTTCCGCAAGGCTCAGCTCGAAGCTTTCCTGATCAAGCCTGGCGACCAGATCACCTTCAGGCACCACCGCACCTTCCTCGACGGGCAGCTCAACGATCTGGCCACCGACCTGGAACGCAAGGTCGACGGTCTCGCGTGCAACGACATGGCCGAAAAAGACCCGATCAAGACCGTTGCCCACAGGGGTGACCTCCTCGATCTTCACGAAGGGCACGTCGGCGGAAGCAATGGCCGGGGTGGCTGAAACGATTAGGGTCGCCATCAAGAGGCGTGAAATGCTGGGTCGCATGACCTGCTGAAACTCCGTCGTGGGAACTTGATTCAAAAACTGTAGGCTTCGCCAGGGTCGCAAAGCCGAGCGACCGGCGGGTAAGGCGGGGCACATGTAGGGATGATGCAGCCGCACGTCTTGACATTAGAGGACAAATATTTGTCTTCTGAGGACATGGCGAATCTAATTCGGGCAGCGGCTCTGACCGGCTATCGTGAAGTCATGAGCAAACTCGGGCTGAAACCCGATCGCCTGCTCCACCGGTTCGGCATCCGTCCGGCGCTTTTGGAAACGGAAGACGCCATGCTCTCCATGGAAGCCGTGTGCGATTTGCTGGAAGAAAGCAGCAGATTGGCCGGTTGTCCCGATCTCGGGCTCCAGATCGCCAGGCACCAGCATTTCGGGGTGTTGGGCATATTGGGGATTGCGGCCCACAATGCGCGATCGCCCGCCGAGGCGACCCAGATTGTCGAGCGCTTCATATTCATCCAGGGCACGTCCCTGCGCCTGCGCATCTACCGGCCCAGTCCCGTGGACCCGCTGATGATCGGTGTGGGTGTGGAAGTGCAGGGGATGGCGCCGGAGCGGCAGCAGCAAATCCTCATGTTGTTCCTGGGGCTGATCTATCAAAGCGGGCGCCTGCGGGATCCCGACGGGACGAAGATCAGGCTTGTAAGCTTCAGGCACAAGCTGACGGGGCATCTACAGCTTTACCAGCGCCACTTCGATATTCCGGTGCTCGACGGGCAGCCGGTCACGGCCTTGCATGTTCCCACCAGTGAATGGAGCACGCCTGCGCCGGTTGAGAACCCGAAATTCAGCGAATTTGTCGAAGATTACCTCGCCCGCCATTATCCGGCACCAGCGAGCCGTTTTTCCGAACAGGTGCGTGCTGTCCTTGAGCCTCTTATAGGCACGCCGCAAGCCAATCGGGAGGACATCGCCCGCGTTTTGGCCGTACATCCCCGCACCATGCATCGCCGGCTGGCGGAAGAAGCCACCAGCTTCAACGCCATCAAGGACGAAATGCTGCGCGAACAGACACTGAAATTTCTGCGCGAGACCCAGTACTCGCTCGACCGGATCTCTTCCATGCTCGGCTTTCCATATCAGTCGAGCTTCAGCCGCTCCTGCCGTCGCTGGTTCGGCATTTCCCCAACCACGCTGCGCCGCAAGCTCAAAGCGTAGAGCTTCTGTGCCATAACCATCCGGTGTCTGGGTTCTGGCCCCAGGGACCCATCGCTGACAGAACAACTGTGGCAGAGCTCTGGCTCTGAAGAATCTTTTCATGAGGGGGAGACAAGAAGCGGATGAACGATTTTCAGGACAGGAAGGCGGTCGTGACGGGAGGAGCACAGGGCATCGGATTTGCGGTGGCCCGAAAGCTCACCGAGCAGGGAGCACAGGTCGCCCTCTGGGACCGTGATGAAACGCTGGCCAATGAGGCAGCAGTGGCACTGGGCGCAAATGCAATGGCTGTCGCCGTCGATATCGCCGATTGGACGAGCGTGGAAAAAGCCACCGCTTTCACACTGGACCGCTTCAAAAACGTGGACATACTGGTCAATTCCGCCGGAATTGCAGGGGCCAATGCTCCGCTCGTCGATTATCCGGTCGAGGAGTTCCAGCGGATCACGCAGATCAACCTGCTCGGCACATTTCATGTGAATCGCGCGCTGGTGGCATCAATGATCGCCAATGACTATGGGCGCATCGTCAACATTGCTTCGATTGCAGGCAAGGAGGGTAATCCCAACGCATCGGCCTATTCCGCCTCGAAGGCGGGAGTTATCGGGCTTACCAAGTCCCTCGGCAAGGAACTGGCCGACAAGAATATCGCGGTCAACTGCGTCACACCTGCAGCAGCGCGGACCCGCATATTCGACCAGATGAGCCAGGAGCATATCGACTACATGCTCGCCAAGATTCCGCGCGGACGTTTTCTTGAGCTTGATGAGGCCGCGGCAATGATCTGTTGGCTCTGCTCGGAGCAAAACAGCTTCACGACGGGCTCGGTCTTCGATCTGTCCGGTGGTCGCGCAACCTACTGACCGTGAAGGGAATGCCGGCGCGATTTGCGCCGGCCCGATATCAGCTCAATGGATGCGGCATGTAACCGACGAAGCCTGTGATCTTCCACTGGCCTTCGATACGCGCGCAGAAATAAAGTGTCTGCCAATTGAGGCGGTCGACACCGCCATCCGCCTTCACAACCGTGCCATCGAACTTCTTGTGCAGCACCGCGCGGTCACCGTTTATGTCGATGTCGCGCATATTGGTTGCCCGGAAAAGCGCGTCACGAAGCGGCTCGGCAAATTCGGTTTCCGCCGTGCGCTTTGCCTGCTGCAGCCATACATCCCGGTAGCTGTCGACATCGGGGAACTGCAGGCGCCAGGAATCCGGATTCTTCAGGAACTGCGCATGCATGCCGAAAAAGCGGTCATAGGCGAAGTCATCCTCAACCATCGACCAATCCTGGGCGAGGAAAGCATCGATATCGCGGTGAACGAGCATCTCCCACAAATAGTGACGGTCCGCATCGCCCTGCGGAAACGGGTTCTTGTCATGGCTCATGATATCGTCCTTGTTCGATTCTCAGCTCAACCGGCCACGCGCGGCAACCGGTAGCGTTTCCACCACGTCATCGCCTTCAACCAGATTGACCTCGTCGAACAGGTTCGAGACGACGCAGACATGGTTGGGGATGATGTGCAGCTTTTCGCCGATTTCCGGCTTTCGGCTGCACTCGCTCAGATCAATCACCCCATGCTCCTCACTGAGCGTGGTGATGACAGCTTCGGGATAGCCGACGACATGGCCGTGGCCGGGCACTGGTGCAATATCGGCGGCAAGCGCCTTGGAGCCCGCATCGATGACGGCACGGTCATCTGTCGGCCGGCTGACCACCTGCGCCAGAACGGTCAGTGCACAGTCCTCTAGTGTGCGGTGGCCAAATGCCACTTGCATGCGGTCTGAATAGACGTAGGTGCCCGGCCGATACTCCGTGGCGGTTGTGATGCCGGCAATCTCATACATGTCCGGCGTTCCGCCATTCGAAATAAGCTCGACGCTCAGGCCTTCTGCCTCAAGCGCCTCTACTGCACGCTGAAGCCATGCTTCCACTTCGAGGGCTCGCCCGCGCGGGGGGTAGGTCATCAGGCCTTGAAATCGCAGGCCTGGTGCTCCCGCGATCCGCTTCGCAAGCGCCACGACCTCCTCGACATCCTGCACGCCGCAGCGGCCCATACCCGTATCGCATTCGATCAGAACCGGCAGCGCATGGTCCGGATCGGTGAAGTGCCCCGCATACCCGTCGATGGTCACGAGGCTGTCCGCAGTGACCGAAACGCGGATCCGCTCATGCAGAGCAGCCAGACGAGCAAGCTTGGCCTCACCCAATATGTTGTACGGAATGAAGATGTCTTCGAGGCCGCCGTCAGCCATGACCTCGGCTTCACCCAACTTCTGGCAGGTGATCCCGATGGCGCCCAGTTCCACCTGGCGGCGCGCGAGGATCGGCAATTTGTGCGTCTTGATATGCGGGCGCAACTTGAAGCCATGCTGGTCGGCATAGGCTTGCGCTCTTGCAAGATTGGCTTCCACCTTGGCGCGATCGATCACGACCGCAGGCGTCTCCAGGTCGGTTATGCGCACGGCATCAGTCTCCGATGGGTAGATCAGGATTGCGGATATTCTGGCTGGCAAGGCTGTGGCGTACCCTGCGCAGCGGCTCCAGCACTTTCGGCCCGATCGTGTGGGCCGTCGTCATTGCAATGATGTCGACGGCAGCCAAAAGCGCATAGCGCGTGGAAGACGGCTTGTAGAGATTGCCGTCTTCCTTGAAGGTCAACGGCAGAAGTGCGTCTCCCGCTGCGGCAAGCGGCGTGTTCGGAGAGGTCACAACCAGCGCACTTGCACCATATTGACGGCCGATGGTGACAGCGTCGGTGACAGAGGAAGCCTGTCCCGAGACCGAAAATCCGATCACCACCGCTCGCGGCTCGAGAACGGATGCGCTCATGCGCTGAAGCTGAGGGTCCGTATGCGCCGTCACATGCAGTCCAAGCCGGAAAAGCCGGTTTTGCAGTTCCACGGCGGCAAAGGACGAGCTGCCGCCGGTACCATAGATAAGGATCTGGCTCGCCTTGCTGATCCGCCGCGCCATCGGTTCAAGATCGATTTCAGCCAGAGCCATGGACATGAGGTCGAGCGCGGCATGGGCACCGGAAGAAACTTTGGCGACTACCTGTGTAGTCACGGGCAGGTCTTCCGGCGGCGGACTTGATTCACGAAGATAGGCACCGCCGATGGCCAAAGCCTGTGCCAGATGGAAACGCATCTCGCGCGTTCCGGGAAAACCAAGCGCTCGCGCCAGCCGGGTTATGGTCGGTTCGCTCACCCCTGCGCGTTCCGCGATCTGGGCGATCGGGGCATGGGCCGCGAAATGCGGATCGGCGAGAATGCTTTCCACGAGTCGGATTTCGGCACCGCGCCCACGCTCCAGTCGATCCTGGAGCCGGGCGATGATGTCGACGGTCCGCGTGCTCTCGTCCTGCATCCCCTTGGGCATCGCTATCCCGCCTGCAGCCGCACGCCGCTTTCCCTGTCGAACAGATGAACATGTTCGACAGGCACCGAAAGGCGCAGCTTTTCGCCCGGACGCGGAAGATCGCGATCGCGCAGCACCACGCGCACATCCGCGCCAGCGATCTTGCCGAAAATGTGGATCTCGGGGCCTGTCGGCTCGACCACCTCGACTAACAGCGATAGCGGCCCTGCAGCATCGCGCTGATAGCATTCCGGCCGGATGCCAACCGTCACGTACCGATTCTGACCGGTGGCAGAGATTGGCAGGCGAGAGCCATCTTCCAGAACCGCGAAGGCGCCTTCGGTCTGCGCATCGAGAAAGCTCATTGCCGGAGACCCGATGAATCCGGCTACAAACTTGTTCGTCGGCCGGTCATAGAGTTCAAGCGGCGTACCCACCTGCTCGATATTGCCGCCATTCATGACGACGATCCGGTCAGCCATGGTCATGGCCTCGATCTGGTCATGCGTCACATAGACGATCGTGGTGCCGAGCTTCTGGTGCAGCGCCTTGATCTCGGTGCGCATCTGGATGCGAAGCTTGGCGTCCAGATTGGAAAGGGGTTCGTCGAACAGGAACACCTTCGGATCCCGTACAATGGCACGCCCCATCGCCACGCGCTGGCGCTGACCGCCGGAAAGCTGACCCGGCTTGCGATCGAGATAGTCCTTCAGATTGAGGATTTCGGCAGCGCGCCCGATGCGTCGCTCCGTGTCCTCCTTGGGTTCGCCGCGAACGCGTGGGCCGAAGCTGATATTCTCCCGCACCGTCATATGCGGGAACAGGGCATAGGACTGAAACACCATCGAGGTGTCGCGCTTCTGGGGCGAAATGTCGTTTGCGCGCGCGCCGGCGATGATGAGATCGCCGCCGGAAATCTCCTCCAGTCCTGCGATCATGCGCAGAAGCGTGGACTTGCCACAGCCCGAGGGACCCACGAGCACGACAAACTCGCCATCGTTGATCGAAAGCGAGAGGCTTCTGATCACCTCATGCGTGCCGTAGCGCTTGGAAATGTCTTTGAGTACGAGTTCAGCCATGCTGGATGCTCCTCATCCGGCTATCTGTTCAAGGAAGGGAAGATTTCCTGCCGAAATCCCGCCATCGACGGGAAGCACCGTTCCGGTGATGCCGCTGGCAAGCGGCGACGCCAGGAATGCGGCGGCGCGCGCCACCTCTTCCGGCATGACCATCCGTCCCAGCGGATAAAGACGCTTCACCTTTTCCAGGATCGTCGGGTCGCGCTCGATGCGATGATCCCACGCCATTGTGCGAACCGAACCCGGCGTTATCGCATTGGCGCGAATGCCGTGACGGCCCTCTTCGGTGGCAACCGCGCGCATCCAGGCGTTGAGACCCGCCTTGGCCGCGGCATAGGCCGGATTACCGTAGTGCGAAAGAGCGTTGACCGAGGAGATGAAGACAAAGGTCGCCCCGCCTTCAAGATTGCGCATGGCCGGCAGGAATGCCTGCGACAGCCGCGCCGCGCTACGAAGATTGAGGTTGATCTCGTGGCTGAGGGCGTCGGGAGTCACGTCCTCGAGCGTCTCGGCACGCGTCCAGCCGGCATTGGAGATCACGGCGCGCGGCGCACCATTGCTGCAGATGGCCTTGGCCGCGGCTTCAACGGCATCATCGTCAAGCAGATCGAAGCCGTGGGCCTCGCACACATTCGGGCCAGCGACATCGTCGGCCTTCAGGTCGCAAGCGATGACCTCGGCGCCGAACCCGGCCAGAACGTCGATCATGGCTCCGCCGATGCCACCGGCAGCGCCTGTCACGACGATTCGCTGTCCATTCAGATCCAACATTTTTCTCCCGTCCGCTTGTTGCGGCTTCGATTGGTTCCCCTAAGGCCGGGCGCTCTGAGAACCCTGCCCGCTACCGTAGTGTTTGCTGAATTTTCGTAATTTAGCAACACGATTGTGCGATTTTCCTTGATTAATCCGAAATTCTGTAAAAAAATTACATCACTGGTTCGAGTGACCGGCGCCCGGCTGACGAACAAGAACAAGAAAAAATGAGCGGGCTGGAATTCGTGCAAACCCTAGAGAGGAACTGGGAGACGAATATGAGAAAGTTCGGATTGACCACTGCACTGGCAGGAGCCGCATTCCTGTCGCTTGCAGGCATGGCAGCTGCAGAGACAGTGCGGGTAACCGTCGCGGAGTACAGCTCCAAGACCGGACCCTATTTCGAAGAGGCCGCCAAGGCATTCGAGGAAGCCAACCCTGACGCCGACATCCAGATTGAGGTCGTGCCTTGGGATGTCCTGCTCCAGAAGCTGACTACCGACATCTCCGGTGGCGCCAATGCCGACCTGTCGATCATCGGCACGCGCTGGCTGATCGATTTCGTCGAACAGGGCATCGCAGCACCGCTCGACGACTATATGTCCGATGAATTCAAGGAGCGCTTCTTCCCCGTGTTCCTTGAGCCATCCGTGATGGACGGAAAGACCTACGGCCTGCCCATCGCAGCCTCTGCACGTGCGATGTATTACAACAAGGACCTGTTCGAGCAGGCAGGCGTGACGGAAGTTCCCGACACATGGGAAGAACTTGCTGCAGCGGCTGAAAAGATCAGCGCCCTTGGCGATGACATTGCCGGATTTGGCCTGCAGGGCAAGGAAATCGAGACCGACGTCTATTTCTACTATGCCTTCTGGGCCCATGGTGGCGAACTGGTGGAAGAAGACGGCACGTCCGGCCTCGACAGCGAGGCGGCCTACAAGGCGGCCGAGACCTACAAGTCTCTGATCGAGTCCGGCGCAACGCAGCCAGGCGTCACATCCTACAATCGCGAGGACGTGCAGAACCTGTTCAAGCAGGGCAAGGTCGGCATGATGATTACCGCGCCTTTCCTTTCCAACCAGATCAAGGAAGAGGCCCCCGATCTCGAATATGGCGTCGCTGCGATCCCTGCAGGACCTGACGGTGACCGTGGCACCTATGGTGTGACCGACTCGATCATCATGTTCGAGAACTCCGAGAACAAGGATCTCGCCTGGAAATTCCTCGACATGCTCTTCACCACCGAATGGCGTGCGAAATTCACCGAAGGTGAGGGTTTCCTGCCGGTCAACCCGGAAGTGGCCAAGCAGCCGGCCTTCGCGGACAATGCGGATCTGAAGGCTTTCACCGGGCTTCTGCCGGATGCGCGTTTCGCACCTGTCATTCCGGGCTGGGAAGAAATCGCTGCGAAAACGTCCGACGCGATCCAGACGATCTATCTGGGTGACGCCGATCCCAAAGCGACGCTTGACGCGGCCGCTGAGGATATCAATGGCATCCTTGGCAACTGATAGCCCAACGGCGAAGGACATGCGCGCAGTTGCGCGCATGTCCCTGCCTCAAGCCCTCCCGCTCACGCGCCGGAAGATCGAAACGGGACCATGATCCGCTCGCCTCTGACAAATCCATATGTGCTGATCCTGCCAGGCTTCTTGCTGGCGGCCTTCATCATCCTATGGCCGCTCTACCAGCTCGGGATGATCTCGCTGAACGAAGTGAACCGCTTCGGCCAGTTGCGCGGCTTCAATGACGCGGAGAACTATATTGCCGTCTTCACCGATCCGGATTTCCTCGGCGCATTGTGGCGCACGGCCATCTGGACCGGCGGCATCGTGATCGGAACGCTGCTGGTGTCGGTCCCCGTCGCGATCATCCTCAATGACGAATTCTATGGCCGCTCCATCGCTCGCGTCATCATCATGCTGCCCTGGGCGGTATCGCTGACGATGACCGCCATTGTCTGGCGCTGGGCGCTGAATGGCGAAAGCGGCATGCTCAATTCCGGTCTCCAGAATCTTGGTCTGATCGACCAGAACATACAGTGGCTGGCACGCGCCTCGACCGCCTTCCCGGTTCAGATCATGATCGGCATTCTGGTGACGATCCCGTTCACCACCACGATCTTTCTCGGTGGCCTCTCCTCGATCCCCGATGATCTCTATGAGGCGGCACGGCTGGAAGGTGCATCACGCTGGCAGACATTCCGCGAGATCACCCTGCCCCTGATGAAGCCCTTCCTGAACATCTCGATCGTCCTCAACATGATCTATGTGTTCAACTCCTTCCCGATCATCTGGGCGACCACGCAAGGCGGACCGGCGAACTCCACCGACATTCTCGTGACCTATCTCTACAAGCTCGGCTTCCGCTTCGGAAAACTCGGTGAGGCATCGGCACTGTCGGTGATGATGTTCGCGCTGCTGCTCGCCTTCACCATCCTCTATGTCTCGCTGGCAATGCGGAGGGACAGCAAATGAACAAGAAGCTGAAGAAGTCGCTGCTCTACTGGCTTTTCCTGTCGCCGCTGATCGTTCTGATCCTGTTTCCCTTTGCGGTCATGTTCATCACCGCGATCAAGCCCTCGAACGAGGTTCTGGCTCCCACCTGGTGGCCACAGGAACCCGCCTGGCGCAACTTCATCGACATGTGGGCGGTGACCAATTTCGGCAATGCGCTGTGGAACTCGGTCTATGTCTCGGTCCTGTCGACCATGCTGGCGCTCGCGGTCTCCATTCCGGCCGCCTATGCGATGAGCCGCTTCCGCTTCAAGGGCCAGGGCTTCTTCCGCCAGTTCCTCCTGGTCTCGCAGATGCTCTCACCCATCGTCCTGGTCATCGGCCTGTTCCGCCTCGTTGTCTGGCTCGGCCTTCTGGACAATGTGAATTCGATCGTCTTCGTCTACGGCGCCTTCAATGTCGCCTTCACCGTGTGGATGCTGCAAAGCTACTTCTCCACCATCCCGAAGGATCTCGAGGAAGCCGCCTGGATTGAAGGGGCAAGTCCCGCCAAGGCGCTGGTGATGGTCTTCCTGCCGCTCGCCCTTCCGGCAATGACGGTGACGGCCATCTTCTCCTTCATCAATGCGTGGAACGAGTTCGTGATCGCACTCACCATGCTGCGCCGACAGGAGAGCTACACGCTGCCGATCCAGATCTTCTCGCTGGTCGCCGGCCGGTACACGGTCGAGTGGCACCATGTGATGGCAGCCACCTTCGTCGCCACCATACCCGTCGCAATCGTCTTCGCCTGGCTGCAGCGCTATCTCGTGCGTGGCCTTGCGATCGGTGCAGTCAAATAGATAAGAAAGGTTCTCACTCATGACCAAGCAGTGCTTTGGCACTTCCCACGTGCCCCTCTCCCCGGCCGTCCGTGCAGGCGATTTCGTCTACATCTCCGGACAGGTTCCGGTAGGCCAGGATGGAGTGGTCGTGGTCGGCGGCATTACCGAGCAGACCCATCAGGTGATGAAAAATGTCAAAGCCGCGCTGGAACTCGCCGGCTGCTCGCTCGAGGACGTCGTGAAAACCACCGTCTGGATCGAGGACGCCCGCGATTTCGGCCCCTTCAATGCTGCCTATGCGCAGTATTTCCCGAAGGACCCGCCCGCGCGCACGACCGTGGAATCCCGCCTCATGCTCGATATCAAGATCGAGGTGGAAGCGGTCGCCTATAAGCCGCTTTAAGCAGAACACGAACCCGGACAATCATCCCCATGCGCGTATTCACGGCGTCACTAGCCACCGAGACAAACACCTTCTCGCCGGTACCTACCGACCGGGAAGCATTCGAGATGGCTTTCTACGCCGGTCCGGGCGAGCATCCCGAGACGCCGACCTTGTGCTCGGCGCCAATCCCGGTGCTGCGCCGTCGCGCGAGGGAAGAGGGGTTCACGCTCATCGAGGGCACGGCCACCTGGGCGGAGCCCGGGGGGCTTGTGCGCCTCGATGTCTACGAAGAACTTCGTGACGAGATCCTCGATCAGTTGCGCGCGGCCATGCCGGTGGACTGCGTCGTTCTTGGCCTGCATGGTGCCATGGTGGCGCGCGGGCTCGACGATTGTGAGGGCGACCTCCTGGCGCGCGTGCGCGAAATCGTCGGTCCGGATGTCGTCGTGGCAGCCGAGCTTGATCCCCACAGCCACCTGACGAAGAAGCGAGTCGCAGCCGCAGACATCCTTGCCGCTTTCCACGAATTCCCGCACACGGATTTCGTTGAGCGCGCGGAGCATGTGGTGGAACTGGCATTGCGCGCTACGAGAGGTGAAATAAAACCAGTCATCTCGACTTTCGACTGCCGCATGATTGATGTCTTCCCGACCAGTCGTCAGCCCATGCGTTCCTTCGTGGACCGGATGCAGGCGCTTCAGGGGAAGGACGATATCCTCTCCGTCTCGCTGATCCACGGCTTCATGGCCGGTGATGTGCCCGAACTTGGCACGCAAGTGATCGTGGTATCCGACAACGCACAGGACAAAGGCGAGGCCCTGGCGGAAAAGCTCGGCCAGGAAGTGCGCGCCATGCGCGGCACGACCAAGATGGAAACCATCACGGTGGACGAGGCTGTCGCACGGGCAAAGGCTGGCCCCTTGAACGGAAAGCCGGTGGTCATTGCCGATATGTGGGACAATCCCGGCGGGGGGACGGCGGGCGACAACACCGTTCTCCTTCACGCTCTGGTCGATGCAGGGGTCCGCAATTTCGGACTTGCAACGATCTGGGACCCGCAGGCGGTAGCCTTCGCCCATGGCGCAGGCGAAGGGACGGTGCTGGACATGCGCATCGGCGGCAAGGCCAATGCTGCAAGCGGCAAGCCCTTTGACGGGACCTTCGAGATACGCAAGCTGGCCACCGAAGGCTGGCAAAGCTTTGGCAAGAGCCGTGTGACGCTTGGTCCCGCAGCGCTCATCCGCCTGGTTGGGACCGAGATCGACATCATCCTGAACACCAACCGTACACAGACTTTCGAGCCGGACATTTTCTCCAATCTGGGTGTTGATCTGAGTGCCAAGCAGGCGCTTCTGATCAAGTCGACCAACCATTTTCACGCAGGCTTCGCGCCGATTGCCGGCGAAATTGTCTATGCGGTGGTCGAGGGATGCTATCCGCACGACCCGAAAACCGCAGGCTACCAGAAGCTGGCGCGGCCCATCTGGCCAATTCGTGAGGATCTGTTCGCCTGAGGCGCAGGAGCGCCAGGCCCGGCCAGCGCGTGCACATAGCTTGGCCCATTGACTCGCTTGGCTCGCATCAAGCCTATGCAGGCTTCGATTCCAACGGAGGATATGGAAGGATTCCATGGCGGGTCTGACTGAGTTTTTCAATGTGTTGGGAGGATGGGTCTGGGGCCCATATATGCTGACGCTTCTCGTCGGCACGGGTGTTTTCCTGACCCTGCGCCTCTTCTTCCTGCAGTTTTCCATGCTGCCGCTCGCGCTCAAGATGGCCTTCGGCGGTCATCCCAGGAATCGCGATCCCGGCGACATCACCCATTTCCAGGCGCTGATGACGGCACTCGCCGCAACAATCGGCACCGGTAACATCGCCGGCGTTGCAACAGCTGTTGTCGCCGGTGGCCCCGGTGCCGTTTTCTGGATGTGGGTGACGGCCGTTTTCGGCATGGCCACCAAATATGCAGAGGGTCTGCTGGCGGTGAAATACCGCATCGTCGACGAAAACGGGCAGATGTCCGGCGGGCCGATGTACTACATCGAGCGCGGCCTCAACATGAAGTGGCTCGGCGTGCTCTTCGCAATCTTCGGCTCGGTCGCAGCATTTGGGATCGGCAGCTCGGTCCGGTCGAATTCCGTCGCCCAATCCATCCAGACCAGCTTCGGCATCGACACCTGGATCACCGGCGTGGTGCTGACGACGCTCACCGCAGTCGTGATCCTTGGCGGCATCCGCTCGATTGCCCGGGTAACCTCTGTCGTGGTGCCGTTCATGGCGGTCATCTATGTGCTCGGTGGGCTGGTCATCATCCTGATGAATGTCGACCAGGTTCTGCCTGCCTTCAGCCTGATCTTCACCGACGCCTTCACCGGTGAAGCCGTGGCAGGTGGTGCGCTGGGTGCGGTGATCCGTTACGGCGTGGCACGCGGCGTATTCTCGAACGAGGCCGGCATGGGTTCCGCCCCGATCGCGGCCGCCGCCGCCAAGACGGATCATCCGGCACGCCAGGCGCTGGTCTCGATGACGGGCACCTTTCTGGACACGATCGTGGTCTGCACGATCACCGGCCTCGTGCTTGTGATGGGCGGCTTCTACATGGACGGTGAAACGGGTGCATCCCTGACCACCAGCACTTTCGATGCGCTTTTGCCGGGACCGGGTGGCTGGATCGTGACCTTCGGCCTGATCTTCTTCGCCTACTCCACCATTCTCGGCTGGAGCTATTACGGCGAGAAGTGCTTCGAATATCTGTTCGGCGCGAGGGCAATCATTCTTTACCGGATTGTCTATACGGCATCGGTACTGATGGGCACCATCGTCACGCTTGATCTGGTTTGGGCCGCCTCCGACACCTTCAACGGACTGATGGCGGTGCCCAACCTGATTGGCCTACTGCTTCTGTCCGGCGTTGTCGTCAAGGAGACGAAGGACTTCAAGGCGCGACGTGCAAGCGGCGAACTGTATTGATGATTAGAGGGCGGGCGTTCATAAGTGTCCCGCCCTTTTTCCTGAATTATCGACCCGCCTTGTCCGAGGTCCGGGTTTCAACCCACCATTTCTCTGCCCATATGCAAGTGGCACGATCAGGCAGCTTTGCCTGTAATGAAAACGAGTAAAGGATTATCATGGCTCAGAACGGCGCATATCCCGACACGAAACTGTTCATCAACGGCCAGTGGCGCGCCGGCGCGGAAGGCAAGACCATTGATGTGGTTGATCCCGCAACGGAAGAGGTCATCGGCAAGGTTGCGCATGCAACCAAGGCCGATCTCGATGCGGCGCTTGAAGCGGTGGACAAAGGCTTCAAGACCTGGAGCGCGACCTCCGCTTACGAGCGTTCGAAGCTGATGCGCAAGGCAGCCGAAATCCTGCGCGAGCGCAGCGACGCGATCGCCGATATCATGGTGCGCGAGCAGGGAAAGCCACGCGCGGAAGCCAAGACAGAGACTATGGCCGCAGCCGACGTGATCGACTGGTTCGCCGAAGAAGCCCGCCGCACCTACGGTCAGATTATTCCGGGGCGCGCTGCAGGCGTAACCCAGATGGCGCTGAAATTGCCCGTAGGTCCGGTCGCGGCCTTCACGCCCTGGAACTTCCCAATCAACCAGGTCGTGCGCAAGCTTTCAGGGGCCCTGGCCGCAGGCTGTTCGATTATCGTGAAGGCACCGGAGGAAACGCCGGCCTCTCCTGCTGAGCTTATCCGCGCTTTCGCCGATGCCGGCATTCCCGAGGGTGTGGTGAACCTCGTCTATGGTGTGCCCGCCGAGATCTCGGAGTATCTCATTCCGCACCCGACCATCCGCAAGATCTCCTTCACCGGTTCCACGCCTGTGGGCAAGCATCTGGCCGCCCTTGCCGGCCAGCACATGAAACGCGCCACGATGGAGCTCGGCGGCCATGCGCCCGCGATGATCTTCAAGGATGCTGATCTGGACAAGGCAGTGAAGGTCATGGCGGCTTCGAAATTCCGCAATGCCGGACAGGTCTGCGTGTCCCCGACGCGCTTCCTCGTGGAAGAGCCTGTCTATGACGAGGTCGTGGAAAGCTTCACGGCTGCCGCCAAGGCGATCAATGTCGGCAATGGCCTGGAAGAAGGCACCCAGATGGGACCGCTCGCCAATGAACGGCGCATTCCGGCCCTTGAGGAGCTGATCCAGGATGCTGTCGATCACGGTGCAGAGGTCAAGACCGGTGGTCGCCGTATCGGCAACAAGGGCTACTTCTTCGAGCCAACCGTTCTGTCGAATGTGCCGACCAAGGCACGGATCATGAATGAAGAGCCATTCGGCCCTGTTGCGGTATTCAGCCGTTTCTCCTCGCTGGATGAGGTGATTGACGAGGCAAACCGCCTGCCATTCGGCCTTGCATCCTACGCCTTCACCGGTTCGGCAGACACCGCCAACCAGCTTGGCATGCGCGTTGAGGCGGGTATGACCACGATCAACCACAATGGCCTGGCCCTTCCGGAGGTGCCCTTCGGCGGCATCAAGGATTCCGGCCACGGCACCGAGGGCGGTTCGGAGGCGATCGAAGCCTATCTCGTCACGAAATTCGTGACCCAGACCGCCTGATCGGTTGTTTCAGATTTTCATGGAAGGGCGCGCGAGCACGGCT
Organism: Nitratireductor basaltis; assembly: GCF_000733725.1. NCBI lineage: Bacteria > Pseudomonadati > Pseudomonadota > Alphaproteobacteria > Hyphomicrobiales > Phyllobacteriaceae > Nitratireductor > Nitratireductor basaltis. Next base: position 266,559 of record NZ_JMQM01000002.1, on the reverse strand, counting down.
TGCGCGCCCTTTTCTTTTGTCGTCGGAAAGGGATGATGGCGCCATGACAAGAGTTCTCGCCGTATTTCCCCTCCTATGCCTGACGACCGCCGAAGCTCTGGCCCATGCCTCTGAGCGCGGTCACGTTCTGCTGCTTCCAACGCATCTCTATCTTTGGGGCGGTGCACTGACGGTGGCGGCAAGCTTCCTGATGCTCTTGGCTCTGCCACCGCAAGTGCTGGTCCGCGCGTTCGGGCACAGGATGCATATCAGTGATATATCTATTGCACCACTGTGGGTTATCGGTATTTTCTCTTCACTACTTGTGCTTGTTGGCCTGCTGGCTGGCTGGCTAGGCAGTCGTGACCCGCTCTCCAACCCGCTTCCCCTGCTGATATGGACACTGCTCTGGCTGTCTCTGCCGCTGCTTCATGCTCTTGTCGGAGATATGTGGCGCTGGCTCAATCCCTGGACAGCCCTCTGGCGGGCAATCGGAAAACCCGGTCTGAACCTGCGCCTGCCACGACGGGTCGGCTACTGGCCAGCCACGCTTCTGCTGTTCTGCTTCGCCTGGCTTGAACTGGTCTACCCAGCACCGGATGACCCACGGCAACTGGCAATGTTCACCGCCGCCTATTTCCTCCTGACCATGGCCGGCATCCTCGCCTTTGGTCATCGTCGCTGGATGGCGCGGGGCGAGTTTCTCGGGATCTTCTTTCGCACCGCAGCCCGCCTGTCGCCCCTGGCCTCATCGGGCATTGGCCGACGCAGAAAGCTGTCCCTGACAATACCGGGCGGCCGTCTTTCCCGCGTACACCCTCTTCCCCTGAGCGGCATTGCCTTCGTGCTTTTGCTGATCGCCTATATCTCCTTCGACGGCTTAATGAAGACCTTCACCTGGCTTCACATGATCGGCACGAATCCTCTGCTCTATCCCGGCCGTACGGCACTCCTGCTACCGAACTCACTTGGCTTGTCCGGCGCCTGGGCAGGTTTTTCGCTGTGCTTCTTTGCAGCGGTCCTTGCGGGAGATCGCATGGCGGGCGGGCGGGCGCCCATGCGCGCAGCAGGCCTGCTCATCTGGTCGTTGATCCCGATTGCCCTTGCCTATCACTTCTCGCATTACCTCGTGGTGATGCTGGTCAATCTGCAATACGCTTTCGTCGCCGCATCCGACCCCTTCGCCACGGGGCTGAACCTTTTCGGGACCGCCGATTACCACGTCCGCGCCGGTGTCGTCTTGGGCGCACATGCCGCCCAACTGATCTGGAACGCGCAGGCAATCGCCATCGTGGGCGGCCATGTGCTGGCCGTGGCGCTTGCCCACGGCCTGGCGCTTCGCCACTACGGCACAGCTGATCGTGCCTTCAGGAGCCAGGTCCCAATGGCCATGCTCATGATCTTTTATACGCTGCTCGGGCTCTGGCTGCTCTCCTCGCCCACCGCCGGATGATGAGCTGACGCTAGGTAAGGGCATCATATTGCCAAGCCTGAGGATAGATGGTTTACGTTGCACCCCGATTGATTTGCTGCAGCGCGATATGCTGCAGCCAGCAAGCCCAGGAGGCAGTGCAATGACCAGCAATGGCATCTCCACCCCTTTCTCCCGTCGCTCGGTATTGAAGGGCTTGGGCGCCACCACCGGTCTGATCACCGCTCCAGGCTTCACGCGCTTTGCGCAGGCACAAAGCTCCGAGCCCATCCGTATCGGTTTCCAGTGCCATCGCACGGGCATCGGCGCATCCTATGGACGCTGGTATGAGCGCACCACCATGGCCGCCGCCAAGCTCATCAACGAGGCTGGCGGCATCAATGGTCGTCCGCTGGAAATCGTCATCGAGGATGACGGTACGGACCCTGCGCGCGGGGCCGAAGTGGTTGAGAAATTCGCCAACCAGCACAAGGTCGACCTCGTCTATGGCACCCTCTTCAGCCACGTCGTGGTTGGCTCCGCCCCGGCGGCTGGTGAGTTGAAGATGCCCTATTACGTGGTCAGCGAAGGCTACCACGTCGCCTCCGGCAAGTTGAACCGCTATTGCCTCCAGCCCGGCATCACCGATGTGAAGGCGCAGGTCCGCTCGGTCGCGCCATGGATCGCAGACAATCTGGGGAAGAAGGTCACGCTGGTCTATCCGGACTATGCCTTCGGCCACGACCACCGCGATTTCTTCGAGCCTGCCATCCAGGCGCAGGGCGGCGAGGTGGTCGCCAAGGTCGCAATACCGCCGACCGAAACCTCCTTCACCCGCTACCTGCCGCAGATTCCGCGAAATACCGACGTGATCTACCACGTGATGGTGGGCCCTGCCGTACTCACCTTCGTGAAAGAACTGGGCGAGTTCTTCGGCAATTCCGGCCCCCAGCTCTTCGGCTTCATCGATTCACTGGAAGCGGTAAACATCAACAGCCCGGGCCTAGAATTTCTCGATGGCAGCCATTTCTGGGAAGGCATGCCCCGTTACGCCCAGCCTGATCAGCCTGACTATGTGGATTTCTACCGCAAGACGGTTGGCATCAACGACGAGGGCGCCAGCGTGAATGACGCCAATGACGTCTCCACCAACGCCCATATGTTCGGCTGCTGGGAAACGCTCTTCGTCATCAAGCGCGCAATGGAAGCCGCCAACTATCAAGGCCCGCAGGATCGGCAAAAGCTGATCGAAGCCACCGAGGCGATGGAGGAAATGGAAGCCGGGCGTGAACATCCGCAAGGCCGCAAGATCTTCAATGGCAAGATCCACCAGGCATTCGGCGAGCAAAGCATCTCGAAGCTCGAGGGCGGTCGTTTGAACGTGGTCCACCGCACAAGCGTCGAGGATGGGCTCTACGAGGCGGAAGCCGACTACACCACGCAGTCCTTCTGATCCACCATGGGTTTCGGGCCCTACCTGCTGCTTGCAACGCTTGAAGGGCTCGTCACCGCCGCGGTGTTGAGCCTGATGGCGCTTGGCCTCTCCCTGGTCTTCGGGGTTATGCGCGTGGTCAATGTGGCCCATGGCGAGTTCTTCATGCTGGGCGCGGTCCTCGCCTGGTATTTCTCAAGCCTCGTTGCGGGCGATCCCGCTCTTGGCTTCCTGCTCGCCCTTGCGCTCAGCCCTCTTGTGGTGGCGCTCATTGCCTGGGTGTCCGACAGGCTGGTTCTGTCTCGGCTGAAATACGAGCCCGAAGCCACCATCGTGGCAACGATCGGCCTGCTCTACATCATCCAGCAGCTTGCCCTCACCTATTACGGAGCGGATTCGCGGCCCGTCGAAGCACCCTTCACCTGGCGCATTCAACTGCCCTGGTTCGGCTATTCCGGCTACAAACTGGCGGTTATCGGGGCATCAATCCTGCTTGTGGCCCTGACCGCGCTCCTGATGATGCGCAGCCGCATCGGCTTGATCATGCGCGCAACCCAGTATGACAGCGAAACCGCGCAGGCCTTTGGCATCCCGGTGCGTCGTGTCTATTCGGCAGTCTTTGCGCTGGGTGCCGCACTAGCAGCCATCGCAGCCGTTCTCGTCGTACCCATCCGGCAGGCCCATTATCTCATGGGTCAGGAGCCGCTGCTCCTTTCCTTTATCGTCGTCATTATCGGAGGGCTGGGGTCGCTCCGCGGCACGGTGGTGGCCGCCGTGCTGATCGGGCTCTCCGACGGCATAATCTCCATGTTCTTCTCGCCAACGCTTGCGAAAATGCTAGCCACGCTTCTCGTAGCGCTGGTTCTTGTCTTCCGCCCTCAGGGCCTGTTCGGAACCGCTGCGCGATGAAGGTCCGGCTGCTCCCCTCCCCGCAATCGCTCCTGCTGCATCTTGCGGTCATCGCGGCACTACTGGCAGCCAACTGGCTCCTGCCCGAATATCATCGCGGCGTGGTCTCGCGCGTTCTGGTGCTGGCGGTCTTTGCCATGGGCTACAATCTCACCTTCGGCTATGGCGGCCTCTTGAGCCTGGGCCATGCCATGTTTTTCGCAGCCGGTCTCTATGGGGCGGGCCTGACCATTTATCATCTGGACTGGAGCGTCTGGCCCGCTTTCGGTGCGGGTATAGGTGCAGGCTTGCTGCTTGGGCTGGTCGTCGGCGCACTCGCGCTGCGCACCAGCGGCGTTGCCTTCATGATCGTCACGCTGATGTTCTCGCAGGTTTTCTATCTTACGACGCTCTACTTCACGACCTATACGCGCGGTGAGGAAGGACTGATCCTGCAACAGGAGGTGCGAAGCCTGGAATTGGCGGGTGCGACCTTCGATTTGAGTGATCCTTCGACACGCTACCTTGCTGCCCTCGCGCTGTTCGCGCTCGTGCTTCTGTTCACGCTCTTCGTTATCCGGTCAGGCTATGGGCGTGCGCTCATTGCCATTCGCGAGAATGATGAGCGCATGCGGATGCTGGGCTTCAATGTTTTTGCCAATCGTCTGGTAGCCCTGACACTATCCGGCATGATCTGTGCCGCAGCCGGTGCTGCATATGCTGTGCTTTTCGGCTATGTCGGCTCGACACTGGCAAGCACGCAATACTCGATCCTGCCGCTGCTCTGGGTGCTACTCGGAGGTGCCGCAACAACGCTCGGGCCGCTTCTGGGCACCCTTGTCATGTTCTACGTGATCGACATTGCCTCAAGCCACACGACGGCGCATTTGCTTGTGGTGGGCCTGGTGCTGATTTTCCTCGTGCTCTTTTTCAGGCGCGGCATATTGGGCACGATCAGAGCGAGGTGGCTGCCATGGCTGCCATGACCGCGCCCATTCTCCACACACGCGGCCTGTCGCGCAGCTTCGGCGGAGTGCGCGCCGTCGATGATGTGGATTTTCAGCTCGAAGAGGGTGAGATCCGCGCCATTATCGGCCCCAACGGCGCGGGGAAGACGACCTTTGTCAGCCTGATTTGCGGCCGCATCGCCAGCGACGCTGGAGAAGTCTCGCTGGAAGGGCAGGATATATCGCGATTGCCGGCGCACAAGCGCGTGCGTCTCGGACTGGGCTACACCTTCCAGATCACCTCCATCTTCCCCAATCTCACCCTGCTGGAAAACGTGGCTCTGGCAGTGCAGTCACAGGCCCGAAGCAGCTCCATTCTCAATCTGAGCAGCCGCAGGCTGAATGATGGAGCTCACGAAGCACTGGCGCGGGTTGGACTTGGAGAACGGTCAGGCGAATTGGCGGGCAATCTGGCCTATGGCCACCAGCGCTTGCTCGAAGTTGCCATGGGCATCGCACTCAAACCCCGCGTCCTTATCCTGGATGAACCCACACAAGGCCTGTCGGAAAGCGAAACTCTAGGCTTCATCACCCTGATCCGACAGATTGCCGAGAGGACAACAATCCTGCTCATCGAGCACAATATGGATGTGGTCATGGCGCTTGCCGAAAGAATCACGGTGATGGATCAGGGGCGCATTCTCGCGGAAGGAACGCCTGCGGCGATCCGTGCGAACACAGATGTCCAACGCGCCTATCTGGGGGAGCAGCCATGAGCGGGCTTCTCAGGCTGGACCATGTGACGGCGGGCTATGGCGATGTGCAGGTGCTGCATGGCATGAGCCTTGAGACACGTCAGGCGGAGGTGCACTGCCTGGTGGGCCGCAACGGCGCGGGCAAGACCACAACGTTGAAAGCCATCATGGGCCTTCTTCCGCTGTCCAGCGGTGAGATAACACTGGATGGCCAGAAGATTTCTGACCTTCCGGCCCATGAGGTCCCGCGCCTGGGGCTCGGCTATGTGCCTCAGGGGCGAAGGCTCTTTGCCGAACTCACGGTGGCCGAAAATCTCGAGATCGGCCTGATGACAAGAAGAACAGGCTCTGCCGCTCGCGAAAAGGTGCTGGAGCTGTTCCCGAAGCTGCAAGAACGCCTGAAGCAGCGTTCGGGCACATTGTCTGGCGGCGAGCAGCAGATGCTGGCAATGGCGCGCGCGCTGTGCCTTGAGCCGAAGGTTCTGCTTCTGGACGAGCCGATGGAGGGCCTCATGCCCTCAGCCGTTGCCAGCATCCGCGAGACGGTCACCGCGCTCTGCAATGAAGGTGTCACCAGCCTTCTGGTAGAGCAGCGGGCGGATACGGTGCTGAAGGTCGCAAACCGGGTTTCCTTCATCGAGAACGGTCGCATTCGCGAGACCGTGGAGGCCAGCGCTTTGCGCAAGGATCCGAGCCTGATCAGCCGCTATGCAGGGCTGGGTTGAAGACTCATCTTATTGATCTGATTCGTGAAATAGAATCAGGCGCTTAGCGTTTCACGTGAAACGCTGCTACTGCAGCACCACGCCCGCATCCTGCATTTCCCGCTTCATCCGCTCCAGCGAACCATCAAGATCAATGCCGCGGCAGGCATCCAGCACCACCTCCGCCTCGAAGCCGCGTTTCTTCGCATCAATCGCGGAATAGGCGACACAATAGTCGGTAGCGAGCCCGGCCAAAACGAGCGAGGTGATGCCGCGTTCGCTCAGATATCCGGCAAGCCCTGTTGGCGTTGCATGATCATTCTCGAAGAAGGCCGAATAGCTGTCGATCTGCGGCCGAAATCCCTTTCGGATGATCAACTCGGCACGATCAACTTCGAGATCCGGGTGGAAAGCCGCACCTTGCGTACCCTGCACGCAATGGTCCGGCCAAAGCACCTGCTGCCCGTAAGGCATGGTCACGAACTCGAACGGGGTCTTGCCTTCATGGCTTGATGCAAAGGAGGAATGGCCTGCCGGATGCCAATCCTGCGTCAGGATCACATGGCCGAAATCATCCATCATGCGATTGATGATCGGCACGATGCTGTCGCCATCCTCGACCGCCAGCGCACCGCCGGGGCAGAAATCGTTCTGAACATCAATGACAAGAAGCGCCTGCTTGGCCATGGCTGGTTCTCCGCTTTAGACAAAGAAAAAAGGCGCGGTTGAAACCGCGCCTTTCAAAACACTTGCCGATCAGGCAGCTTCCTTGCGAGGCTTGATCAACCCCTTGGCCACCAGAAGCTCGGCAATCTGGACCGTGTTGAGTGCAGCACCCTTGCGCAGATTGTCGGAGACAACCCACAAGGCAAGCCCGTTTTCTACCGTCGCGTCCTCGCGAATGCGGCTGATATAGGTCGCGTCTTCGCCTGCACTTTCATACGGCGTGATGTAACCACCATCTTCACGCTTGTCGATGACCTGGCAACCCGGCGCCTCGCGCAGGATGTCACGCGCCTCGTCAGCGGTGATCGGCTTCTCGAATTCCAGATTGACCGATTCGGCATGACCGATGAAGACGGGAACACGCACTGCGGTCGCCGTGACCTTGATCTTGGGATCAAGCATCTTCTTGGTCTCGGCCAGAACCTTCCATTCTTCCTTCGTGTAGCCGTCTTCCATGAAGACGTCGATATGAGGAATGACATTGAAGGCGATGCGCTTGGTGAACTTCTTTGCCGAGATCGGATCGGCAACGAAAACCGCCCGCGTCTGCTCGAAAAGCTCGTCCATGCCTTCCTTGCCCGAGCCGGAAACCGACTGGTAGGTGGAGACAACAACGCGCTTGATCGTGGCAGCGTCATGAAGTGGCTTCAGTGCCACAACGAGCTGCGCGGTCGAGCAATTCGGATTGGCGATAATGTTCTTCTTGGAGTAACCCTCGATGTGGTGCGGGTTCACTTCCGGAACGATCAGCGGCACATCCTGGTCGTAACGCCATGCGGATGAGTTGTCGATGACAACGCAGCCAGCCTTGCCGATCTTCGGCGACCACTCCTTGGAAACGGTACCACCTGCCGACATGAGGCAGAGATCCGTGTCGGAAAAATCGTAATTTTCGAGTGCCTGAACTTTCAGCGTCCTGTCGCCATAAGACACTTCCTGTCCGACCGAACGCCTGGAGGCAAGCGGCACAACCTCGTCAGCTGGGAAGCCGCGCTCTTCCAGAATGTTCAGCATTTCGCGCCCGACATTTCCGGTCGCGCCGGCGACAGCTATCTTGAAACCCATAGTGGTTCTTTCTCCTGTCCCTCTCCGTGTGGCTTGGAATATTCACCCGCTGGCCCGGCGGGTTTCACCTTCCCCGACTGGCTCGGGGAGGGAACGAGCAGCCAGGAAAGGTCAGACCGTTTTGACGGTCGTTTTGGCTGTCGTTTTGGTAAAGCGGAGCGCTGCGTCATCGTTCCCGATAACACTCGTCATGTCGGCCTGTGCAAGCGCTTCGATTGCGCGCATGGACAAAAGGTCTCCGTTCACGAGGGTTGTTTTAAGGCGAATCTTCGGGAAGTCAACGCGCTTGCCCGGCGACAGGGGTGCTGCCCCCGCCGCCAGACAACGTTATCAGGCGGCGAGCGCCTTGTATTTCGCGACAATGGCATCGCCTATTTCCACGGTGCCCACTTCCTTCATGCCCTCCGACATCAGGTCACGGGTACGCAGACCGTCGTCGAGAACAGCGGCAATGGCCTGGTCCAGCCGATCGGCTTCCTCGACCATGTTGAAGGAATAGCGCAGGCACATGGCGAAGGAGGCGATCATGGCGATCGGATTGGCAATGCCCTGCCCTGCAATATCCGGCGCCGAACCGTGCACCGGCTCGTAAAGCGCCTTGCGCGAACCCGTCTTGGGATCAGGCGCACCAAGCGAGGCCGAGGGCAGCATGCCGAGCGATCCCGTGAGCATTGCTGCGACGTCGGACAGCATGTCGCCGAACAGATTGTCCGTCACGATCACGTCGAACTGCTTGGGCCAGCGCACGAGTTGCATGCCGCCGGCATCGGCCAGCATGTGGGTCAGCTCGACATCGGAATATTTCGCCTTGTGCGTCGCCGTGACGACCTCGTTCCAAAGAACGCCGGACTTCATCACATTGCGCTTTTCCATCGAGCAGACCTTGTTGGAACGCGTACGCGCCAGCTCGAAGGCAACACCGGCGATCCGCTCGATCTCGAAGGTATCGTAGACCTGCGTGTCGATACCGCGCTTCTGGCCGTTGCCAAGGTCGATGATTTCCTTTGGCTCGCCAAAATAGACGCCGCCGGTGAGTTCGCGCAGGATCAGGATGTCGAGCCCCTCAACCACTTCCTTCTTCAGGGAAGAGGATGCTGCAAGGGCCGGATAGCAGATGGCAGGTCGCAGATTGGCAAAAAGCTCCATCTCCTTGCGAAGACGCAGGAGACCGGCTTCCGGACGAACCTCGTAAGGCACGCCATCCCATTTCGGACCACCGACAGCGCCGAAAAGAACGGCGTCGGCAGCCATGGCCTTGTCCATGTCAGCGTCCGAGATCGACTGCCCATGCGTATCATAGGCGATACCGCCGACAAGCCCTTCCTCGGTTTCAAAACCGGCGCCGAAATCGGCGTTCATCATGTCGATGAGCTTGCGGACTTCGGCCATGGATTCTGGGCCAATACCGTCGCCGGGAAGAAGAAGAAGCTTGCGCGTTGCCATAGGTGCCTCACTGTGCGGAATTTTGATCGCACTCTTGCTAGCGAGGGACCCGATTGCGCGCAAGGCCCATGGAGAACCGCGCGGTACGCCAGTCCGGTCAGTTGACGCGATCGCGCTTCAATGCGGTCACTTCAATCTCGATCTTCATCTCCGGCTCGTTCAGCTCGCAGATGGTCATGGTCGCGGCGGGACGGATGTCACCAAAAGCTTGCCCCAGAATGGGAAAGACCTTCGATACATAGGCACGGTCGGTGACATGGTAACGGGCGCGCACGACATCCGGCAGCGAAAATCCGGCGTCATTGAGTGTGCGCTCAATCGTGGAGAGGCAGTTTCGCGTCTGCTCTTCCACGCTCTCGGGCATGGTCATGTTTGCATAGTCATAGCCAGTGGTGCCGGACACGAAGCACCACTCGCCATCAACCACAGCCCGGCTGTAGCCCGCCGTCTTCTCGAACGGCGAGCCAGTCGATAGCAGCCGGCGCTTGCTCATGTGAGGTCATGCCCAGGGGCGGGTTTCTGAATACTTGCCCTCGAAAGCCTCGATGGCGGGCGCCTTTTCCATGGTCAGGCCGATATCATCGAGCCCGTTGAGCAGGCAGTGGCGCTTGAATGCGTCGATCTCGAATGTGATCACGCCACCATCCGGACCGTGAATCTCCTGCTTCTCCAGGTCAACCGTCAATGTCGCATTGGAGCCGCGCTCGGCATCATCCATCAGTTTCTCAAGCTCTTCTTCCGAGACCTTGATGGGCAGGATGCCGTTCTTGAAGCAGTTGTTGTAGAAAATGTCGGCAAAGCTGGTGGAGATCACGCAACGGATGCCGAAATCGGCCAGCGCCCATGGCGCATGCTCGCGGCTTGAACCGCAGCCGAAATTGTCGCCTGCAACCAGGATCTTCGCATTGCGATAGGCCTGCTGGTTGAGGATGAAATCCGGATTTTCCGATCCGTCCTCATTGTAGCGCATTTCGGCAAACAGCCCCTTGCCCAGACCGGTGCGCTTGATCGTCTTGAGATAATCCTTCGGGATGATCATGTCGGTATCGACATTGACGATTGGCAGCGGGGCGGCAACGCCGGTGAGCGTGGTGAAGCTGTTCATGGTTACAGACCTTGTTTGAATCCGGTGAAGCGTACGCGACGGTACTCCTCTCAAAGCATCATTTACACGAGCTTTGCGGCAAGGCAAAGCCCGGCAAGCCCACTTGCGCAGAAGGTGTATCTCGATCATGAATGCAACGATGAGAATCGCGTCCTTCAAGCTGCGGCGGTCGGTCCTTTACTGCCCCGCCAGCAACCCCAAAGCCATGGAGAAGACCGGCTCGCTGAATTGCGATGCAGTTATCTTCGACCTGGAAGATTCCGTCGCGCCTGCTGAGAAGGCTGCGGCGCGAGAGCGGCTGCGCGCATTTCTCTTGTCCGACGCCCGGCCCTCATGTGAGACTGTGGTGCGGATCAATGCCTTGTCGAGCGAGTGGGGAGCGGACGACCTGATCGCCGCGCGCGGCATGAAGCCTGATGCGATCTTGCTGCCCAAGGTCAATGGCCCAAGCGACATCCTGAGTGCCGATGAGGCGCTGGATGAGATGGATGCACCGCCCACGCTCAAGCTCTGGGCGATGATGGAAACGCCTCAGGCCCTGATCAATGCCGGGCCCATCGCGGCTCTGGGCAGCAACCCGGCTGCAAGACTTGACTGCCTGATCGCCGGAACCAACGACCTTGTGAAGGAATTGCGCGCTTCGTCGGATCGTGACGTGCTGCGCCCGCTTCTCATGCAGATTGTCGTTGCGGCCCGCGCTGCCGGGATCGCAGCCATCGACGGTGTTGCCAATGATTTCCGCGACATGAATGTGGTAGCCCGGGAATGCGCTGAAGCCCGCGCCATGGGCTTTGACGGCAAGACGCTGATCCATCCCGCGCAGGTCTATCCAGCCAATGCCATTTTCGCGCCAACGGCCCGGGAAGTGATGGAAGCAAGGGAGATTGTCGACATCTTCTCCCGCCCCGAAAATGCGGATACGAATGTTGTTTCGCTGAACGGACGTATGCTGGAGCGGCTGCATCTGGAGCAGGCGGAAGTCCTGCTTGCCCAGGCGCGTGCCGTGGAAGAAGCCGAAGAGAGTGAAGAATGAAGCTTTACCGCCTGCTCACCGAAGTCGATGACGCTGTTTTCTGCCACAAGGTGACAGCTGCCTTGAACAAGGGCTGGGAGCTTTACGGCAGCCCGACCTATGCTTGGGATGCCAAGGAAGGCGTGATGCGCTGCGGCCAGGCCGTGGTCAAGGAAGTGCCGGGCAAGGAATACACGCCCGACATGAAGCTGGGACAGCAATAGACCCGCTTCGCGGCCAAGCCTGCCCTGTCAGGCAACATTTTCCTCGATCGTGGCCATGTCGTCATCCGACAGGCCGAAATGATGGCCGATCTCGTGAATGAGCACATGGGCGATGATGTCGCCCAGTGTTTCCTCATTCTCTGCCCAGTAATCGAGAATTGCGCGCCGGAAGAGCGTGATGCGGTTGGGCCCCTCGCCGGTGGCAGGGTTCCAGCGCTCGGCTATGCCGCGCCCCTCAAACAGGCCCAGAAGATCGAACGGAGTCTCCAGCGCGAGATCATCCATGATCTCCTCGCTTGGAAATTCCGCTATCTGAATGACGATCTCGCCTGTGAGATCACGAAAATCCTGCGGCAGATTCGCATAGGTTTCCAGCGCCATGAGTTCCATTTCGGAAACGGAAGGGGAAAGCTGGTTGTACCATGCTCGGGTCTGATAGATGCGTGCCATGACTAGTCCTGTTGAAGGGCCATATAGCGGTTTCGCACCGAACTTTCGAGAGGCAGTCTGATCTCTCTGATCCTTGAGTAGCGGAAGCTTTTCCCAAAGAGGAATAAAATCCTTCTTGACTCTCTGACGCCCCTCTGGAATCGATAGGAACATAACAGGAACAAATGAGCCGGGAGTGAACGGCATGGCACCCGATGTCATGGCGCAGGGCACCCTTTATGCCTTGCGTCAGAAGATAGCCAGCATTGAAGGCCAGCTGCCTGAACAGCTGGAGCCTGCCTCTCAGGGTGGATCCACGGTTTTGCGCCGCAATGGCCGCCCCTGCCTGGCGATCGACAGCGGGATGGATGCGCTGGATGCTGCCCTGGGTGACCAGCAGCCCACGCTGATAGACATTTCCGGCAGTCAGAGCAGGGATAGCGGTGCAGTGAGCGGCTTTGCCCTTGCCCTGGCCGCAAGAGCCTCCCGCAAGACCTCAAGCAACGCCCGGCAGGTTTTGTGGGTGGGGCTGGATGAGACCTTCTTCGAAACAGGTTTTCCTTATGCGCTGGGGCTTGAGCATTTCTTCGCCCTGTCCGCAGAGCAACTTCTCCTGGCTCACGCCCCCAGGATTGAAGATGCACTCTGGATTGCCGAGGAAGCAACGAAGGCCGGCGCATTTTCAGCCGTTTTTCTGGAATTGAAAGGCGCTCCTGCACGACTTGATCTGACCGCCACACGGCGGCTTCGCCATCGCGCGGAACGGGCCTTCATGCCGCTTTTCCTCATTCGCCATTCAAGCCCGAAGGAAGAAGCCGGACAGCCCAGCGCTGCTCTGGTCAGGCTGTGCATCTCCCCCGCCCCCTCCACTTTCCGCCGCATCGGCCAAAATGCCCTGCCGCGCTCCATTGGCCCGCCTGCATTTCAGGTGGAACTGAGGAAAAGCCGTTCCGGCAGGACCGGAACCTATTGGCTGGAATGGAACGCAGATGACTTCACTTTTCAGGAAAGAGCCGCACCCGAAGACGCAAGGAACAGGGGGCAGACGCCGGATACTGGCGCTGTATTTTCCGCGTCTTTCAACGGATCGGATCCTGCGCCGCAGACATGGCGCCCGCTGGCGGATGAACGCCGTTCCGGCTGAGGCATTGCCGCTTGTCATCAGCGAGCGCCAGAACAATGCCCAGCGCATCCTGGCTCTTGATGAGAAGGCACAGGCTGCAGGACTGAGCCGGGGCATGGGCATTGCCGATGCGCGCGCAATGCACCCCTCGCTGGAAGTGATTGAAGCTGATCGACCGGCCGACCAGCGCCTGTTGGAAGGTCTGGCGGACTGGTGCGACCGCTACACCCCGCTGGTGGCGCTCGGCGATGAGGGCGATGGCCTCTTTCTCGACATCAGCGGCTGCGCCCATCTTTTCGGAGGAGAAAGCCGCATGCTGGAGGAGATTGTCGAGCGGCTTTTGCAGCAGGGCTTCGATATCCGCACCGGACTGGCCTCCACCCCCGGTGCAGCCTGGGCGGCCGCCCGCTTTTCCCCTCCTCCCGGTGAAATTGCCGATGGATGCGAGGCCGAAGCACTCGATCCCCTGCCCTTGGCCGCGCTGAGGCTGGATGAAAAGACCGTGGCGGGCCTGGAAAGCGTGGGGCTTGGAAATATAGCAGCCCTTCTTGATGCGCCGCGCGCGCCGCTCGTTCGCCGGTTTGGTCGCCATCTGGCAACCCGTATCGACCAGGCGCTGGGCAATATCGAAGAGGCCATTTCCCCCCGTCTGCCCGTAAGCCCCCTTTCTGTCGAGCGACATCTCTCCGACCCCATCGGCACCCTGGAGGAAATCGAGAGCCTGCTGCGCATGCTGGCGACCACCTTGAAGGAAGACCTTGAACAGCGCGATCAAGGCGCGCGCCAGCTTCAGCTTGCTCTGTTTCGGGTCGACGGAGCTGTCAGCCGCATCTCCATCGGCACCTCACGGCCCTTGCGTGATCCCGTGGCAATAACCCGCCTCTTCCACGAGAAGCTGGCCCGGCTCGAGGAAAGCCTTGATCCCGGTTATGGCTTCGATCTTGTTCGTCTCGCCGTGCCGGCCTCCGCCCCCTTCGACGCAAGGCAGGGTGATCTTGCGGGGCAACAGGAGGACGAGGGGGAAGGCCTGGCGCTTCTGGCAGATCGCATCAGCGCCCGCCTTGGAAGCAGCGCCATTCTCATTCCCCAAAAGCAGATGAGTCATCAGCCCGAACGCGCGGTCGCCCTTACCCGTTTCGCCCAGGCAAAGCCGGATCAGCGCTTCTCTCAAGAGCCCTCACCCATACGCCCCATACGCCTTTTGACCCGGCCCGAGCCGGTGGAAGCTGCCGCAGAAATTCCCGAAGGCCCGCCTTTTTCCTTCCGTTGGCGCCGAGCGCTTTTCCGCGTTGCGCGCGCGGAAGGTCCAGAACGCATAGCCGGTGAATGGTGGCGCACAAGCGCTCCACCGGCCCGCGACTATTTTCGTGTCGAGGATACCGAAGGCCGTCGCTACTGGCTTTATCGGGAAGGTTTTTATGGCGAAGGTGAAAACCATCCGCGCTGGTTCATGCATGGCTTTTTCCCATGAGCGCCCCGGCTGCACTCCGCCAAAGTGAAGCGCCCCCGCCCTTTGCGGAATTTGGCATTCGCTCCAATTTTTCATTCCTCGAAGGCGCTTCTCATCCCGAAGAGCTGGCGGTGGTGGCAAACCGGCTGGGTTATCACGCCTTTGGCATAGCTGACCGGAACACGGTTTCCGGAACGGTGCGGGGCTGGCTGGCCGCCCGTGAAGCAGGTCTCACCTACCATCCGGGCTGCCGGCTCGTCTTTTCGGACAATACGCCCGACATGCTCGCCTATCCGCGCAACCGCAAGGGCTGGGGGCATCTGTGCCGCATGCTTACCGCCGCCAATCTGCGCGGTGAAAAGGGTGCACCTCACCTTCTTATGACCGATCTCCTGGAATGGGGAGAGCAAATGTCGCTTGCTCTTCTGCCGGGAATGAAAACCACTGATGAACTGCAGGATCTTTTGCAGCTTCTTCAGCCGTTTAAGGGTGCGCTCAGACTGGCTTTTACCCCGGATTATCGTGGAGATGACCGTTATCGTCTGGAAGAGCTGGCACAGCTTGCCCTCCAGACCGGCACGCCACTGATGGCGACCAATGATGCGCTCTATCACGCCCCCGGCAGGCGCCCGCTGCAGGACATGCTGACCGCCACGCGGCTGAACACGACCATTGCCAATGCCGGCTTTGCGCTTGCTCCCAACGCAGAGCGGCATCTCAAAAGCGCACGCGAGATGGCGCGCCTCTTCCGCGGTCATGAATATGCTCTGGAGGAAACGCTGCGTTTTGAAAGCGAACTCCAGTTTTCCTTCGAGGAACTGAAATACAACTACCCCGATGAAGCCACCGGCGGCCGTGATCCGCAGGAGGAGCTTGAGCGGCTGGCCTGGGAGGGAGCCGCGCGTCGTTGGCCACAGGGCACGCCGGAAAAGGTGCGCCAGACACTGCAGCATGAGCTGAACATCGTCGCGCAGATGAATTATGCGCGCTATTTTCTCACGGTGAACGACATTGTCGCCTTCGCCCGCTCGCGCGGCATTCTGTGCCAGGGCCGGGGTTCGGCTGCCAACTCCATCATCTGCTTCTGCCTGGGTATCACGGATGTCGGCCCCGACATCATCGACCATCTGTTCGAGCGCTTCATTTCACCCGAGCGCAATGAGCCCCCGGATATCGATGTCGATTTCGAACATGAACGGCGTCCGGAAATCATTGCCTATATCTACGAGAAATACAGCGCTCGGCGTACAGCTCTCGCCGCCTCGGTTGTCACCTATCGCGCGCGATCCGCCCTGCGCGAAGTGGCCAAGGCGATGGGATTGTCGGAAGACGCCATGGCAGCTCTTTCCGGCTCCATCTGGGGCTGGTCGACAGCCGAAGTCGGCGAGCGCGAGGCAGGTGCGGCAGGCCTTGATCAAGAGGATCCGCTCACCAACAAGCTCATGGCGCTTGCAAATCAGATCATGGGCTTTCCCCGTCACCTCTCCCAGCATGTAGGCGGCTTTGTCATTACCCGCGACCGGCTGGACGAGATCGTGCCGATTGTCCAGACCGCCATGGAAGAACGCAAGATGGTGGAATGGGACAAGGATGATCTGGAGGCTCTGGGCATCCTCAAGGTGGACATTCTCGCCCTCGGCATGCTGACCTGCCTCAAGCGCGCTTTCACGCTTCTTGAGGATCACTACGACCTGCCGCTTTCGCTGGCGGACATCTCCTCGCGCAAGGCGGAGGAAGGCGCAGTCTATGACATGATCTGCCGGGCAGACACGATCGGGGTCTTCCAGATTGAGAGCCGCGCGCAGATGTCCATGCTGCCGCGCCTGCGCCCGCGCGAATTCTACGACCTGGTGATCGAGGTCGCCATCGTGCGTCCCGGCCCCATCCAGGGTGACATGGTGCATCCCTATCTGCGAAGGCGCGAAGGCAAGGAGCAGCCTGAATATCTGACGGATGAAATGCGCAACATCCTGGGCAAGACACTGGGTGTCCCCCTGTTTCAGGAACAGGCCATGCGCATCGCCGTGGAGGCGGGTGGATTTTCTCCTGGCGAAGCCGACAAGCTGCGGCGTGCCATGGCGACATTCCGGCGCGTTGGTACGATCGGCGCCATGCGGCAGAAGATGATCGACGGAATGGTTTCACGCGGCTATCCGCGCGATTTTGCCGAGCGCTGCTTTCGCCAGATCGAGGGTTTTGGCGAATACGGCTTCCCCGAAAGCCACGCCGCCTCCTTCGCCCTGCTGGTCTATGCCTCTTGCTGGTTCAAGGCCTATTATCCAGACATATTCTGCGCCGCGATCCTCAACTCCCAACCCATGGGTTTTTACGCGCCCGCGCAGCTCGTGCGCGATGCGCGGGAACATGGGGTGGAGGTAAGAGAGGTGGATATCAACCACTCGGACTGGGACTGCCTTCTGGAGGAAGCGGACCATCGCCATCAAGACATCGCGCGCAAACATGCGGAAATGAGAGCCACAATCCGCTGCCGCCATGCGGTGCGGCTCGGCTTTCGTCAGATCAAGGGCTTGAGCCGGGCTGATATGGAAAAGCTCGTGGCACGACGCGGAGGCGGTTATGATTCTGTACGCGATCTCTGGCTTCGCTCGGGCCTCACCCGCAGCGTCCTGGCGCGCCTTGCAGAAGCGGACACGTTCCGCTCCCTGGGCCTCGACAGACGCTCGGCGCTGTGGGCAGTTCAGGCGCTCGATCCGAAAGCTGCAGCAGAGGGTCTTCCGCTCTTCCAGCAGGATAACCGCCCCTTGCGCGACCATGAGCCCGAAATGCGCCTGCCGACCATGCCGCTGGGCGAACATGTCGTTCATGATTACAGGGCATTTGGGCTATCCCTGAAGGCGCATCCTGTCTCCTTCCTGCGCGCCGAACTGCACAAAGAGCGGGTTCTGCCGACATCGGAACTCGAGAACACGCCCCCCGGACGCAGGGTGGCCGTCAGTGGGCTGGTGCTTATCCGACAGCGCCCCGGCTCGGCCAAGGGTGTGATTTTCATCACGATCGAGGATGAAACCGGCTCAGCCAATCTCATCGTCTGGCCGAAGACCTTCGAGTTGTTCCGCCCTCAAATTCTCGGCGCGCGCTTCATCAAGGTCACGGGGAAACTGCAAAAAGCATCGGGCGTGATTCATGTCGTCGCCGATAAAGTGGAGGATTTGAGCATCCGCCTAAGCACGCTCGTGAAGAACGGAGAAGACATCGACACGCTGATGCAGACCGACGAGGTGAAACGGCCCGTGGCAGAAGATCATCGCGCAAGACCCACCCAACGCACCCGCCGCATCATCATGGAGAAAGCAAGGCAGGAAACCGAGATCAAACAGGCTGCTGCAAGATCGGCCGCTGGCGTGATGCCGAAGGGTAGAAATTTTCACTGAGGCAGCCGCTGCACATGCTGCGCGGTCAAAAGACGGCAACTACCGTCGTTAGGCGTCATCCAGCTTGCGGGCTTCCGAAACAAGAAGAATGGGAACGCCATCGCGAACCGGATAGGCAAGCCCGGCATGCCGCGAAATCAATTCGCCAGCCTGCGGATCCCATTTGAGCGGTGCACGGGTCAATGGGCATACAAGAAGCTCAAGCATCTTGCGGTCCATGCCTGGTGCAGCCTCTCCCTTCTCTTCCGTCATCCCTTAACCAGTCCTAGCGTTCGAATTCTATTGCAGCTTGTTCCCGTCACCGCTCTCACGCGCCAGCATGACCTCGGTAATTGCAACAAGCGTATCGGCACGCTGGCGGATATCGGGAGCTTCCAGAAGTGCCTGTTTCTCCTCGGGTCCGTAGGGGGCCATCATCGATAGTGCATTGACCAGCGCCGCGTTCTCCGCGCGCTGCACCCCATCCCAGTCCGCCTCGAGATCATGTGCTTCCAGATAATCCTGGAATGCCTGCATCAGCCCGTCGCGGTCCACACTGCCAGCCGTATCATCAGCGGTGAAGTCGGCCGGAAAGGCTTCGATGCGGCACTGCCGGAATGGCCTGTCCGTCAGTATTTCTTCCAGGATTGTGAACCGGCTTATGCCTTCCAGAGTGATCCTGTACCGCCCATCCCCGGTTTCGGAAAAAGTGGTCACTCTGCCAACACACCCAACCTGACGCAGTGGAACCTCATCCTGATCATCGGTGATCTGAGGTTGTACCATGCCGATCAGGCGGTGTGTGGCGAGAACGAAATCAAGCATCTCGACATAACGCGGCTCGAATATCTGCAGCGGCAGAAGCCCCTCCGGCAGAAGAAGGGCGCCTGCCAGCGGAAAGACGGGAATGACGTCCGGCAAATCTGCCGGCGAACGGTAGAGACGGTTTCCAGCCTTCAAGCCATACTCCAGATGTTAAGCGTGCTCGCCCAGTGCACTAATCTGGGGCGCCTCGGGCAAATTCCAAGTGCACGAGCTTTTGCCGGTTCAGGAGAACAGGAGCGATGAGAGCCTGCGGCGGGCAGCCAGGGTTGCGGGATCGGTCATGCCCCAGGCTTCAAACAATTCCAGAAGCTTGGAGCGGGCAGCATCATCATTCCATTGCCGATCGTTCTTGATGATGGTCAGCAGATGTTCCGCTGCTTCCTCGCGGCGCCCCTGCGCATTGCGCACCAGTGCCAGATTGAATCTTGCATCATGATCGGAGGGATCGGACGCGACCCGCTGTTCAAGCGCAATCGGATCGCCAAGCTCGGCAACCTGTGCATCCAGCGCCATGCGGGTCTTCAGGCTGGCTGCAGCCGGAAGGTCCTGCTTGTCTGCGGGAATCCGCCCGAGAAGTTCTTCTGCCTTGTCCCTCTCACCGGCCTCGTAGAGCATTTCGGCGATGGCTGCGAGCGCATCCGCCTGGTCCGGTTGCTGCTGGAGTATGGCGGAATAAATCTGCGCTGCATGATCGTTCTGCCCTTCGGCAAGCGCCTGTCGGGCTGCTTCGAGAGCATCCTGGACCGGATCGGCCTGGCCCTTGCCCAGCTTCTCGATGAATTGACGTATCTGCGATTCGGGAACAGCGCCCATGAAACCGTCGACGGGTTGGCCATCAACGAAGGCGATGACAGCGGGAATGGACTGAATGCCCAACTGCCCGGGAATGGCCGGATGGTCGTCAATATTGAGTTTGACAAGCTTGACCTTGCCACGCGCCTCCCCGACGACCTTCTCGATTATTGGTGCCAATTGCTTGCAGGGCCCGCACCAGGGTGCCCAGAAGTCGACAAGCACAGGCTGACGGCGTGATTCCTCGATCACATCGGCGGTGAATGCCGCAGTGGTCGTGTCTTTCACCAGGGTGTCCGCCGTTTCGCCGCCGGGAGCAAGATTGAGAGTTTGCGGGGATGTCATCTCGTCCTGGAAACGGCCCTGTGGTGCATTGCCGGACGAATTGCCGAAAGGATTTCCTGGAGTGCTCATAGCCTGACCTTCGATTTGTATATACGCCGCCGCGACAGCTTGTCTTGTAGGCAGAAGTGGCGATCAAAGCGAGACTTTCAAGATTGCGGGAGGATGGTTCACAGCTTCCAGAAACCGAATCAGGTCCTGCGTCTTCAGGCTGGTGGTTGCCTCATTATGCAGCGGATGCGCGTTGACCATGTCATGCTTCACCAGATCTTCATCCAATATCACCTTCACATGACCGTCGCGGTCATTGATCGCACCGAACGGTGTGACAGCGCCCGGCCGCACACCCAACCATGCTTCCATGGTATCAGCCTTGCCGAAAGACACACGGCCGGAACCACCGATCAAGGTGTGGATGCTCTTCAGATCGATCTCGGCGTCTTCAAGAGCAGTAACCAGAAAATGCCGGTCTTTCCGGTCACGCAGGAAAAGATTCTTCGTGTGCGCACCCGGTATCGTTCCACGCAGTGCCTGTGATTCCTCGACCGTGTGCAGCGGTGGATGCACGTAGGTTTTCACCTCGATGGAGAGCTCTTTGAGCTTTTCGAAGAGCAGCGCGCTTCTGTCAGACATTTTCCTATCCCTCTTGAACTCCTAGTTCAGCCAGAACTGCCTGAAATTCAAGCCTGCGCAGGCGATGTGCTACAAGTGGAAAGCTGGATGCCCGCGTGAAATTTGAACCAATGTGAAATTCGCATGAATTTCCCTGTTGCATTCCCCTCCGAGTTCAGCCATATAGGCGCCGCTCGCGGTATTCACCGCTGGCGAGCGGGTGTAGCTCAGGGGTAGAGCACAACCTTGCCAAGGTTGGGGTCGTGGGTTCGAATCCCATCGCCCGCTCCAGTTTCCAAACGCAAAAAGCCGCGGTTCGCCGCGGCTTTTGTGTTTTTGCGGGTGATTTTGAGAGCTATTCCTGCGCTATGCCGGTCGAGATTGCCTCTTCATCCGAACTTGGTTCGAACCGCCGCCACAGCAAGGCGATCCAGACAGCGAAAGCAAGTGCCGACAACGAAGCGGCGCCGACAAGCAGCATTGCCGCAACAAGGTCCGATACCTGCGGCAGTTCGCCTGCGAAAATGTAGCCAAGCAGCGCATAGGCCAGCGTCCACAATATGGCTGCCGGCACAGCTATGGCGGTGAAAGTGCGCCAACCCATCTCAAGCGATCCACTCACATAGCCCACATACGGGCCCGCCTGGCTCAGGATCGTGCGGCTGATGAAGATCGCCAGCAGGCCATGCTTCTGGAGGAGGGTCTCGCTTCGCTCGATCGCAGGACGCAGTCTCTTCACTCGCCGAAGCCGCGCAATCAGTCCCGGCCCCCAGATGCGTCCCGCATTGTATGTGATCTGATCCCCAAGCAGGTAGGCGCAGATCACCACGAGCAAAACCCGCCACAAGACGAGGTCGCCTGCTGCAGCCAGAGCGCCGGCAGTCAAGACGACGATGGAGGATGGCATCGGGATGCCGGTGCATGCCAGAAACACGATGACGAAAATCACGAAGAGGCCATAGACCGGGATCAGCCCGAGAACGATCTCAGTCACTTGCATTCTCCCGATACTCTGCAGCCTCTTCACGCAGACGCAGCGTCAGTTCGTCTATTGTCATGCCGTTCATTCGTGCGATCTGACCGAGCCTAAGCCGCTGAGGTGGCCCCTGCGGATCCAGTTCCAAGGCCCGAAAAACCACCTCGCGTGGCAGATCGTAGGACAACGCCACATAGCGTGGTGTCATCCATGGCTTCAGCACGACGTCCTGGTGACGATCATCGTTGAAATAGATCGCCTCTGCCAGGAAGGTGAAGCTGAACCAGACAGCTAGAAAGACCGAGAGAAAAAAGCCGCTGACGGGGAACCAGTGGCGGCGGGAGAATTCCCGCATCTTCCGCTTGTTCATACGAGTTCCCTGTTCCGACCGGCCTCTGGCACCTCCAGACGGTGGTTTCGCCGCTGTCATTGACTTGTCTCGATTGCAGATAACCGTACGGGACGGCCTGATCAAGCGCCAGGCATCGAGAATGCTTGGCCAAGGAGCTGGTCAGATAATGGATCGCCCGCACTTCCACCACGCGAATGGCTGGGCTAAGCAAGCTCCATGGCACAGAAGAAAGCGCATGAAGTAGACCGTTGGTTGACCCGCCCGGACGCCGCGGCGGTGATTGTCCTGGTCTATGGGCCGGACCGAGGTCTCGTGAGCGAGCGCGCGAAAAAATTCGCGCTGGCTACGGGTTTGCCGCTCGACGACCCGTTCACGGTCATCAAGCTGGATGGCAGCGAAACCGACAAGCAGGAAGGGCGACTAGGTGATGAAGTGCGCACGGTGCCGATGTTCGCTGACAAGCGGCTGGTATGGGTGCGCAACGCGGGGAACAGCGTATCTTTTGTCGCAGAGGTCAAGGCGCTGCTCGACGAGCCGCCGAAGGACTGCCTGGTCCTGATAGAGGGTGGCGATCTCAAGAAGACCGCTCCCCTTCGCGGTGCCGTCGAACGGTCAGGCGCCGGTATGGCGCTGCCCTGCTATGCCGATGGTGGACGAGACCTCGATGGGCTCATCGAGGAAGTGATGTCATCAGCCGGCCTACGGCTTTCCACGGATGCGCGCCAGCTGCTCAAGGCGAGCCTTGGGGGCGATCGGATGGCATCGCGCAGCGAGCTGGAGAAACTGGCGCTCTATTGCCATGGCAATACGGAGGTACTTGCCGAGGATATCGAAGCCGTGATCGGAGATGTCGCTGCAAGCCCTGCAGACGAGGCCGTCGATGCCGTCCTCACCGGCCAGATGGAGCGGTTCGACCGCTTTTATGCAAGACACATATCGTCCGGCAGCCCCGCCTTTCTGCTCCTGTCGGCCGCATTGAGGCAGGTTCACCTTCTTCTGCTCTTGCGCGGCCAGGTCGAGAATGAAGGCAAGTCAGCAAGTGCAGCAATTGCTTCCGCGCGCCCGCCGGTCTTTTTTGCACGAAAAGCGGCGGTGGAAGCGTCACTTTCCAAATGGAGTCTGGATCGGCTTCACCAAGCGGCTGCACGCCTTCAGGCCGGTATCCTGAAAAGCAGACAGAACCAGGCATTGTCAGATGCAATTAGCCGACAAACGTTGCTGGCTCTGGCCGTGGAAGCCCGCAGAGCGCGCTGATCGATTATGGTCGGGCAGCGAAGTTAATTAGTCGACGAAAGAGCTGCGCCGGCCAGACTCCAACGCGCCTCTGGCATCTTCACCTGCAGTCCTGCTCGGAGAAGAACCCGGTCGCAAGCCAGCGCGGATTGTCCAGGTCGCGCCAAAGCTCCTCGCTGTTTGCACAAACGATCGTCAGCCCGTTGCTGTCGTTGACCTCCGGAAGGAAGATCAGCGCTGCAGAAGCCTGCAAAGCTCATCCAGCTGCTCAAGACTCTTATAGGCGATGCGAACTTCACCGCCTTTGGCCTTGTGATTGATTGCAACTTTCAGACCGGTCGTATCCGTCAGGAGTTTCTCGAGCGACACCGTGTCCGCGTCTTTTTCCCGTTTCGTCTTTTCCTTGGGCGCGACGGACATATCCGGTTCGTTCATCAAGGCCTCGGCCTGACGCACGGACAGGCCCTCCTCGACAATGCGCTTGGCAAGACCTGCTGGGTCTTCGGCATTGACGAGCGTGCGCGCGTGTCCCGCCGTCAGAAGCCCGTCAAGGATCATATCCGTTACCGCTTCTGGCAGCTTGAGCAGCCGCAGCGTGTTCGCGACATGGCTACGGCTCTTGCCAATGACCTGACCGAGATCCGCCTGCGTATAATGATGCTCGTCCATCAGCTGTTGGTAGCCGCGGGCTTCTTCCAACGGATTGAGGTCGGACCGCTGAACATTCTCGATTATCGCGAGTTCCAGGGCAGCCTTGTCATCCACGTCGCGGATGATCACCGGGACCTCGTTCAGGCCCGCTTTCTGAGCTGCACGCCAACGGCGTTCACCTGCGATGATCTCGTAACGTCCCTGTGCGGCCGTGCGCACGACGACCGGTTGGACTATTCCGTGTTCACGAATGGACTGCGCCAGATCTTCCAGATCTTCTTCAGCAAAATGACGCCGCGGATTGCGTGGATTGGGCGAGACGAATTCGATCGGTGCCGAGCGATCGGCCCGTACCGGTGCCTGTTCCGGCGCATCGGGTTTGTCCATTTCGCCGATCAGCGCTGCTAGCCCGCGACCAAGACGTTTGCGTGAGGGATCTTCATTCATTGCTTGTCACTTGCCTCAATACAAAAATCATGCAGCCTGCAGGCGGCGTTCACGACGGATAACTTCAGAAGCCAGCTGGAGATAGGCCTGGCTGCCGGAGCATTTCAGGTCATACAGGATAGCGGGCTTTCCATATGACGGAGCTTCCGAAACGCGCACATTGCGCGGGATAACGGTCTCGTAGACAGCCTCTCCCATATAGGCGCGGACATCTTCTACGACCTGGTTGGCGAGATTGTTCCGTCGGTCATACATTGTCAGGACGATGCCCTGGATGCCAAGCTGTCGGTTGATTGACCCACGGATCTGCTCGACCGTTTCCAGAAGCTGGCTCAGACCTTCCAGCGCAAAGAATTCACACTGGAGCGGAACAAGGACTGAATCTGCCGCTGCCATTGCATTGAGTGTCAGGAGGTTCAAGGATGGCGGACAATCGATCAGCACATAGCTGAATTCCAAGGGACCTGAATTCCGCAGCGCGTTGCGCAGCTTCAGCACGCGGTCGGGAGCCTCGGAAATCTCCATCTCGATGCCGAGAAGATCAAGGGTGGACGGAACGATGGACAAACCCGGAACTGCCGTCTCCATGGCCGCTGCGGGGATGTCGGCACCGCCCGTAAGAACATCATAGGACGAAAGCTGGCGCGCCTGACGATCAATCCCGAGCCCCGTACTGGCATTACCCTGCGGATCCAGGTCAACGACGAGCACGCGCTCGCCAATTGCGGCCAATGCAGTGGCCAGATTGATGGCGGTGGTGGTCTTTCCCACTCCACCCTTCTGGTTGGCAACCGTGATTATGCGTGTGGACTTATCCATAGATCAGCAACACCTGCTCGTCTATTCACCGCCCGGCGCAGCTGGCTGCTGCTTCTTTGAAAGCTGTAGAATCACGCCTTCTTTCGTAACCAGGTCCTGATGTATTAACAGATCGTAGCTGTCCAAGGTATCGCTTTCTGCGATTTCCTGTTGGTAATCCCGTCCTTTATGGAAATATGCGGAAGCTCCACCTGAGATCCAGGGCGATGCAAGCTCCAACAGGAGTTTGAGCGGAGCCAGAGCGCGCGCAGTTACCACATCGGCCCGCCCAACCAGATCATAACTGTCTTCAATCCGCTTGGCATGCACCTGTGCCGGCGTTCCCAGTTCATGGAGAACCGTGTTCAGGAACGATGCTTTCTTGCGGTTGCTCTCGACCAGGTGCACCTGGGTTCTGTCGGCCAGCATGATCGCCAGAATGGCACCCGGAAATCCTCCGCCGGAACCTATGTCTACAAGACTATCGGCATGTTTCACGTGAGTCACGAGTTGAGAGCTGTCCAGAATATGCCGCTCCCAGATGTGAGGGAGCGTAGACGGCGCAGCCAAATTTATGCTTTTCGACCAGTGCAAGAATTTCTGTTCAAAAGCCAGCAGCCTGTCAAATGTTTCACGTGAAACTGGTCCGGCTATCTTGACAAGGGCTTCGTACCGACTGTTCAAGCAACTCTCTCCAGGGAAGCCTTTCGCGCGGCTGCAATGATGAGGCCTAGCGCTGCTGGTGTCATACCTTCAATCGCTTCTGCCTCTGCCACGGATTTCGGAGGATTCCTCTCCAGTTTGAACTTCAGCTCATTAGAAAGACCGACAATCTGGTTGTAGTCGAGACCGGAAGGCAGAGCAGCGTTCTCGTTCCTGCGCAACTCAGCCGCCTGCGCCTGTTGCCGTTCGAGATAGACCGAGTAGCGGGCTTCCGTCTCCAAAAGTTCCGCAATATGAGGATCAATCTCCCGAAAAGCCGGCCATATCTGCGCCAGCCGCGACACATCCAGATCAACCTGTGCAAGCAGATCAACCGCGGTTCTTCTAACCCCGTCCTTGTTCAGCTTTATGCCGTGGCTCTCGGCTTCATTTGGTGTCAGGCTATGAGCTTTTGCAATCTCGCGCGCAGCCGACAGGTCACGTAAAAGCGTGGCAAAACGTTCTGAGCGCTCACTGCCCAACAAACCCCATTGTTGTGCCAATGGTGTGAGCCTCAGATCGGCATTGTCGGCACGCAAAGTCAGCCGAAATTCTGCACGCGAAGTGAACATTCGATAGGGTTCGGACACACCACGCCGAACAAGATCGTCAACCATCACGCCTATATAGGCTTCAGCGCGATTAAGCGCGACTGGATCGGCACCGCTTGCTCGCCGCGCTGCATTGATACCGGCAAGAATGCCCTGAGCAGCAGCCTCTTCGTAGCCGGTCGTACCGTTTATCTGACCCGCCAGGAACAGACCTTCTGCCTTAAGACATTCAAGAGAGTGGGAAAGCTCGCGGGGATCCACATGATCATACTCGATCGCATAGCCAGGCTGAATGACAACAGCCTCCTCCAAGCCGGGAATGGTTTTTAGCAATGCGTTCTGGACGTCTTCCGGAAGTGAAGTCGAGATACCATTTGGATAGACCGTGTTGTCGTCCAGACCCTCTGGTTCGAGAAAGATCTGATGACCGTCGCGGTCACCAAATTTCATGATCTTGTCCTCGATGGAAGGGCAGTAACGCGGGCCCACACCCTCGATAGCTCCCGAATACATCGCCGATCGATGCATGTTCTCTCGGATGATATCGTGCGTCCGTGCGGTAGTACGAGTTATCCCGCAAGCTATCTGAGGAACTGAAATTTTTTCGGTCAACAGCGAGAACGGTACCGGGTCGGGATCGGCTTCCTGCTTCTCCAGGATATCCCAGTTGATCGTCTTCCCGTCCAACCGTGGTGGGGTGCCTGTTTTCAAACGACCCAGACGCAAACCAAATCGTTCCAGCGAAGCGGAAAGTTGTTTCGCTGCCGGCTCGTTCATACGACCCGCTTCGAAATTGCGGTCGCCGATATGTATGAGCCCACGAAGAAAAGTTCCTGTCGTGAGTACAATAGCCCCGGCACTCAGCGCGCCTTCTGCGGTTTCGACGCCCGAAATGCGGCCGCCCTCAAAGAGAAGCGCGCGCGCTTCGCCTTCGACGATCTCAAGACCCGATTGTTCCGCGAGCGCGGCCTGCATCGCTTCCCTGTATAGACGACGATCGGCTTGAGTACGCGGACCGCGCACGGCAGGTCCCTTACGGCGGTTCAAGAGCCTGAACTGAATTCCCGCCTGATCAGCCACGCGTCCCATTAGCCCATCCAGGGCGTCGACTTCTCGCACAAGTTGGCCCTTGCCGATTCCGCCGATCGCGGGATTGCACGACATGACGCCGATTGTAGCGGCGCTCAGGGTCAGCAGCGCGGTCTTCGCCCCGGAACGGGCGGATGCAGCAGCGGCTTCACATCCCGCATGACCACCGCCGATCACGATGACGTCGAAAGTTCTATCCATTGGGATCTCCAGAAACTCGCCACGTTTTGGCCTGCGAATACGGCGCGGTCAAGACAGGCGTTTCACGTGAAACGGAGGATTAGCTGCCGGAAATGTTTCACGTGAGTCAGCGAAAGTTCACTGCATGTGTTTCACGTGAGTCAGCAAAGATGATTGAGGTTGGTGTTTCACGTGAATCCTCACTTGCCAACGCAGAAACTCGAAAAGATAGCTCCGAGAATTTCTTCGACGTCCGACCTGCCACATATCCGGGCGAGGGCATCCGACGCTTCGCGCATCTCCTCAGCCGAAAGTTCCAGCAGGTCCCTCGGCTGGTTCAGCGCACGATTGATAGCTGCCGCACCCTTTTCCAATTCCCTGACATGCCTGAGACGGAAAGGACTGACACTGTTCAAACTGGAAGTGGAACGGCGGCAGGCCGCCACCATGGCATCCAGTAGTGTTTGAATCCCGATATTGCGGTGGGTGGAAATCGCGATGCAGCCATCATCCGGAGTGGCGATGTCTGCCTTGGTATAGACATCGATCTGGTCGGCATCCCCATGTTCCCGAACCTTTCTCGGGTTGGAGCCATCAATGAGATGCAGGATTAGGTGTGCATCTTCCGCAGCCTTGAGGCTGCGTTCGATACCGATCGCCTCCACTTCGTCGGCATCCTCCCTGATGCCTGCAGTATCGGTCAGAATCACCTTGAAGCCATCGAGCTCCAGTTGGACCTCGATCACATCTCTCGTAGTACCTGGGATTTCTGAAACAATCGCTGCTTCCCGTTTGGCCAGATGATTCAGGAGCGTCGACTTTCCTGCATTGGGTGCGCCTATCAAGGCTACCCGAAACCCTTCGCGGATGATCTCTGCACTTCTATAACTTTCAATATGAGCTCGAATGGCGGAGTGCAGATCCTCAAGGTCGTTCCATATCCAGGATGCTGCATCATCCGGCACATCTGTTTCATCAGCGAAATCGAGTTCGGCTTCCATATAGGCGCGGATATGCAAAAGCTTCTCACGCCACTGATCATATAGCCTTTCGTGGGCCATGGTCTGGTTGCTCAGAGCGAATTGGCGCTGCGCCTCTGTTTCCGCGTCAATCAGGTCGGCGAGCGCTTCAGCCTCGGTCAGATTAAGCTTGCCGTTCAGATAGGCTCGCTTGGAAAACTCGCCGGCCTCTGCAATCCGTAGATCGGGAAGCGCAGCAAGACATTGCAGAAGCTTGTTCACGACAGCCCGTCCGCCATGAACCTGCAATTCCGCGCAGTTTTCCCCGGTGAAGCTTCGAGGGGCAGGGAAGGTAAGGCAAAGTCCCTGATCGACAACTTCGCCGACCTCATCCCGGATAGTGACCAATCGCGCGACGCGGGCCTCGGGGACAACCCCGCAAAGCTTCTGGATCGCGTTGAAGGCTCCATTCCCGGAAATGCGTATGACCGCGACCCCTGACGGAAGCTGACCCGTCGAAAGCGCAAAGATTGTGTCGCTCGCATTTTGTCTCGGAAGCAAAGCGCGCTACCTTTCGAATAGACATAGATGGGCTGATCAAATGGAAAACGAGAACCTTCTCGATCGCGAAGGTAGTTTATATCTTCGCCAACACAAGGATAACCCGGTCCATTGGCGGCCCTGGGGTGAGCAGGCATTAGAGGAAGCCAGGGAGCTGAACAAGCCCATCCTTCTTTCAGTTGGATATTCTGCCTGCCATTGGTGCCACGTGATGGCGCATGAATGCTTCGAGGACGCCGAAGTCGCTGCGCTGATGAATGCCAATTTCATCAATGTGAAGGTTGATCGCGAGGAACGCGGGGACATCGACCAGACATACATGGCCGCACTTGGCGCCATGGGCGAACAGGGCGGCTGGCCGCTGACAATGTTTCTGACGCCGGATGCGAAACCGTTTTGGGGCGGAACCTATTTTCCCAAGCACGCAAGATATGGCCGACCCGGCTTCATGGACGTTTTGCAGGCCGTAAATCGTGCCTGGAGCAATGAAAGGGACAAGCTCGTAAACGCAGCTGCCAAACTGCACGACTATGTCCGCAGCACGCTTGCACCTCAGTCCGGCTGGAACGACGATCAGGATCCAGATGAGCTGCTGATCGCAATGGCTGAACGCATCAAAGGAATGAGCGATACAATTAACGGGGGTCTGAAGGGAGCGCCCAAATTTCCCAACGCTCCATTCCTCTACATGCAGTGGATGCACTGGCTTGAGCATGGAGACGTCACCAGCCGCGACCATGTCCTGCAGACATGGAGTAGGATGCTGCGTGGCGGAATATACGATCACGTTGCCGGAGGGATGGCCCGCTACTCCACCGATGCACTCTGGATGGTGCCCCATTTCGAGAAGATGCTCTACGACAACAGCTATCTGATCGACTTCATGACGCATTGCTACACCGCAACGGGTGATCAATTTTTCAAAAGCCGCTGCGAGGAGACGGTTCAGTGGCTTGTCAGAGACATGACCACGAAAGACGGCGCATTTGCCGCAAGCATGGACGCTGATTCCGAAGGTGGCGAAGGCTCTTACTATACCTGGACCCAAGATGAGATCGAAGAAGCCTTGGCGGAAGAACGGGACGCCTTCGGCAGCTACTTCGATCTTGCTGCCCCAACGGGCTGGGAAGGTGATCCGATATTGTTGCGCAAGGCGGACAGTGTTGAAGATGAAACACTCGGGAAACTTCGCAAGCAGCTTTTGGCGAGGCGCTCTTTGCGTACGCCACCCGGTCGCGATGACAAGATATTGGTCGACTGGAATGGAATGGCGATAGCTTCGCTTGCCCGTGCAGGAACCGTTTTCGGGAATTCCGAATGGGTGAAAGCCGCAGAACGCGCTTATGCCGCGATTTTGGCGAAATCGGACGATCATCGTCTGCCTCACGTGATCCTCCAGGACGGCAGGGTCAGGCAGGGACTTTCCTCCGACTTCGCTTCCATGATGAGCGCCGCTCTGGCTTTCTATAGCAGTACGGCTGAAGAGACCTATCTTCACGACGCGACAAGATTTGCCGCGGTGCTGCGGGAAGACTTTCTTGATGAGCAAGGGACCGGCTATTTTCTGCAGGCGAAGGACCGGAAAGACATACCCCTGCGCATCCGTGGGGATGCTGACGAGGCGGTGCTGTCTGCCACAGCCCAGATAATATTGGCGTTGTCGCAATTGGCTGCCGTTACGGGCAATTTGGACGTGCAGGAGCATGTTGACGCTGTCGCCGTGGAGGCGTTGAGCAGGAGCCGTGAGCAAGCCTATGGTCGGGCCGGCATCATTTTTGCGGCAACGATGGCGCGCACTCAGTACAAGCTGCTGCTTCCCGCCCAGAACACAACCATGCGAGGATTGGCGGCAAGGCTTCCGGATCTGCGGAGGATTGATGTTCGTGTTGCACCCGGAACAGCAACCATGGCGGCCGGTATGGAGCTAATCGCAGACAGCGAGACCGCTTATCTGTGCCAGCCAACGCGATGCCTGCCCCCTCTCCGGGGTCCCGAAGCGCTCGAAACCAAGCTTCGCGATGCCATTCGGGTTAATTAGCCGACGAAAAAAGCGCACCTGGTTTCCCAGATGCGCTTCACTTGAGCTCGTTTAGGCTAGCGGCTCAGGTATTCATGGAATCGAAGAACTCGCCATTGCTCTTCGTCTGCTTGAGCTTGTCGCTGAGAAACTCGATGGCATCGGTCGTACCCATCGGCGCAAGGATGCGGCGCAGGACAAAGATCTTTTGCAGATCCTGCCGTGCAACGAGAAGGTCTTCCTTACGAGTACCGGACTTGAGGATATCGATGGACGGGAAGATACGCTTGTCTGCAACCTTGCGATCGAGGACGATTTCGGAGTTGCCCGTGCCCTTGAACTCTTCGAAGATGACTTCATCCATACGGCTGCCGGTGTCGATCAGTGCCGTTGCAATGATGGTAAGCGAACCGCCTTCCTCGATATTTCGGGCAGCACCGAAGAAGCGTTTGGGCCTCTGCAACGCATTGGCATCCACACCACCGGTCAGAACCTTGCCGGAGGAAGGCACCACGGTGTTGTAGGCGCGGCCAAGACGCGTGATCGAATCGAGAAGAATGACAACGTCACGCCCATGCTCGACCAGCCGTTTCGCCTTCTCGATCACCATCTCGGCGACCTGCACGTGGCGCGATGCTGGTTCGTCGAAGGTCGAGGAAACCACCTCACCCTTCACGGACCGCTGCATGTCGGTCACTTCTTCGGGACGCTCATCAATCAGGAGAACGATGAGATAGCATTCCGGATGGTTTGACGTGATGGAATGGGCGATATTCTGCAGCAGAACCGTCTTGCCGGTGCGCGGCGGCGCAACGATCAAGCCGCGCTGGCCTTTGCCCAGAGGCGCAACCAGATCGATCACACGGGCGGAGAGATCCTTGGATGTCGGATTCTCCAGCTCCATCCTGAGCCGCTCGTCCGGATAAAGCGGCGTGAGATTGTCGAAGTGGATCTTGTGACGAATCTTCTCGGGATCTTCGAAGTTGATCGTGTTGACCTTCAGAAGGGCGAAATAACGTTCACCTTCCTTCGGGCTGCGGATCGGACCTTCAACAGTATCACCGGTTTTCAGCGAAAAGCGCCGGATCTGAGATGGTGAAATGTAGATATCATCCGGGCCCGGAAGATAGTTCGCTGAAGCAGAGCGAAGGAATCCGAAACCATCCTGAAGAACTTCCACCACACCTTCGCCAATGATTTCGAAGTCTTGGGTGGAGAGTTTCTTGAGAATTGCAAACATAAGCTCTTGCTTGCGCATGATGCTTGCATTCTCAACTTCGAGAGACTCAGCAAACGCAATGAGGTCGGTTGGCGTTTTGCTTTTCAGCTCTTGGAGTTTCATTTCCTGCATGGTGCGGACTCTGGATGGATAGGAATGGAGAATAAGGGCGCCTGTGGCGCGACGCGTCTCTTGCTGCGGGTAAAGACCGAGCCGGACGTGAAAAGGAAGGAAGCGCCCTTTTACAGTTCTCATGAACAAAGAGCAAGGGCCGTAATTGGTTCCAGCCCCGCCAGCCTTCGTTTCTGCTGCCGGGGCGCAATCGTTGGATGAAAAGCCGTGAGCGCTCTCAGAAGGGCTTTACGGCCACAAGAATGACAATCAGCAGCAGCAGGACGGTCGGCACTTCGTTCATTATGCGCCAGAACCGCGCGCTCCGGGTATTGGCATCCCGTTCGAACTTGCGCAGCGAACCTCCGAGAAAGCCATGTACACCGCTCAGTGCCACGACAAGCGCGATCTTCGCATGCAGCCAGCCTCCGGAGAAGCCGAAGCCCTTCCAGGCAAGCCACAGTCCCAGAATCCATGTTGCAAGCATGGCGGGCATGATGATTGCACTGTACAGCCGCCGTTCCATGATCTTGAAGGTTTCGCTCTTGTCTGATCCGGCAGTTGCATCGCTGTGATAGACGAAAAGCCGCGGCAGGTAGAGCATTCCCGCCATCCAGGCGATTACCGCGATGATGTGAAATGCCTTCACCCAGTCATAGGCGGCATCCGAGGCAAGCAGAAACAGGCCCACCGCACCCACCAGTGCGACAATCGGTAAAAGAATCTTGTTCATAGGCATGTTGCTCACCCCTCAGCCTGTCTGACCCGTTTGACCAGCGCCTCAACATGGCTCACGGGCACCTGCGGTGTGATGCCGTGGCCAAGATTGAAAACCAGCGGCCCTCTCCCGAGTTCTTCGAGGATCCGATCGACACCCTCTTCCAAAGCCTTGCCGCCTGCCCGCAATCGCATCGGATCAAGATTGCCCTGAACGGGGCCCGCTTCCTGCAAGGTTCGTGCCTTGGTCATTGGCACGGTCCAGTCAAGGCCTTGCGCCGTGATGCCCGTCTTGGCCCGGTAGCTATCGGCGAAACAGCCGGCACCCTTCGGAAAGCCGATAATCGGAATGTTGCCGCAGCGCTCGCGGACAATCTTCACCATCTTGGCCACTGGCGCCACGCACCAGCGCTCGAAACAGGCTTCATCCAGAACGCCGGACCAGGAATCGAAAATCTGTACGGCATCCGCACCAGCTTCAATCTGGCGGATAAGATAGTCGGCCGAACGCACCGCCAGTACATCCAGAAGCGCATCCATCAAGTGCGGATCGCTATAGCCAAACAGTCGGCCAGGTGCCTGATCAGGCGTGCCATGTCCGGCGATCATGTAGGTGGCAACGGTCCAGGGTGCGCCGCAAAAGCCGATCAGTGACACATCATCGGGCAATTCATCTTTCAAACGCCGCACGGTCTCGTAGACCGGCGCAAGCCTTTCGTGAAAGGTGTCGACCCGCCCGAGAGCGTCAACCTCATCCGCCTTTATGGGCGTAAGAACCGGTCCGCGACCTTCCTCGAAGCGTAGATCCCGTCCGAGCGCGTGCGGCACAACCAGAATGTCGGAAAACAGGATCGCTGCGTCAAAGTGGAACCGCCTGATCGGCTGCAGCGTTACCTCAACTGCGAAGTCCGGATTGTAGCATAGGTCGAGGAAGCTTCCCGCCTTGGCCCTGAGTTCCCGGTATTCGGGCAGATAGCGTCCTGCCTGGCGCATCATCCAGATCGGTGGAGGGAAGACGGTCTTGCCGTCCATCACTTCCATGAATTTCGTTGCCGCCACTTCGGGTCTCTCCGAATAGATAATAAAAAAGATTCTTCGAAGAAGACTCTTTCTGTTTCTTAGAGTCTGTTCGAAATGTGGATTATTTCCTTTCCACGATGTCTGACTTGAAAACACAAGTCCCCAACGCGTCGCACCGCGACTACGGCATGTGGAGAAGATTCTGAATCGTTCGGATTCACTCCATGAATCCCTGAACTTGTTCGAAGGTTCCCCTCGTCGCCAAGGTTCTCTTTCTGTGTACGGGCGATTGGCGTCCACAAAGATTCCCACATGGGCAATCTTGTCTGCACGGCGACGCCAATTGTGGATGAAATGCTACCTTTTCCCCCACAGGCTCCCTCGCCAATTCGTGCTGCCGGCGTTATCAACAGTGCTCCACAATCAGGGAACAGGGCGTGTGCAAAAGCCTCAGAGCTTCTTTCATCTGCACCTCATTTCGGATGCGACCGGCGAAACGCTGCTTGCAGCCGGTCGCGCTGCGGCTGCGCAGTACAAGAATGCGCGGGCGATCGAACATATCTATCCGTTGATCCGGACCGAAAAGCAGCTGGCGCGGGTTTTCGAGGAAATAGATCGTCAGCCGGGCATCGTACTCTACACCATCGTCGATCAGGCACTGGCGCGCCAGATTGATGAGCGCTGCCAGACTATGGGTCTGCCGGTCGTCTCGGTACTCGAACCGGTTCTTGGCGTGTTCCAGTCCTATCTCGGCACCCCGGCAGGACGGCGGGTCGGAGCGCAGCATGTGCTTGATGCCGGTTATTTCCAGCGCATCGACGCGTTGAATTTCACGATGGAGCATGACGACGGTCAACTTCCCCATGATGTCGAGGAAGCGGATGTGGTCCTTGTAGGCGTCTCGCGCACCTCCAAGACACCGACAAGCATCTACCTGGCCAATCGTGGAGTGAAGACAGCCAATGTACCGATTGTGCTGGACGTGCCCCCGCCCCCCGCCCTTTTGACTGCACGGCATCCGCTCATTGTTTGTCTGGTGGCTTCGGCCGAACGGATCTCCCTGGTCCGGCAGAACCGGGTGCTGGGCACGCATGCTGACGACAGTTTCGACATATATACGGACCGGGCGACCATCGGACGCGAACTGTCCTATGCACGTCAGCTTAGCACGCGCCATGGCTGGCCACTGATCGATGTGACCCGCCGTTCGATAGAGGAAACCGCTGCTGCCATAATGGCGTTGCGTGCGGAGACACGTTCAAGCGGAGAAGAAGATGGCTTTTAATTCAGAAACGATCATTCTGGCCTCGACCAGTCCGTTCCGCCGCAAGATGTTGGAAGACGTGGGTCTCGACATCGCCACTCAAGCACCTGACATCGACGAACGTTCAGTGGAAGCACCGCTGCAGGAAAGTGGCGCAACGGCAGAAGATGTTGCTGCCATCCTGGCCGAAGCCAAGGCGCTCGACGTTTCCGAGCGTCATCCGAATGCCTGGGTTATTGGTGCGGATCAGACGCTCTCGCTCGAGGAGAGGTTGTTTCACAAGCCCAAGGACATGGAAGAGGCAAGACGAAACCTGCTTGCGCTCTCCGGCCGCACGCACCAGCTCAACAGCGGCATAGTCTTGGCCCATCAGGGGCGTGTCGAATGGCGTCACACCGCCATTGCACACATCACCCTGCGCGACCTGGACCCGGGCTTCATCGGCCGGTATCTCGCTGAAATCGGTGATGCTGCATTGAAAAGCGTCGGCAGCTACCAGGTGGAAGGTGCCGGAAACCACCTCTTCAGGAAGATCGAAGGGGATCACTTCACGATTATCGGCATGCCGCTTCTGCCACTACTCGAAGCATTGCGTGAAAGGAAACTGATTGATGGCTGAAGCGCCGATCAAGGCATTTGTCTGCGGGCACCCGATCAAGCACTCAAGGTCACCACTCATCCATGGTTACTGGCTCGAAAAGCACGGACTTCAGGGCTCCTATGAGGCCGTCGACATTGCTCCGGTCGACTTCCCTTCCTTTCTCCGGTCCCTGGAAGAGCTTGGCTACGCCGGTGGGAACGTAACGCTTCCGCACAAGGAGGCAGCCTTTCGCCATGCCGAAAAACTGGATGGAGCGGCTGAGCGGATTGGTGCCGTGAACACCTTGTGGCTCGAAGGCGGACATTTGTGCGGATCCAATACGGATGCTTATGGCTTCGCCGCAAATCTCGACCAGCAACTGCCAGGCTGGGACAGCGCCAGGACAGCTATGGTGCTGGGTGCGGGCGGAGCTGCACGTGCCGTTGTTCATGCGTTGCAGGAGCGTGGTTTCGACGAGGTCCGGATCGTCAACAGAACGCAAGCGCGTGCCCGCGATCTTCAGATGCGTTTCGGCGGATCAACCAGTTCCCACGGTTGGGATGAAATCGAAAAGCTGCTTCCCAGCACCGATCTCCTTGTCAACACGACATCTCTGGGAATGGCAGGATCGGCATTGCTTGATATCTCTCTGGACGGCCTCCCGGATCACGCGATCGTCTCGGATATCGTTTATGTGCCGCTGAAAACGCGGCTACTGAAAGATGCAGAAGCGCGAAACCTGCGCACGGCGGAAGGTCTTGGCATGCTTCTTCATCAGGCAGTCGCAGCTTTCGAGCGCTGGTTTGAGGTCAAGCCGGAAGTCACCGACGAACTGCGCCAGCGCATCGTCCATGATCTGGGGGGCGCGAAGTGATCATTCTCGGGCTCACGGGCTCGATCGGCATGGGGAAATCGACCACCGCGCGTATGTTTGCCGAGGAAGGCGTTCCCGTTCATGATTCCGACGCCGCCGTTCACAAGCTCTACGAGGGGGAGGCCGCGGCCGGTATCGACCGACTGTATCCCGGAACGGTGGTCGAGGGCGTGGTGGACCGCACGAAGCTCGGTGCCCGGGTCATCGGCAACGCCGAAGCCTTGAAGAAGCTGGAAGAGTATATCCATCCGCGGGTGCGCGCGGATGCCGATGCTTTTGTGAAACGGCATGAAGAGGCGGGCACGGCTCTCGTCGTGCTGGATATTCCGCTCCTCTTTGAAACCGGTGGTACGGACCGTGTGGACCGGATTGCGGTCGTGTCGGCCCCCGCGGAGGTGCAGCGACAAAGAGTGCTTTCACGGGATGGAATGACGGAAGAAAAATTCGCAGCCATCCTGTCCAAGCAGGTGCCTGACGAGGAGAAGCGGCGGCGCGCGGATTACGTTATCGATTCCAGCCGGGGCCTGGACCATGCCCGCAAGCAGGTGCGCGAGATCGTGCAGGAGCTTTCACAGATTTAAGGCCGGCGGGCCACAACCGCTCTTGCCTTGGATGGTCGAACGCCCCCATTGTCCGCAGCAGGACAGAGAGTGAATTGATGCGCGAAATCATCTTCGATACCGAAACCACAGGCCTCGATCCGCGGGAAGACCGCATCATCGAGCTTGGCTGTGTCGAACTGGATAACCGCTTCCCGACCGGGCGAACGCTGCACTTCTTCATCAATGCGCAGGGACGGTCCGTCCATCCGGACGCGCAGGCCATTCACGGGATCTCCGATGCGGATCTGGCGGACAAGCCGGTTTTCGCGGAAATACTTGACGAGTTTCTGGCTTTCATCGACGGCGCGAAGCTCGTTGCCCACAATGCCAATTTCGATATCGGCTTCATCAATGCCGAATTTGCGCGCCTCGATCGCCCGGTGGTGGACCCGTCACTGGTGGTGGATACGCTTGCGATAGCACGCCGAAAGCATCCGATGGGCCCCAACTCGCTGGATGCGCTCTGTCGGCGCTATGGCATCGACAATTCCAGGCGCACCAAGCACGGCGCGTTGCTGGACGCCGAACTTCTGGCCGAGGTCTATATCGAGCTTGTTGGCGGCAAACAGGCCGCATTCGGGTTGGAAATATCCAACGGCGATGATTCGAGCCAAACCCGGGACCGACAGGTACAGGTAAAAATCGATCCTCGTCCCGCCCCTCTTCCTTCACGCCTGACCGCGTCGGAACGTGAAGCGCACGCAGCAATGGTAGAGGGCATGGGGGAGAACGCCTTGTGGAACAAGATCCGTCCTACCCTGGAAGCAGCCGAATAAGAAAAAAGCCGGGCAAGATGCCCGGCTCGGTGCATTTCGACAATCTGGTGCGTGATCAGGAGGCCTGAACCTTCGCCTTGGCCTGTTCTTCAGCCATGCGCTGCTGGAACATGCGGGCAAAGTCGATCGGGTCGATCATCAGCGGCGGGAAGCCACCATTGCGGGTCGCGTCGGCGATGATCTGACGTGCGAACGGGAAGAGCAGACGCGGGCACTCGATGAAGAGCAGCGGCAGCATGTGCTCCTGGGGGAAACCTTCGATGCGGAAAATACCGCCGTAAAGCAGCTCCACATTGAACATCACGTTCTTGTCGGATTCAGCGCGCGCATTGAGCGTCAGCAGAACATCGTAATCAGAGCCGCCAAGCGGATTGGCGTTCACATTGACATTGATGTTGATCGCTGGAGCCTTTTCGCCACGATTGCGAAGGGACTGCGGGGCGCCGGGGCTCTCGAAGGACAGATCCTTCACATACTGCGTCAGCACATTGAGGCTCGGCTGCGCGCCATTTCCTGCCGCCTGCTGTCCGGCTTCCTTGTTCTGGTCGTTTTCCTGCGGGTTCTTGGCCATCCGCCTAAAGTCCTCATCCACGCGTTACGCGGCTCTAAGCCACTTGAAATCTGTCGCGTTGGCTAGCACGAGCCTATCGGCAAGACAAGTTTGCGAAGCCTCAGCGCGGTTTGTCGAGTCCGCGATCATCGCGCCATGGCGTATCTTCGCGCGGTGATGTCGTATAGTCCTCGCTCTCCAAATCGATGATGTCGGGGTCTCGCGGCCGTGACCTCGCCTCGCCGCCCGGGGTGATGATGGTGATGCGGCTTCGAAGAAAGCGCCAGCCCATATCCCTGAATTGTGGCACAAACAGCAGGAAGCCAAGCGTGTCCGTGACAAATCCGGGTGTGAGCAGAAGAACGCCGGCCACCATGATCATCATGCCGTGAACCAAGTCACGGCCCGGCACCTGCCCCTGCTCCATGGTGGCGCGGATGCGTCGGGCCACGCCCAGCCCTTGAGAGCGCAAGAGGATGGTGCCGGCCACGGCAGTTGCGAAGATCAGGGCCATTGTCGCGAGGACGCCGATTTCGCCGCCGACGACCACAAAAACGGCGATTTCCAGCAATGGAATGGCCAGAAGCATGAAGGGTATGATGGAGAACGGCACTTTCTTTACGAACCTCGCGCTAATGCTGCCTCAATGGCTGCTACGTAACCACATAGGAACTGTGGCAATCGATTTGAATGATTCGATGGCGCGTTCTATATGGAATTGATGTGGACCTCCCCGTCTGAAGCCGAGAATGTGCCGGCTTCTCAGGACAGAGCGACTTGTTTGGCTGAGCGATATGCAATTTTTTGATTTTGGCACGATTTTCTTTCTGGTCGCGGCGGTCGTGATCTTCTTCCAGCTGCGCAATGTCCTGGGCCGACGTACCGGCAATGAACGGCCTCCGTTCGATCCCTATTCCACACGTTCACGTTCTCGCTCGGCGCCTTCCGATACCAATGACAATGTCGTCTCCCTGCCAAATCGCAAGGGTGCTGCCACTGCACCGCAGCCTGTGCGCGACATCGAAGAGAGCTTTGCGGCCATCGACGCACTCACGAAGCCGGGCACCCCGGTCAATGAAGGCTTGAAGGCCATCACCAAGGCCGATCAGCAGTTCGACGTCAAAAAGTTCCTCGAAGGCGCGAAGATGGCCTACGAGATGATCGTCATGTCTTTCGCAGATGGTGATCGCCGTACATTGAAAACGCTTCTTTCGAAGGATGTCTATGAAGGATTCGTGGCCGCGATAGACGAGCGCGAGCGCAATGGTCAGAAGATCGAGTCTTCCTTCGTGGGTATCGATAAGGCGAACATCATTGCCGCCGAGCTGAAGGGAACCGAGGCCCACATTACGCTTCGCATTGTCAGCGAACTGATTTCTGCCACGCGTGACAGTGGAGGCGAGATCGTCGACGGTGATCCCGAGACGGTCGCTGAAGTGAAGGATGTGTGGACATTCGCGCGCGATACCCGCGCCCGCGACCCGAACTGGAAGTTGGTGGCTACCGAAGCAGAGGATTGATGTGGACGCCGGCACGCCAGTCCCGCAGGTGACACAGCCGCTTTCCCCGATTTTCAAACGCCTGAGCTTTGAGGACATCCCCGGCTGGGCGCACGATCAACACGCTCAGGCGTTTTCCGCCTTCCGGCTCAGCGCCATCAAGGCAGCGCAGAAGCCCTACAAGACGGGCAGTCTGGGTGTTTCCCAATCAGCCTTTCTCACAGCATTTGCCGCAGCACGAGCGATGGGTGAAGTTGTTTCGTCCGGCGCGGCGCGGGAATTTTTCGAGGACTGGTTCCGGCCATACCGGATCGTAGGGCACGACGGTTTCGTCACCGGTTATTTCGAGCCGGAGGTGGATGCCTCGCTCGAAAGGACAGACGAGTTCAGTGTCCCGCTCTACCGCAAACCTGACGATCTGGTGAAGATCGATCCCGACGCGCCACCGCCAGGTGTCGAGCAGGGCTATGCATTCGCGCGCAGCCAGGGGGGCGTGCTCGGGCCCTATTTCGATCGGCAGGCGATCGAGCAAGGTGCGCTTTCAGGGCGAGGCCTCGAGATATGCTGGCTGAGGGACCCGATCGACGCTTTTTTCATCCATGTTCAGGGGTCGGCGCGCCTGAAGCTGCCCGACGGCCAGGTGATGCGCGTGGGTTACGCAGCCAAATCCGGACACCCCTTTACCGGCATAGGGCGCGCATTGGCAGAGCTTGGAGAGCTGCCCGCGGATGGCGTGACGATGCAGAGCATTCGCGACTGGCTCGCAGCCAATCCGGATCGTCAGCAGGAAATCATGTGGCGCAATCGCAGCTTCATCTTCTTTCAGGAGATGCCAGGCCCCGATGCGCAACTTGGGCCGATAGGCGCAGCCAAGGTGCAATTGACACCCGGTCGCTCCATCGCGGTGGATCGCTTCCTGCACACATATCCCACTCCTTTCTTCATCAATGCGCCACAGCTGACGCATGTGACTGGAAGCCCGTTTCAGAAACTGATGATCGCACAGGACACGGGGTCAGCCATTATCGGCCCCGCGCGCGCGGACCTCTTCATCGGCAGCGGCAACGCGGCAGGTGCGATTGCGGGTTCGATCAAGCATGAAGCGGAATTCATCGCATTGCTGCCCGCTTCACTGATCGGGGAGCAGTACCGGTGACACGAAAGAAGGGGCGGTTGAGCGAAGAGGACCGGGTACTGTGGGGACGGGTCGCGCGCACGGCAACGCCGATCAAGGGGAAGGACTATCCGC
Organism: Nitratireductor basaltis; assembly: GCF_000733725.1. Lineage (NCBI taxonomy): Bacteria > Pseudomonadati > Pseudomonadota > Alphaproteobacteria > Hyphomicrobiales > Phyllobacteriaceae > Nitratireductor > Nitratireductor basaltis. The sequence goes on along the minus strand of NZ_JMQM01000002.1, from coordinate 224,947 downwards.
AGTGGCCCGAGGCCATGGAGGAAGTTCAACCAACCAACAAGCCCGCCGAGCCCCATAGAACAGAACCGCCACAAAAGACCCGGCGCGCGCCTGCTCCCGCCCTGCAGGACCCGCGCCACATCGACCGTCCCACCCATGCAAAGCTCGCGCGTGGCCGGCTGGAAATCGCTGGCCGCGTGGACCTGCACGGCATGACCCAGGAAGAAGCGCATATGCTGCTCATCTCCTTTCTGCGTCGGGCTTACGAGGCAGATCGCCGATATGTTCTCGTCATCACGGGCAAGGGAACATCCTCTCGCGGCGAAGGCATCTTACGTCGTTCGGTACCGCGCTGGTTCGCCACCAGCCCGTTTCGTGAGATTGTCGGCGGTTATGAGGAGGCTGCGCGAACTCACGGAGGCGCCGGCGCGCTTTATGTGAGGCTTCGCAGGCGGGGGCCGCGGAAATGACACCCTTCGGAGAGCGCTTGCGCGAATTGCGCCGCGAGCGTGGCATCAGCCAGAAGAAAATGGCCGAGGATATTGGCGTGAGCGCCGCATATCTGTCCGCGCTCGAGCATGGCAGACGCAGTCCACCGACCTGGCCGATGGTTCAGAAGATAATCGGCTACTTCAACATCATCTGGGATGAGGCCGACGAACTGCAGCAACTGGCTGCGCTTTCACATCCGCGCGTGACAGTGGATACGGCGGGAATGCCGCAGAAGGCAACGGCACTGGCGAATTTGCTGGCGCATAATATAGGCCGGTTGTCGCGCGAGGAACTTGATGATCTCTATTCCGCCCTCAACAGGATGCTGAAGACCCGGATCTGAAAAGGGTCAGAACCTGGCTACCAGCTGTTGAAGCTCGTCCATGCGATCGTTTACGAGCCAGCCGTAATAATTCTCTTCGGGCAGCTTCTGCGGCTCGCCACGGCGCTTGCGCTCAGCGTTTTCACTCGCCAGTTTTCGGGCTCGCATCTCGGGATCGCCAAGATTGTAGAGCGTCGCGGTGACACCGGGATTGCTGCTGATGTCGAATCCCGCGATACGCCTGTAGGCCTGGATAGCATGCTTCAGGGTTGCGGCCACATAGGCAAGCGACACGTCCGGATCCATGATAGCCTTGTAAACGCCTTGCGGATCCGTGTGGCTGAGCTTCGGATAGCCTGAAACCTTGTTCACCGTATCCGTCAGCTGCAGCGCCGTCAGCGGATTGAGCTGGCCGATGCCGAAAGTCTGCCCGGCATAGAACGGCTGAAAGAAGACGGCACTGAAGCGTTCATCGGGATAGCCCGTGCCGCCGACACTCTTGCCACGGAATTTCTGGTTCCACACCTGCTCGCGGCAGGACCAGACAGCATAGCTGCCATTCAGATCCTCACACGCGGAAAATTCCGGTCGGCTGATGAAGTCATGGACCAGTTCCCCATTGTGGGAGAAGGTGAAACTGCTCTTCAGATAAGAGACGGCTTTCACGTAATAGGTCTGCAGGTGGTCATAGGCGTCAACATTGTAGGTATGCTCGCCCACGATGGCGCCGACGATGTGTATCGGGTCAACTCCATAGGCTTTCGCCGTCGACTTGATCTTTTGCTGCAGTCTGCGGTCAGTCTCGAGCAGCGTACGAACCTTCTCGAACTTGCGATCATAGGTCGTCTTGTTCGCGTTGGTGCGAACGGCCGAGCCGCGCGGTATGGGAGGCTGTGCCTCATTCCGGTTTCCGGGCGGCACATGTGTGGCAGCGCTCGCCTGAAAGACGAGACCTATGGCAATTAGGGCGCTCAGGACAATGCTGTGTCGCAACCTGTTTATCCGCTCTGTGACCTTGGGGAGCCCCGCTTTTAAGGGAAGGGGGAATCGGAGTCGAGAAGATTCCCCCGCTGCGACGCTATGCGCTTACAGAATGAAACGGGACAGATCGGTGTTCTTGGCCATGTCCCCTACATTCTCGTCCACATAGGGCCCGTCGATTTCCACCTCGCTGCCGGAACGGTCGGGCGCATTGTAGGAAATGTCGTCCAGCACACGCTCCATGACCGTCTGCAGCCGTCTGGCGCCGATATTCTCCACGCTCGCATTGAGGTCGACTGCAATCTCGGCCAGCCGGTCGATCGCGTCTTCGGTGAAGTTGAGGCTGACGCCCTCGGTCTCCATGAGCGCCACATATTGCTTGATCAGGCTGGCTTCGGTTTCCGTGAGGATGCGACGGAAATCCTCCTTCTCCAGTGCTCGGAGTTCCACCCTGATCGGAAGTCGACCCTGAAGCTCCGGCAGAAGGTCGGATGGCTTTGAAACGTGAAACGCGCCCGAGGCAATGAAGAGAATGTGATCGGTCTTGACCGGCCCATACTTGGTGGCAACGGTCGTGCCCTCGACCAGGGGCAACAGGTCACGCTGAACGCCTTCGCGCGAAACGCCTGCACCCATTCCGCCTTCGCGCGCCGCGATCTTGTCGATTTCGTCGAGGAAAACAATGCCGTCGTTCTGAGCGCTTTCCAGCGCCCTGGCCACGACTTCCTCCTCGTCAAGCAGCTTGTCGGATTCGTCGTCGATCAGGAACTTGTAGGATTCCTTCACCGTGGTCTTGCGCGTGCGTGTGCGCCCGCCGCCCATGGCCTTCTGCAGCATGTCATTGATGTTGAGCACGCCGATATTGGCCCCTGGCATGCCCGGTATGTCGAAGCCGCCCATGCCGCCACCGGTATCGGAAACTTCGATTTCTATTTCCTTGTCATCCAGCAGCCCGTCGCGCAGCTTCTTGCGGAAGCTGTCCTTCGTTGCCGGGCTTGCGGTCTTGCCCACGAGAGCTTCAAGCACGCGTTCCTCGGCATTCACATGCGCCCTCGCCTTCACGCTTTCTCGCATCTTCTCGCGCGTCAGGCCGATTGCCACTTCCACGAGATCGCGGATGATCTGCTCGACATCGCGACCGACATAGCCCACTTCCGTGAACTTCGTCGCTTCGACCTTGATGAAGGGCGCACCTGCAAGCTTGGCCAGACGCCGTGAGATCTCCGTCTTGCCCACGCCTGTCGGCCCGATCATCAGTATGTTCTTCGGCATCACCTCGTCGCGCAGCTGGTCGGGCAGCTGCTGACGCCGCCAGCGATTGCGAAGTGCGATGGCAACGGCGCGCTTGGCGTCATTCTGGCCGATGATGAAGCGGTCGAGTTCAGAAACGATCTCGCGAGGAGAGAAATTGGTCATGAATGGATCTCGTTTTCTTCGTGATGCTGCATGAGAAGGACATCTCCGCTGCGTCCTTCCAGATGTGGGATGGGTCTGAACCCGGCTTTCTCATAGGCTCTGATGGCGCGTGCATTGCCGCGGTCCGGATCGATGATGATCGCTCGATGGCCATGCGCACGCAGACGGGCGACCATCTTCTTTACTGCGGCAGTGCCTATGCCCTTCGAGACAAGCTGCTCTTCACCAATGGTAATATCAACGCCGACCGCATCATGAGGCACCTTGAGCAGCCATGGATGTTCAGCCACCAGTGCCGGGGTACGGTTGTCGGCCACGAACCAGTATTGCATGTAGCCGATTTCCCTGCCCTCAAATTCAAGGATGAAGGGCCGCGTCGTGTCACGTCCTTCGACCATGTCCTTGATGAAGCCGAGTTCCTCGTCCGCTTCACCCCACCATTCCCGCACATGGGTACGCGCAAGCCATTCCCGCAGAAGTGCGTAGTGCTCCGGCCCAACAGGCTTCAGGCCTATGGCGTCAGCCTTCGACATCCAGCGTTTCCACCACCAGATTGTCATTGGTATAGATGCAGATGGAAGCGGCGATCTCCATGGACTTGCGGGCGATCTCTTCCGCGTCCTTGTCCGTATCGATCAGCGCCTTTGCCGCCGCCAGCGCGAAATTCCCGCCAGAACCGATGGCCATCACGCCCTGTTCCGGTTCCAGAACATCGCCATTGCCGGTCAGTGCGAGCGTGATGTCCTTGTTGGCAACCAGCATCATGGCTTCAAGCCGACGCAGATAACGGTCTGTGCGCCAGTCCTTTGCAAGTTCCACGCAGGCGCGCATGAGCTGATCGGGATATTGTTCAAGCTTTGCCTCGAGCCGCTCGAGCAGTGTGAAGGCATCTGCGGTCGCTCCGGCAAATCCCGCGATCACATTGCCCTTGCCGATACGGCGCACCTTGCGCGCATTGCCTTTCATCACCGTCTGGCCAAGGCTTACCTGGCCATCGCCCGCAATGACGACCTTCCCGCCCTTGCGCACGGTGACGATTGTCGTTGCGTGCATGGAATTGTTTTCGCTCATCGGGTTCTGCTCCTTTGCACCGCGGTCGGCTACCGCTGAGGGGCTTATGTATGTTTGACGGTCCGGATTGCAAAGTACATCCGCATCAAGGTCCTGTAATCGTTCATCTGGTCAATGGGATAACATGCTGCTAGAAGGCTGGCCTTCTCAGGCAAGGGGAATAGCCATGGCCAGCAATCCGGCACGCGAGGCATCAGTCAGCCGCAAGACCAACGAGACTTCCATCGAAGTCAAGGTAGCGCTTGATGGCACCGGCAAGGCGGAAATCGCCACCGGCGTCGGTTTCTTCGATCACATGCTCGACCAGCTCTCCCGCCACAGCCTGATTGACATGACCGTCAAGGCAGACGGTGATCTGCATATCGATGATCACCACACAGTCGAAGATTGCGGCATCGCGCTTGGTCGCGCTCTGGCGCAAGCCCTGGGCGATCGTCGGGGCATCATGCGCTATGCCTCGCTGGATCTGGCGATGGACGAGTGCCTCACGCGCGCCGCCGTCGACGTCTCAGGTCGCCCCTTTCTGGTCTTTGACGCAGATTTTCCGACGGAAAAGATCGGTACATTCGACACCCAACTGGTGCGTGAATTCTTCCAGGCGCTGGCACAGCATGCCGGCATTACGCTTCACATCACCAATCTCTATGGCGCCAACAGTCACCATATTGCGGAAACCTGCTTCAAGGCAGTGGCGCGGGTGCTTCGCGCTGCGATGGAACCTGATCCACGTCAGCCCGATGCCGTGCCGTCCACCAAGGGCACGCTCAACAGCTAGGAGCAGGAATGGCCAGCTATCTCGTTCTGGAGCCCGATGCTCCGGCCTCCCAGCGGGGAGAAGAGGCAATCGTGCTGCGCGATGGCTTCTCCCTCGCGGCCTTCCTGCTGACCATATTCTGGTTTCTTTGGCATCGCATGTGGCTCGAAGCGCTGGCGGCATTGGTTGTGGCGCTGGCGGCCACGGCGCTTGGAACCTTCACTGGCTTGCCCATATTGGGCACGCTGTTCTCGCTCCTCGTCTCTCTCCTCATAGGGCTTGAGGCACGAAATCTGCGGGTGCTGAATCTGCGCCGCCGCGGATGGAGGCTCGTAAGTGTGGTCGATGCAGCCAATGCTTCCGAGGCAGAGCTGCGATATGTCGCGCAGAAGAGTGAAAGTGAGCATGCTCCGCCGGCGGTGTTCCGGCCGGCCGGTACCGTGGCAGGCTACCGCGCTCCCGAGGCGGGATCTGCGGCATTCGGACTGTTAGACTATCCAAGAAAGGGCTGATGCGAGATGCGCGTTGCCATAATCGACTATGGTTCGGGAAATCTGCGTTCGGCGACCAAGGCTTTTGAACGTGCTGCCCGTGAATCCGGCCTTGATGCCACGATCGACCTGACCGCCGATCCGTCCGCCGTCGCTTCAGCAGACCGCGTGGTTCTACCAGGTGTCGGCGCCTATGCCGATTGCCGCCGCGGCCTGGCCTCGGTCTCCGGCATGGAAGAAGCGCTCAATGAAGCGGTCATTGCCAAGGCCCGGCCTTTTCTCGGTATCTGCGTCGGCATGCAGTTGATGTCCGAACGCGGCCTTGAAAAGGAAGTCACCGAAGGCTTCGGCTGGATCGCAGGCGATGTTCAGGAGATGCAGCCCGCGGATCCAAATCTTAAGATTCCGCAAATCGGATGGAACACGATTCACGTGAAACATTCCCATCCACTGTTTAATGACATTCCCACAGGCCCGGACGGACTGCACGCCTATTTCGTGCACTCCTATCACCTCGCCGCAAAGCAGCCTGAGCAGATTCTGGCGACCACCAACTATGGCGGGCCCGTTACCGCAGCGGTAGCCCGGGACAACCTCGTCGGCACCCAGTTCCACCCCGAAAAGAGCCAGACACTTGGTCTTGCGCTTATCGCAAATTTCCTGAAGTGGAAGCCATGATCCTATTTCCCGCCATCGATCTGAAAGACGGCCAGTGCGTGCGCCTAAAGCTCGGCGAGATGAGCCAGGCCACAGTCTATAACGCTGATCCCGCCGACCAGGCCCTTGCTTTCGAGCGGCAGGGTTTCGAATGGCTGCATGTTGTTGATCTCAACGGCGCCTTTGCCGGCGAGAGCGTGAATTCATCCGCTGTCGAGGCGATCCTCTCCGCGACCAGAAACCCTGTCCAGCTTGGCGGCGGCATCAGGACGCTTGCCCATATCGAGAACTGGCTTGAGAAGGGCCTTGCCCGCGTCATTCTCGGCACGGTCGCAGTGCGGGACCCGGAACTTGTCCGCGAAGCCTGCCGAAAATTCCCCGGCAAGATCGCGGTCGGCATAGACGCGCGCGGCGGCAAGGTCGCTGTCGAGGGCTGGGCGGAAACTTCCGACCTGTCCGCAATCGAGCTTGCACGGCGCTTCGAAGGTGCGGGCGTATCCGCTATCATCTACACCGACATTGATCGCGACGGGATCCTCACCGGCATCAACTGGGACTCCACGATCGAACTTGCCGCTGCCGTCTCCATTCCTGTCATCGCGTCAGGTGGGCTTGCCTCTCTCGACGACATCCGCCGAATGACACAAGCCGATGCAGCAGGTCTGGAAGGTGCAATCTCGGGCCGCGCGCTTTATGACGGGCGCATCGATCCCGCCGAAGCACTGGCGATACTGAAGAATGCGAAAGGCTGACGGGTTCATGCCGCAGAACCTGCAGGAGAAAGGCTTGGAAACCGACATGTCTCTCAAGGCGCGTGTCATCCCCTGTCTGGACGTCAAGGACGGTCGTGTCGTCAAGGGCGTGAACTTCGTTGATCTGGTCGATGCCGGCGATCCTGTCGAGGCAGCGCGTGCCTATGACGCTGCAGGCGCCGACGAACTCTGCTTTCTCGACATCACCGCAAGCAGCGACAATCGTGAAACGATATTCGATGTCGTGGCACGCACTGCCGATCAATGCTTCATGCCCGTGACCGTCGGCGGTGGCGTGCGCGAGGTCGGCGATATTCGCAAGTTGCTCCTGGCTGGTGCCGATAAGGTTTCCATCAACACGGCTGCCGTCAAGGACCCGGATTTCGTCGCGCGCGGCGCTGACAAATTCGGCAATCAGTGCATTGTCGTGGCCATCGACGCCAAGCGCGTTTCAGCCGAGGGTGAGGAGCCGCGCTGGGAGATTTTCACCCATGGCGGACGCAATGCGACCGGCATCGACGCCATCGAGTTCGCGCAGCGCGTTGTTGATCTTGGAGCAGGCGAACTGCTTCTCACTTCCATGGACCGCGACGGCAGCAAGGCGGGCTATGATCTTGAACTGACCCGGGCCATTTCCAGCGCTGTCCGCGCCCCGGTCATTGCCTCGGGCGGCGTCGGTACGCTGGACCACCTTGTTGAAGGTGTGCGCGATGGCGGGGCGTCGGCGGTACTTGCAGCCTCGATCTTCCATTTCGGCACCTATACGATTGGTGAGGCCAAGCGTTACATGGCCGATGCCGGCATCCCGATGCGCCTCGACCCCACGAAAGAGACCAGGTGACCATGGCAGATTTCGACCTGAAGGAACTTGAGCGCATAATTGCCGAGAGAGGCAATTCGCAAGATGTCGGTTCCTGGACCGCGAAGCTTTTCAGGGCTGGCACGCCCAAGGCGGCGCAGAAGCTGGGCGAGGAAGCAGTTGAAACAGTCATCGCGGCTGTGGGTGGTGACAGGGACGGCGTGATTTCGGAAAGCGCCGATCTCCTGTATCATTGGATGGTAGTGCTCGCGCTTTCAGGGGTCAGCCTCGAGGAAGTTCTGGATGAACTCGCACGGCGCACCGGTCGTTCCGGTATTGAAGAAAAGGCCGCGCGGCAAGGGGACTGAAGCCGCCAGCGCGGCAAAAGAGACGCTTATGGACCAGCTTGCACCCGGCGAACGCTATTCGCCCTACCGTTTCTTTTCCGCCGAACGCTGGGCGAAGTTTCGGGCGGATACTCCTCTCACCCTGACTGAAGATGAAGTTCGCCGCCTTCGCTCGCTGAACGATCCGGTTGACCTGGAAGAGGTGCGGCGCATCTATCTCTCGCTCTCCAGGTTGCTTTCCGCGCATGTCGAGGCAAGCCAGCTACTGTTTCAGCAGCGCAAGCAGTTCTTCTCCACGGACGATGCGCAGAAATCGCCTTTCATCATCGGCATTGCGGGTTCGGTGGCCGTCGGCAAGTCAACCACCGCACGCGTGCTGAAGGAGCTTCTGGCACGCTGGCCCTCCAGCCCCAAGGTGGACCTCGTCACGACCGACGGGTTCCTCTACCCGAACGCTGTCCTTCGCGAAAACAATCTGATGGACCGCAAGGGCTTTCCCGAAAGCTATGACCAGGGCGCGGTCCTGAAATTCCTGTCGGAGATCAAGGCGGGCATGTCCAATGTGCGCGCACCGCTCTACTCGCATCTCACATACGACGTGCTGGAAGGCGAATTCGTCACCATCGACAGGCCCGACATTCTCATTTTCGAGGGCATCAACGTTCTGCAGACCCGCGAGTTGCCTGCCGACGGCAAGGCTATCCCGGTGGTCTCGGACTTCTTTGATTTCTCCATCTACATCGATGCGCCCGAAGAACTCGTGCATAACTGGTACGTTGACCGCTTCATGCGTCTTCGCGAAACCGCGTTCCGCGATCCCCGCTCCTTCTTCCACCGCTATGCCGAGCTGTCGTCGGAAAGCGCGCTGGCGATTGCCGAACAGCTTTGGAAGAACATCAACCTGAAGAATCTGCGCGAGAACATACTGCCCACCAGGCCGCGCGCGGACCTGATCCTGCGCAAGGGTGCCGATCACCTGATCGAGGAAGTCGCCCTGCGCAAACTCTGAACTCTTTCCTCAGGCGCTGCTATCGGCAGGAAGCGTGACACGCCGCAATGTCAGATTGATGCGCCCGGGTTTCTTCAGCAGTGGCGAAGTGTCGGGGTAGATCCGGTCTACCCCATGATAGCAGAGTCGCCCCTCCCCACCGAGAATGACGACGTCACCGCTATCGAGCCGAAGCGACACGGTGCGCCCTCCCCGGGTGCGTTCCCCGATCCTGAACAGACAGGAATCGCCCAGCGAGATCGAGACGACAGGCGCATCGAAATCTGCCTCATCGCGATCTTGATGCAGACCCATCTTCGCTTCCGGTTCATAGAAATTAACAAGGCAGGCTTCCGGCGGATGGGGATAGCCCGCCACTTCCTCCCACAGACGTGAGAGCCGTCCTGGCATCGCTGGCCACGGCTCACCCGTCACCGGATGAACGTCCTGATAACGGTAGCCCTGCTCCTTGTCCGTAACCCAGCCGAGCGTGCCGCAGTTTGTCATGCGAACACTCATCGGCTTCCCCGAGCGCGGCATCACGGGCACATAAAGTGGTGCAGCCCGCACGACATCGCGGATTTCAGCCACGAGTGCACGCTGTTCATCAATGTCGAGAAAACGGGGGATATGCCTCACGCCCTTGGGCAGGACGAGCATGGGTCACCTCATGTCTGAAGCCACGGTGCCCGGTGGCATCGGGTGCAGGCGATTTCGCCCGCACCCGTAGAACCTAGTGCTTCACCTTCAGGCGTCGAGCTCGGGAATGCGCAGGACCTGACCGGGATAGATCTTGTCGGGATGATCCAGCATCGGCTGGTTGGCCTCGAAGATCTTCGTGTATTTCGCACCATGGCCCTTGCCGTACTGCGCTTCGGCGATCTTCCAGAGATTGTCGCCCTTCTGAACCGTGTAGAACACCGGCTCCTTGGTCGCCGAGGCAGCTTCGGAAACCTTCAGCTCACCCGCTTCCACCTTGGACACGCCGAGCGTGTTGCCGACTGCAACAACGGCTTTCTCGAAGGCAGACTGGTCAGCGACCTCGCCCTTCAGAACAACCTTGTCGCCCTGTACTTCCACTTCAACCTTGTCCGTGCCGAGTTTGTGGGAGTCGAGTTCCTTCTTCAGCGCTTCCGGCTCTGGAGCCTCGTCATCGACCACACCGATCTTCTTGCCGACGGATTTGACGAAATCGAAAATGCCCATTGAATATCTCCTGATATGAATCGCGGGGGATGCATCTGACGTGTAGCCAAGAATTGTTTCAACCGCAAAACGAACTCTATTGCGCGCGCTGAAACTTCTCAACCGCGTTTAGCGCGCAGCCTCTCGCCGCGTTGCACTGCCGTCCGGCTAATCCAGCCGTACCTTGCCGCGCAGCTTCTTCACGTTCCCGCGACCCGTTTTCGCTTTCAACCGGCGCTCGACCGATCCCTTGGTGGGTCTTGTCTTCTTGCGTAGTTTCGGGGGTGGCTCGGACGCGCGCTTCATCAGATCAACGAGGCGGCCCCGCGCATCTGCACGATTCTGCTCGCGGGTGCGATAGCGACCGGCCTCGATGATGATCTCGCCTTCCTTCGTGGCCTTGCTGCCGGCAAGTTTCAGCGCACGTTCGCGGACGCGCTCAGGAAGGTGGTATGCGTCGCAAAGGCGGTAGCGCAACTGGACCGCCGTCGCCACCTTGTTGACGTTCTGTCCTCCCGGACCCGATGCACGAATAAAGCTCTCTTCGAGTTCTTCGGGTTTGATCGTGATGTTGGGACGAATTTCAAGCCGTTCTGCCATGGTCGCAACATGGGTGGGCTGTCAGGAAAAGAAAAGCCCGGCACGGAGTTTGCCGGGCTTCTCATCAATTATGGTCAAAGTTCAGGCTGCCTCGCGCAGCCCTGGTGACGCCTGAAGAACCTCTGCGTCCACATGCGCTTCAAAGCGCTCGAAATTCTCGACAAACATGCTGACGAGGCGCTGGGCCTGCGCATCATATGCAGCCGGATCTGCCCAGGTGGAACGCGGATCCAGAATATTTGATTCCACGCCCGGGACGGAGACCGGTACCTCGAAGCCGAAATTTTGATCGAGACGGAATTTGGCGTCATTGAGAGAGCCGTCGAGCGCGGCGCCCAGCAGCGTCCTCGTCACTCGGATCGGCATGCGGTTGCCCGTACCATATGCACCGCCGGTCCACCCGGTATTGACCAGCCAGCAATCCACATTGTGCCGTGCGATCAGGTCGCGCAGCAGATTTCCGTATTCGGACGGGTGCCGCGGCATGAATGGTGCGCCGAAGCAGGTGGAGAAGGTCGCCTCGGGTTCAGTCACCCCCTTTTCGGTGCCGGCAACCTTCGCCGTGTAACCGGAAAGGAAGTGGTACATTGCCTGTGCGGGCGTAAGCCTTGCGATGGGCGGCATCACGCCGAACGCATCGGCCGTCAGCATGACAATGTTTTTGGGCTGCCCTGCCCTGCCCGTCTCGCTGGCGTTCGGAATGAAGTTCAACGGGTAAGCACAGCGCGTGTTCTCGGTCCGGCGGTCGTCGTTGAAGTCCGGCATCCCGTTCTCGTCCAGTATGACGTTTTCGAGAACCGTGCCGAAGCGGCGCGTCGTGGCGAAGATTTCCGGTTCTGCCTCCTCGGACAGTCGGATCGTCTTGGCGTAGCAGCCGCCCTCGAAATTGAAGATGCCGTCTTCGCCCCAGCCATGCTCGTCGTCGCCGATCAGCGTACGGCTGGCATCCGCCGACAACGTGGTCTTGCCTGTGCCCGAGAGGCCGAAGAAGACCGCCACATCACCTTCATCGCCCATATTCGCCGAGCAGTGCATCGGCATCACGCCACGCTTGGGCAACAGGTAGTTGAGCGCTGTGAAGACCGACTTCTTCATCTCGCCTGCATAGGACGTACCGCCAATGAGAACGATCATGCGGGTCAGATCCATCGCGATGACTGTTTCCGTGCGGCAGCCATGACGCGCAGGAACAGCCTTGAAGGAGGGCAGATCAATGACGGTCATGCTCGGCACGAAATCTGCCAGTGCTGCGCGTTCGGGTCGGATCAGCAGGTTACGGATAAACAGCGAATGCCACGCATATTCCGTTACCACACGGGTGGGAAGAGCATTTTCACTGTCTGCACCACCGATCAGATCCTGCACGAACAAGTCGCGGCCTGCGGCATGCGCTTGGAAGTCGGCGAGAAGTGTATCGAATTGCTCGCGGGTGATCGGCTTGTTGTTATCCCACCAGACCGCATCTTCCGTATCCGCATCCCGGATGATGAACTTGTCCTTCGGCGAGCGGCCGGTGTGCTGCCCGGTTTCGGCAACAAGGGCCCCATGCGCCGAAATGCGTGCTTCGCCACGCTCGATGGCTTCCTGATAGAGCTGACCCTCGGTCAGGTTGTAGAAAACGCCGCCCGTCGTCTTCAGGAGCTGTTTTTCTATCCCGTTGTCGGGATTGCGCTGGCCGAACTCGTTCATAGTCTTTCCAATCAAGGGGTTACCGGGTCGCTGCACGGGAGATTGCAGAAATTGCGTCGCTCTGCCCTTTGGTCAGAAACAGAAAAGCATAGTGATATCAAATGTTTAATCGATTTAAAAAAATTCAAAAACATCTAAATCGTTTAGATCGGAAAGTCAGGCCTGTTATAGTTAAGAGGCTACACCATCTGTGGGTTTGAGCTGCCGCATGCCCGACCTCGAGCATATGAGTGACTTGGTCGGGAGAATGTGCCACATTTTGTACCCAATTTGTCCTGCATCTGCGGTGCACCGAAGCACGCAAGGGACATATGCTCATGAGGGAGCCAAATGATATGGCAACGATTGCGCTTGTTGACGACGATCGCAACATCCTGACCTCAGTCTCCATCGCGCTGGAGTCGGAAGGTTATCGCGTCGAGACATACACCGATGGCGCATCGGCACTTGAGGGGCTGACCACGCGTCCGCCGAACCTGGCCATCCTTGACATCAAGATGCCGCGCATGGACGGCATGGAGCTTCTGCGTCGCCTCCGTCAGAAAAGCGATATTCCAGTTATCTTCCTGACATCCAAGGATGACGAGATCGACGAACTGTTCGGCCTGAAGATGGGTGCCGATGATTTCGTGCGCAAACCCTTCTCGCAACGCCTTCTTGCGGAGCGCGTCCGTGCTGTTCTGCGCCGCGGCGCCACCCGCGAGGTCGCATCCAAGCAGGCTGAGAAGCAGAGCCGTTCACTGGAGCGCGGACATCTCGTCATGGATCAGGAACGGCACACCTGCACATGGAAAGGCGAGCCCGTTACGCTGACCGTGACCGAGTTCCTCATCCTGCATTCGCTCGCTCAGCGCCCCGGCGTCGTCAAGAGCCGCGATGCGCTGATGGATTCGGCCTATGACGAGCAGGTCTATGTGGATGACCGCACCATCGACAGTCACATCAAGCGCCTGCGCAAGAAATTCAAGGCCGTTGATGGCGATTTCGACATGATCGAAACCCTCTACGGTGTTGGCTACCGCTTCCGCGAGGCTTGATTAGCGGCTAATGACAGTTATGGAGCGACAGGGTGAGACGCGCTCCCGCGACAAGCGGGCAGGCGAAGCCGGTACGCGACGCCAGTCTTCCTGGCTGTCGAGCTGGGTCGCGGTTCCGCTGCGGCGTATGCTGGGGCACTACCTCTTTTCCAGCCTGACGCGCCGTATCCTCACGCTCAATTTCGCGGCGATCGGCGTGCTGGTTGTCGGTGTTCTATATATCAACCAGTACCGAACCGGTCTGATCGAGGCGCAGATTGAAAGCTTGCGCACCCAGGGTGCGATTGTCGCAAGTGCTATCGCCAGCGCGGCAACTGTCGAGCCGGATACGGTCATGATCAATCCGGAGAAGCTGCTCGAGCTTCAGGCCGGCGAAAGCATGAGGCCGGGCAGCAATGACCTTTCCAGCCTTGATTTCACGATCAATCCGGAACAGGCTGCGCCGCTGCTTCAACGCCTGATCCCATCGCCGCGCACCCGCGCACGCATCTATGATCCTGATGGAAACCTGCTGAGCGATTCGAAGGTGAATTCCTCCAGTGGCCAGGTCTTCCGCTACGACCTGCCTTCCGTCGAAGACGAGCCGCTGGACTTTCTTCGCCAGGCACGCCAGTGGCTTTCGCGTCTTTTTCGGTTCAACAATTTCCCGATCTACAAGGAAGTGCCAGGTGGCAGCGGCACCGCCTATCCGGAGGTCATCACGGCTCTGACAACCGGCACGCCGGCCTATCAGGAATGGCAGGCGGAAAACGGGGAAACCATTATTTCGGTGGCAGTTCCCATTCAGCGGTTCAGGGCCGTGTTCGGAGCCGTCCAGCTTTCACGTCAGGGCGACTATGATGAAATTGTCGCCGAGGAACGGCGTGCGATCCTTGGTGTGTTTGGTGTGGCAGCAGTCGTTACCGCCATACTTTCGCTTCTGCTGGCCTCCACGATTGCAAATCCGCTGCGTCGTCTTTCGGCAGCGGCAATCCGCGTGCGCCGTGGCGTGCGTACCCGTGAGGAGATACCGGACTTCTCCCACCGCCAGGATGAGATCGGAAATTTGTCCATCGCCCTGGGAGACATGACCAAGGCCCTCTATGCCCGCATTGATGCCATCGAAAGCTTCGCGGCCGATGTGGCACACGAGTTGAAGAACCCGCTCACCTCGTTGGGCAGCGCCGTAGAAACACTTCCCCTCGCCCGCAACGAAGCCTCCCGCCAGCGCCTTCTCGAGATCATCATGCATGACGTGCGAAGGCTGGATCGGTTGATCAGCGATATATCAGATGCCTCCCGTCTCGATGCCGAGCTGGTTCGCGAAGATGCGGAACGCTTCGATTTCAAGCAATTCGTGGACGATCTTGTACGTACCTCACGCGATCTGAGCGGCAGCAAGAAGAAGAAGGTCGATATCACCTTCTCGGCAGATCCGAAGCTGCGAAACAAGAAGTGCTATGTCTCCGGCCATGACCTGCGGCTTGGGCAGGTGATCACCAATCTGATCGAGAATGCACGCTCCTTCGTTCCAGATGAAGGCGGACGGATCGAGCTCCATCTTTCCCGCTCATCGAGCCGGATCATCCTGAAAGTGGAAGATAACGGACCGGGTATCCGCGTCGAGAATATCGAGCGAATTTTCGAGCGTTTCTACACTGACAGGCCTGCAGGCGAGGCTTTCGGGCAAAATTCCGGGCTCGGCCTCTCAATCAGCCGTCAGATCGTCGAAGCCCATGGCGGGACCCTGACTGCCGAGAACATTCCGGGAAGCGAAGCCGGCGAATATGCCGGCGCGCGCTTCATCGTGTCGTTGCCTGCTGAAAATGAGCACTGAAGCTTTTCCGAACCTTCACGCCACAGCGCTGGTTATCGGCGAAAAGGGTGTTTTGATCACCGGTGAACCAGGATCAGGAAAATCTCGCCTGGCCCATGCGCTGAGGATCCAGTGTCAGCGACTGCATATTCCCTGCCTTCTGGTGTCCGACGATCAGGTTTTCCTTCAGAACGCCGGAAACCGGCTCCTGGTCCATGCACCCGGCGAGATCGCCGGCCTCATGGAGATCCGCGGCTTTGGCATTGCCAGGGCTCCACACCTCGAAGCAGCCGTGATGGACCTGGTGATCGAACTCGTTGCGGACGAGCAGGCTCCACGCATGCCGGATCATGATGTCCTCTGCCGGATCGGTGGCGTCACAATGTCCAAATTCCTGCTCCCGCGAAAAGACGCCGCCGGTAGCGCTTTAGCCATTTTGGCGCATCTGGGCCGAACGGTCTGGTCCGATCGGTCTTCAGGCCAGCGCTGAACTCGGACAAATTGCAGCAGTTAGGGGCTTGTCAACGACTTGTGCGTTGACATGATAGCGCTCTTGTCGTGAGGCAGGATGATGCAGTCTTGCATTTGTTGCGGGACGCGAACTCGTGGAGCAGATAAACGTGGCAGCCTTGTGCATCATTTCCCGTGCTGGGAATGCGCTATCATCACCTTTGATTGGCGCTTGTTACGCGATGAAGGTGACCGGCATATGATAGGCCTCGTTCTCGTGACCCACGGAAAGCTGGCAGAGGAATTCCGCCACGCCGTAGAACATGTTGTCGGACGACAGGAGAATCTGGAAACCGTTTCCATCGGTGCCGAAGACGACATGGAGCAGCGCAGGCGTGACATTGTCGACGCTGTTGCACGTGCCGATACCGGTTCCGGCGTGATCATCCTGACCGACATGTTCGGTGGTACGCCTTCCAACCTTGCGATCTCCGTCATGGCGCCCGGGCGGGTCGAGGTGGTTGCCGGCATGAACCTGCCCATGCTCATCAAGCTCGCAAGCGTACGTGCGGGCAATGACATGAAGCAGTCGCTCGAGGAGGCACAGTCTGCGGGCCGGAAATACATCAATGTTGCAAGCCAGGTCCTGAACGGAAAATGAGCGCCAACCCGAACACCGCGGCAACGGCAGTCCAGGAGCGCAATTTTTCCATCGTGAATCAGCGCGGCCTTCACGCGCGCGCTTCGGCTAAATTCGTGCAGCTGGTGGAGGCACATGACGCGAAGGTCTCGGTCGAAAAGGACGGCATCACCGTCGGCGGAACTTCGATCATGGGGCTGATGATGCTTGCGGCGAGCCCCGGATGCAGCATCAATGTGAAGGCTGAGGGGCCGGAAGCGGAAGCTGTCCTGGATGCACTGGGCGTCCTTATAGCCGAGCGTTTCGGCGAAGAGGTCTAGGCACTGCCTCTGCGCCCCTTCCGTGGACATGCACGAATAAAGATTTCTTTATGTCCGTTGTCGACTGAATGGCTTTCTGCTAATCAGCGCTCACCTTTATGGCGGCTTTGCTGCTGCAATTGCTGAACTGGAGCGCTGAATGGCCCACGGATCTTCTATCATCGCAGATATCTCGCTCGCCCCATGGGGCCGCAAGGAAATCGAAATCGCTGAAACCGAAATGCCGGGCCTCATGGCTTGCCGCGCGGAGTTCGGCGAAGAGAAGCCGCTGAAAGGCGCGCGCATTTCCGGTTCACTCCACATGACCATTCAGACCGCGGTTCTTATCGAGACACTGCGCGAGCTGGGCGCGGAACTGCGCTGGGCGTCCTGCAACATCTTCTCCACGCAGGACCATGCCGCAGCCGCGATCGCTGAAACCGGCATCCCGGTCTTCGCGGTCAAGGGTGAGACGCTCGAGGAATACTGGACCTACACTGACCAGATCTTCCAGTGGGAGGACGGCGAACCCACCAACATGATCCTCGACGATGGCGGCGACGCCACCATGTATATCCTTCTTGGCGCGCGCGCCGAGGAAGGCGAGGACGTATTGTCAAATCCTGGCAATGAGGAAGAGGAGATCCTCTTCGCGCAGATCAAGAAGCGCATGGCCGAAACGCCGGGCTTCTTCAAGCGTCAGCGAGACGCCATCCGTGGCGTCACGGAGGAGACGACCACCGGTGTGAACCGCCTCTATCAGCTGCAGAACAAGGGGCTGCTTCCCTTCCCTGCAATCAATGTGAATGACTCGGTCACCAAGTCGAAATTCGACAACAAATATGGCTGCAAGGAATCGCTGGTCGATGGCATTCGTCGCGCCACGGATGTCATGATGGCCGGCAAGGTGGCCATCGTGTGTGGCTATGGCGATGTCGGCAAGGGCTGCGCGCAGTCGCTGGTCGGTGCCGGTGCGCGCGTGAAGGTGACCGAAGTTGACCCGATCTGTGCCCTTCAGGCCGCCATGGATGGCTTCGAGGTCGTGACGCTTGATGACGCCGGTCCGGATGCGGATATCGTTGTGACGACGACAGGCAACAAGGACGTCATCACGCTCGACCATATGCGCAAGTTCAAGGACATGGCGATCGTCGGCAATATCGGTCACTTCGACAACGAGATTCAGGTCTCTGCCTTGCGGAACCTGCAATGGACGAATGTGAAGCCCCAGGTCGACATGATCACCTTCCCCGATGGCAAGCGTATCCTGCTTCTTTCGGAAGGCCGTTTGCTCAATCTGGGCAATGCGACCGGTCATCCAAGCTTCGTTATGTCAGCTTCCTTCACGAACCAGGTTCTCGCGCAGATCGAACTCTGGACCCGTCCGCAGAACTACGAAAACAAGGTCTATGTCCTGCCCAAACATCTCGACGAGAAGGTGGCCCGTCTCCATCTCGACAAGCTCGGCGCGAAACTGAGCACGCTTTCCGCTGAGCAGGCCGCCTATATCGGCGTGAGCACCGAAGGACCATTCAAGCCGGATCACTACAGATACTGAGCCTGCGCAGGCTGACCCCTATATCTTGAGTGTCGGATGACGCTGCTGCAAGGGCGTGCGATTTTTGTCGCGCGCCCTTCTTCACGAGGAATCTTCATAACGGTACAGTGCGGTGATTCGAGGGGTGCCACGGTAAGTAGCGGTTGGGCGTGAAAGGGGTGGCCGGAAAATCGTGCGGCGGAGAGGTAGACCACATGCCGGGGCTGGACCCGCAACAATGCGGGGGCGCAGGGCTTCAAGGCCATAAACGCAAACGGGGCAGCGGTTTTGCTCGGGCGCTTTCGCTGGCGCTCGGCGGCAGCATGTTCACACCTGTGGTTGCAGGTGCCCAGAATGCGGTGGTCGTCCCGGGTCTGGGAAAAATCTCTGTCGGTGCTGTCGAAGTCATACACTTCTCCATCGTCACAGGCGTGCTGGGGGCAGCATTGCTGTCCGCGATCGCGCTCATCCGCCTGCGCCAGCGCACTGCCGCCGAAAATGTCGCGCTTCAATCCCGTGTGGCCGAACTGACCAATGCATTGGCTCGCTCCGAAACGCTGCTCAATCTGAAGGATCAGCGCATCGTCCTTTGGCCGGGAGAGGGCGCACGACCTTCAGTGGTCGGAGAACTGTCGGCGGAAAGCGGTGCGCCTCTTGAACGCAGCACCTTCCTGGCGTTCGGCAGATGGCTGACAGCCAAGTCAGCGGCAAGTCTCGACAGGGCCGTCAGGGAACTGCGCGAACGCGGAGAGCCCTTCGAACTCGTTCTCGAAACCCGCGAAGGTCTTCTGCTGGAGGCGCAAGGGCGCAAATCGGCGCTCCATGCTGTTGTTCGCTTCCTTTCTCTCAGTGAAACACAGCGCCAGAATGCGCGGCTCAAGCTGGAGCACCAACGTATCCTGGAGGATCACCGGAATCTTCTGGACCTGGCCGATCATCTCGACACGCCCATGTGGCTGCGTGATGAGACGGGTGCCCTGAAATGGGTCAACAATGCCTATGCCCGTGCTGTCGACATGACCACGGAAGGTGAGGTCGTGGCACAGCAGCGCGAATTCCTGCCCGCCACCGCGCGTGATGAAATTGCCAAGGTCCATGCGGTACAGCCCTCCTTCTCCGCCCGCCTGGCCACCGTGGTTGGCGGTGACCGCCGTGCCTTCACCGTCACCGATGTCGCGAGCGAGAAGGGCAGTGCCGGTATCGCCTTTGATACAAGCGCCATCGAGACGCTTGAGCGCGAATATGAGAGCACGGTCCGCAATCACGCCGACACCCTTGATCAGCTGACCACCGCCGTCGCGATCTTCGACCAGGGTCAGAAGCTGCGCTTCTACAATCAGGCATTTCAGAAACTCTGGGACATGGACGCGGGCTTCCTCGACAATTCGCCCGAGAACGCGTTGGTCCTCGACCGTCTCCGTTCCGAGGGCAAGCTGGCGGAACAGCCTGAGTGGCGCCGCTGGAAGGAACAACTGCTCGGCGCCTACCGCGCGGTCGAGCCGGAAGAGCATTGGTGGCATCTGCCCGACGGGCGCACGATCCGCGTCATCGCCAATCCGCAGCCCAAGGGTGGCGTGACCTGGATCTTCGAGAACCTCACCGAGAAGATAGATCTGGAGACGCGCTACAACACCGTGGTCCGTGTGCAGAGCGAGACCCTCGACAATCTTGCCGAAGGTGTCGCTGTCTTCGGACCTGACGGGCGACTGCGCCTCTCGAACCCCGCGTTCCGCACACTGTGGAACATACCCGAGCGGCTGGTGGAGGGCGATGTCCACATCTCCATCCTGAAAGCCGCCTGTGACGGGGTGGCCGATGACAGTCCCTGGGACAATTTCGTCGCCGCCGCCACCGGCTTCGACGATGAGCGTCGTGACAGCCACGGACGCACCGAATTGCATGACGGCACGATCCTGTCCTACGCGATCATACATCTACCCAATGGGCAGGTGATGATGACCTTTGTCGATGTCACGGACAGTGTGAATGTCGAGCGTGCCCTGAAGGAAAAGAACGAGGCGCTGGAGCGCGCAGACAAGCTGAAGAACGATTTCGTCCAGCACGTCTCCTACGAGCTGCGCTCGCCGCTGACCAACATCATTGGCTTCACCGAGTTGCTGGCCTTGGGGACGACCGGGTCATTGAACCAGAAGCAGAAGGAATATGTCGATCATATCGGTTCGTCTTCATCGATGCTTCTGACGGTCGTCAATGACATCCTTGATCTTGCGACGGTCGATGCCGGCATAATGGAACTCGAGATCGGCGAGGTCCCGGTTCGTGAAACCATGCAGTCGGCGGCCGAACTGATATCGGAACGCTTGCGCGAGCACGGCATCATGCTTGACCTGCACGCCGAAAATGCACCTGCAGTTTTCCACGCCGACGAAAATCGCCTGCGCCAGATCCTCTATAATCTACTCTCCAATGCCGCCAATCACGCTCCTGAAGGCAGCCGAATAACCATGACGGCCAGCAACACCGGCAACGGGGTGGCCTTTGCCGTTCACGATGAGGGCCCCGGCATGTCCGCCGAGGTTCTGCAAACGATCTTCCGCCGGTTCGAGCCTCGCAGCAATGGCGGGCGCAAACGCGGCGCAGGGCTGGGCCTCTCAATCGTGAAAAGCTTCGTCGAACTGCACGGCGGGACAGTGAAGATCGACACGGGTGAAGGGCGCGGAACCACGGTCACCTGCCGCTTTCCCCTGATGCCCAAGGGCGTTCGCGAAGCTGCGGAATAGCGCCGGATGCGGGGCCGCGAATTTATCCGTCATCTTGAAAACGACGAAGCCACCGCTCGTCTGGGAGACGACATAGCTGCAGCACTGCGTCCGGGCGATGTCGTTTTTCTTCATGGTGATCTTGGCATGGGCAAAAGCGCGCTGGCACGCGCCATCATCCGCGCCATAGCCGGTGACGACACGCTCGAGGTGCCAAGCCCGACTTATACGCTGATGCAGGAATATCCGCTGCGCCTGCCCGTTCATCATCTCGACCTGTACCGGCTTTCCGAGCCCGGCGAACTGGCCGAACTCGGCGTGGAAGAAGTCGCCGCGGAAGGTGCGCTTCTGGTGGAATGGCCCGAGCGCGCTGAAGGAGCGCTGGAGGCCACGATCACGATCAGGCTTTCCGAGGCAGGCGAGGGACGCGATGCGGCTGTTTCAGCAGGCGAGGAGGCTGCCCGGCGCCTGGAACACAGTTTCGCCGTGCGGCGCTTTCTTGTCGATGCAGGCTGCAAGGATGCAAGTCGCCGTTTTCTTCTGGGGGACGCGTCCATCCGTGCCTATGAAACGGTGCATATGGAGGGGCGGAAGGCAGCCATCCTCATGGATGCTCCTGCACGTGGCGACGAGCCTGTGGTGCGCGACGGTCGGCCTTACAGCCACATAGCGCGGCTGGCTCAGTCGGTGAGTGCCTTCATCGGGATCGCCAACGGGTTGCGCGCACAAGGTTTCGCTGCACCGAAGATTTATGCGCAGGCGCTGGAAGATGGTCTCCTGCTTATCGAGCATCTCGGGAGCGGGGCCTTCCTCGAAAACGGATTGCCCGTTCCAGAACGCTACGAGGCTGCCGGTGCACTGCTTGCCCGCCTGCACCAGCGTGACTGGCCGGCGCGCTTCCCCGTGGCGGAAGGGCAGGAGCACCAGCTACAGCCGTATGACCGTCAGGCGATGGGAATCGAGATCGAACTGTGCCTGGATTGGTACCTGCCTTACCGGTTCGGGCGAAATCCATCAGATCAGGAGCGGCAGCAGTTTCTTGACTTGTGGGAAAAGCTGTTCTCGCGTCTGGAACAGGCCGAACAAAGCCTCGTTCTGCGCGACTATCATTCACCCAACATTATTTGGCGGCAGGAATGCGAGGGCGACGATCGTCTCGGACTCATCGATGTGCAGGATGCACTGCGCGGCCCTGCCGCCTATGATCTCTCCTCTCTGGCCTTCGACGCGCGCATCGACATTTCCAACCCGCTGCGCCAGCGAATATTGCAGGCCTATTGTGATGCAAGAACGGATGCGGCTTTCGATCGGGACGCTCTGGAAGAAGCCTTCGCGCTGACCGCAGCCCAGCGCAACACGAAGCTTCTGGGCACATTCGTCAGGTTGTGCAAGCGTGACGGCAAGTCAGGCTATCTTGCGCATCTGCCGCGCATCCGGGCATATCTGCGCGAAGCGATCCGGCATCCCGCACTTGCCGAACTCGCTGAATTTTATGCAAGGCACCGCCTGCTGGATGAGGATGTTCATGACTGATGTGCCGCAAAAGGCGATGGTGCTGTCTGCAGGCCTCGGAATGCGCATGCGCCCGCTGACCGAGACGACACCGAAGCCGCTCATCAAGGTCGGTGGCAAGCCGCTCATTGACTGGGGGCTGGACACGCTGCAGGCCGCGGGCGTCTCCCACACGGTGGTAAATGTTCATCACCTGGCCGAGCAGATGGAAGCGCATCTTGCGCAGCGCCGAAAGCCGTCCGTCACGATCTCCGATGAGCGCGAAATTTTGCTGGATTCCGCTGGCGGTCTGGTCAAGGCGCTTCCTGAACTGGGCAGCGATCCGTGTTTCATACTGAACGCAGATACATTCTGGCTTGATGACAACGGTCTCAACCTCCGGCGCTTGGCTGAAGCCTGGGATCCAGCGCATATGGACATGCTTCTTCTCCTGGTCGCACCTGAAAATGCGACCGGCCACAGCGGCAAAATCGACTTTCTCATGAACGAAACCGCTGGCGAGGCTGCGGGAGCCATCCGCCGTGCTCAAGGAAGTGCCGAGGGCTATATTTATGCGGGCTCCGGCATCGTTAACCCGGCTGTCTTTTCTGATGCTTCAGCCAAACCGCATTCCCTGAACATCTATTTCGATCGTGCCATCGAAGCCGGCAGGCTTTATGGTCTGCCGCTTCAAGGCCACTGGATCACCGTTGGCACACCAGACGCCATCGCGCCGGCAGAGCAGGCCATCAGGCAGTTACGGGGCAGCTGATGCTGCGCGAAAACCCCAATGTTCGCACCATTCCGCCTGGCGTGTCCTTCCTGCCCACGCTCGTGGATGCGCTTTTGTCGGGCAGGCTTGTCGACGGCTTTCGCCACGATGGCTCGCCGCTCGCGCTTTCCGATGTAACGATCTATCTGCCAACGCGGCGCGCCGTGCGTGCTTTGCGCAGTGCATTTCTTGATCGGCTGGGCGGCCAGTCCGCGATCCTGCCCGTGATCAGGGCACTGGGTGAGTTCGAGAGTGATCTGGCGGATTTCGACCCGACCGGTGCACAGGCCGCGCTCGACCTTGCGCCGCCCATTTCCAATCTCGACCGCATTCTTCTGCTCGGACCGCTCGTGCAGGCATGGAAGGCCCGGGTTCCGGCCCATGTTGCCGAGCGATTTGCAGAAGGTGTGGTGGTTCCAGCCACCCTCGCCGATGGCCTGTGGCTCGCCCGCGATCTCGCCAATCTCATGGACGAGATCGAAACCGAGCAGGCGGACTGGTCGCGCCTGTCCGATCTTGTCCCTCGTGAACTTGCCGGCTGGTGGCAGGTCACGCTCGATTTTCTCTCCATCGTCACCAGCCATTGGCCAAATGTGCTGGCAGCCTATGATCGCTCGAACCCGGCCGCCCATCGCAACGCCATGCTGGATGCGGAAGCCCGCCGGCTGGCCAACGGCCTGCATCGGGGACCGGTGATTGCAGCAGGGTCAACAGGTTCCATACCAGCAACCGCCCGCCTCCTCGCCACCATTGCCCGGCTGCCGCAAGGTGCTGTGGTCCTGCCGGGATTCGACACCGCACTTGATGACACTTCCTGGGCGTCTCTGGACGCGGCGACATCACCGGCATCATGTGGTCACCCCCAATTCGGCCTGAAAAAGCTCGTGAATTCGATCAGGATGCAGCGGCAGGATATCGCCGTTCTGGCCGAACCGACACCCGCGCTTGAAGCACGACGAAGGCTCATGGCAGAGGCGATGCGTCCGGCGGAGACCACAGATCGCTGGTCGGAAATGCGCCCCTTCATCGCGAAGACGCTCGCGGATGGAGCACTTGATGGCGTCAGCCTGATCGAAGCGGCCAGCCAGCGTGAAGAAGCATTCGCCATTGCCGTTGCCCTGCGAGATGCCATCGCCACGGAAGGGCGCACAGCTGCACTTGTGACGCCTGACCGCACACTTGCGCGTCGCGTGGCAGCAGAATTGCGTCGCTTTGGTATTGAAGCCGACGATTCAGCCGGCACGCCATTGTCCGAAACGCCACCGGCGACGCTTTTGCGTCTCCTTCTGGAAGCGTCTATGCGCCCGGGCGATCCGGTCCCCATCATCAGTCTCTTGAAACACCCGCTGCTCAACTTGTCTCTTCCGCGCAGTCAGACACGTCACGCAGTGGAATGGGTGGAACTGGTATCGCTGAGAGGCGGCACCGGCCGACCCGACCTGGCAAGCCTTGATCAGTTGTTCGAAGAACGACTGGAGATGTGGGCGGCTGCTTCCAGGAAGCCGTTCTGGATGGAGCGTTTCAGTGAAGCGGATGCGGAAGCGGCGCGCAATGTACTCAAACGGCTTGTCAAAGCCGTTGCTCCTCTCGCCGCGCTGCGCGGAAGCACACTGCCTCTGGCGCAGATCGCACGCATCAGTGTTCAGGCTCTGGAGGCGATGGGCTGTTCGCCGGATGGCAAGCTCGATGCCGTTTATGGCGGCGATGCCGGCGACGCATTGGCTGCTTTCCTGTCACAGCTGGTCTCCACGGAAGCTCCACTTGAGCTGGAAGCAAGCGAATGGCCGGACATCTACGCGGCTTTGAGTGCCGGGCAGGCGGTGAAGCCTTCACCGGGGGCAGATCAGCGCGTGGCCATATGGGGGACGCTCGAGGCACGTCTGCAGCATGTCGACGTCATGGTTCTTGGTGGCTTGAACGAAGGTTCATGGCCGCAGGTACCGGCGTCAGACCGTTTTCTGTCCCGGGTCATGAAATCGGATCTTGAGCTTGAACCGCCCGAGCGCCGCATCGGTCTCTCCGCCCATGATTTCATGATGGCGATGGGTGCGCCCGAAGTCATTCTCTCGCGGGCATCGCGCGCAGGCGAAGCCCCGGCAGTTGCATCGCGTTGGCTCCAGCGGCTGACGGCCTGTATCGGTGAAGAAGCATCGCAGCAATTGCGCCACAGGGGCGCGCGCTTTATCGCGTGGACCCGACAGCTGGAGGCGGCGGGACGCGAACCATTTGTCAGACGTCCCGAACCCAAGCCGCCGATCGAAGCGCGACCGACGCATTTCTCTGTCACGGAAGTCGAGACGCTCAGGCGCGATCCCTATGCAATCTATGCCCGCCGTATCCTCGGGCTACATCCTCTGGACCCGCTAATACGCGATCCCGGTGCTGCGGAGCGCGGCAATCTCTTCCACGATATTCTGGAGCATTTCATCGCCACAAGCAGAGATCCGGCAGGGCCTGAAGCGCTCGGGGAGCTTCTGCAGGCCGGTCGTGACCTGTTTGCGGAGGTGGCACTTCCCGCCGATGTGGAAGCGGTATGGTGGCCCCGCTTCGAGCGCACGGCAGCAGAATTCATCCGCTGGGAGAGCGAGCGCGCAGGACTTGTCGCGGCACGCCATGTGGAGGTCGTGGCGGGCAAGGTCGTGGTTCAGGGAGAAAAAACGCTCTCAGGCAGGGCTGACCGCATCGACATCCGCACCGATGGAGGCGCGGAGATCATCGACTACAAGACCGGCTCATATCCCAGCGTCACTCAGGCTTACCGGCTATTGGCCCCGCAGCTTCCACTCGAAGCGGCTCTTCTGGAACGCGGCGCGTTTGCAGAACTTGGCTCGCCCGAAACACAGGATTTGCTTTATGTGCGCCTGAAGGCCAAGGGTGAGGTGCAGGGTGACTCGGTCCTTTCGGTGAAGGGCGCAGACAAATCGGCCGCCGATCTCGCCGAGGAGTCCTGGCAGCGGCTCCAGCGAATGCTCGCTCACTACGACAATCCGGATGTCGGCTATCTCTCCAGAGCACTACCTTTCAAGGAAAGCGACACCGAAGGCTACTACGACCATCTTGCGCGAGTTCTCGAATGGTCGGCCGGAGACGATGGTGCCAATGGCGAGGGTGGCGAATGAGCGGCAAGCTTGAGATTCCAGCCGAAACACTGCGCCTGCAGTCCATGGCGTCGGACCCGGCGCGTTCCGCCTGGGTTGCCGCTCACGCCGGTTCGGGCAAGACCCATGTCCTCTCCCAGCGCGTGATCCGGCTTCTGCTTCAGGGCACCGACCCCTCGCGCATCCTCTGCCTGACCTATACCCGCGCGGCGGCTGCCAACATGGCAAACCGCGTCTTCGGCACACTGGCGCGCTGGAGCCTGATGGACGAAGCGGAGCTGGCAAGGAACATCGAAGCGACAGAGCGCCGCAAGCCGGGGCCTGCCACGATTGCTCAGGCACGCAGGCTTTTTGCCCGAGCACTGGAAACCCCGGGCGGGTTGAAGATCCAGACCATTCACGCATTCTGCGAAGCCATACTCCACCAGTTCCCGCTGGAAGCGAATATCGCAGGCCATTTCGAGCTTCTCGACGGGCAGATGGAGGAAGCGCTTGTTGCAGAGGCGCGGCGTGACCTGCTTGGCAACATCGCCTCGGGAGCAGATGGCCGCCTTGCGGAAGCATTCGCCGAAGTCATCGACAGGGCAGGTGAGACCGGCTTGGACAAGCTTCTGGCGGAAGTGGTCAGCAAGCGCGAAAAGCTGCGTCGTTTCATAGACAGGGTTGGCCAGCCGCCTGAACCCTATGCCGAACTCTTCGAGGCGCACGGTTTTTCCGCGGAAGAGACCGCAGAGACCATCGCGGCAGGCAACTGGCCCTATCCCGGTTTCGCCGATTCTGATTTCCGGGAAATCATGGCACATGCCGAAGAGACGGATGCGAAGCAATTCCTGAAGCAGATCGGTGAAACGGCTATTGCGGCCTATGCTGAAAAAGATCCTGCGCGGCGCCTAAAGCTTTTTGCCAGGGCGATGTTGACCGGAAAGGGTGAGATTTATGCTGATAAGACTTTCAAGAAGGCAATGCGCACAGCTCTGCCGGGCATCTACGAGCGCTACTGTGCAGCGGCGGAACAGATCCAGCAGGACATTGACCGGCTAAACCAGTTCGAGATGCTTCAGGCGACGCGTTCTGCACTGACCATCGCCGACGCCCTGATCGCGCGTTACGAGCGGCTCAAGCAGGCAAGGGGTTTTCTCGACTTCAACGACCTCATCATGCGCACCGTCAACCTGCTTGCGCGGCAGGATGTGGGGCCCTGGGTTCAGTTCAAGCTCGACCGCGGCATTGATCACGTCCTGATTGATGAAGCGCAGGATACGAGCCCCGAGCAATGGCAGATCGTGCGCATGCTCACATCGGAATTTTTCGCAGGCGAAGGCGCACGCGAGGACATCGAGCGCACGATCTTCGCGGTCGGTGATGAGAAGCAGTCGATCTACTCGTTTCAGGGCGCAGAGCCGGCCGCTTTTGCCGAGAGCGGAATGGAGTTCGAGCGGCAGGTGGGCGAGGCCGGTGCGCAATTCGAGCGCGTGCGGCTGACACATTCGTTTCGCTCCACCTATGACGTATTGAGCGCGGTGGACACGGTCTTCGCGCGGGAAGAGGCCCGCCGTGGCCTGACCCGTGACCCCGAGCCGCTTGAGCACAAGGCCGTGCGGGACAACGCACCCGGCTATGTCGAACTTTGGCAGTCTCTGACGCCTGAAACAGTCGAGGAGCCGGACGACTGGACCCAAGCCGTCGACCACACGTCAGCGCCCGCCGCGCGACTGGCCGAACTCATGGCCGACCGCATCTGCCAGTGGCTGAAGGATGGTGAAACCCTCGAAGGACAGAAGCGTCGCCTCAAGCCTGGCGATATTCTGGTGCTTGTGCGAAAGCGCGACCGTTTCGTTCACGCTCTTTCGCGCAGCCTAAAGGAGCGCAACGTTTCGGTGGCCGGTGCCGACCGCCTCCGTCTGACTGCCCATATCGCTGTGCAGGATCTGTTGGCATTGGGTAAGTTCTTGCTGCAGCCGCATGACGACCTGTCGCTTGCAGCGGTTCTCAAAAGCCCGATCTTCAGCCTGGATGACGATGATCTTTTCCGCATCGGATGGAAGCGGGGGAAATCCACCTCGCTCTATCAGGCCCTTCACCGCCGCGCCCAGCAGGAACCATGGCTGGCCAATGTGGTGGAGACACTTGACCGTTGGCAGAACAGGGCAGGCTTCAGCCAGGTCTTCGAGCTTTTCAGTGAAATTCTGACCGGGACAGACCGACAGCCGGGAATGCGCCAGCGCTTTGTCGCGCGGCTCGGTCACGAGGCAAACGACATTCTCGATGAGTTTCTCTCCTATTGCCTTGCGAGCGAGCGCAGCGGTGTCGTGGGACTGGAAGCGCTTCTCGCCGTGTTGGGCGGAGCTGCACC
Organism: Nitratireductor basaltis; assembly: GCF_000733725.1. Lineage (NCBI taxonomy): Bacteria > Pseudomonadati > Pseudomonadota > Alphaproteobacteria > Hyphomicrobiales > Phyllobacteriaceae > Nitratireductor > Nitratireductor basaltis. The sequence goes on along the minus strand of NZ_JMQM01000002.1, from coordinate 196,232 downwards.
CGAGATCAAGCGTGAGATGGATCAGGCGCGCGATGAAGTGCGCATCATGACGGTCCATGCCGCCAAGGGTCTGGAGGCGCCGGTCGTGTTTCTTGTCGACCCGGGGAGCAAGGCCTTCACCCACAGCCACCGTCCGGAACTGATACCTTTTCTGCTCAAGCAGAAGCGATACGAGGAACCGTTGCCAGCCTATCTGTGGCGTGGGGATACAAGCCTTTCAAACAGCCTTTCGCGGGAAATCGACACCGAATTCGCGAGCAAGGCCCAGGAGGAATACCGCCGGCTTCTATATGTCGGCATGACCCGCGCGGAGGACCGCCTCATTGTCTGCGGTTATCGTGGGAAGCAAGCATCTTCCGATCCAACCTGGCACGACATGGTACGCGATGCCTTCGCAGCATCCGGACATGTTGAAGAACTGGCGGATCCTGCCGATTGCGCCCCGGTGATGCGTTACCGCGTGACACCCACCGGACCATTCGAGCTGAAGCAGGATATCGTGGAGCATGAAGGCTCGTATGAGCTTCCTGCACACTTCAATGAAACTTTGGAGCGCCCAGCCGAACTGCCAAGACCCCTCAGCCCCTCCGGCGCATACGCTTTGATCGAACCGGATGCCGATTCCGCCCCGCCACCGGCATCTCCTGTTCTGGGCCCGGAAAAGGGGCCGAACAGGGCCATGGAACGTGGCACCGCCATGCATCGGTTGTTGCAGCTTCTGCCGGACCTGCCGGATGAGGCGCGCACGGCTGCAGCTGAGCGCCACATCGCTCGCGCCGGGGCATCCTGGGGCGAAGCCGAGCGCAAGGCAGCGGTGCAATCGGTTCTTGCAATTCTGGAAGACGAGACGTTCAGACCTCTTTTCTCGCCTGCCTCTCGCGCGGAAGTCTCGCTCATGGGAGAGATCAGACTTGCCGGGAGACAGCGTGCGGTCGCCGGCAAGATAGACAGACTGGTGGTTCAGGATAAGAAGGTCCTTATCGTGGACTACAAGACCAACCGCCCTCCCCCGCGAACGATCGCAGAGGTGCCAAAGGCCTATGTTGCACAGATGGCCCTCTATGCACGCCTTCTGAAGCCGCTCTATCCGGAACACGGCATCTGTGCAGCGCTTCTCTTCACTGAAGCACCCAGACTGATCGAAGTCGGCCCCGAAGCGATGGAAGAAGCCCTTGCGGGACTCACGTGAGCGTGAAAAAACTGGACTTGAACAGTCGGGGCTGATGCCCCACATCCGCTTCCAGCTTAATTGATGACGACAAGGAGAGGCTCATGGCCACCGTCACCGTTGACAAGAACAACTTCCAGTCCGACGTGCTGCAGGCAAATGAGCCAGTAGTGGTGGATTTCTGGGCCGAGTGGTGCGGTCCTTGCAAGATGATCTCCCCCGCGCTGGAAGAGATCTCCAACGAACTCGACGGCAAGGTGAAGATCGCCAAGCTGAACATCGACGAGAACCCCGAGCTTGCCGCCCAGTACGGCGTGCGCTCCATTCCCACGCTTTTGATGTTCAAGAATGGCGAAGTGGCCGACATGAAGGTGGGGGCTGCTCCCAAGACCGCCCTTTCCGCATGGGTCAGCGGCGCGGTGTAGAAAGCCCCTCGACATTTTCGGAAAAGCCCGGCCTTGGCGCCGGGCTTTTTTCATTCGGGCGGTGTTCCGTTCGCCGCCAGAACCTCGCCCATCAGATAGAGCGATCCGCAGATGAGGACGCGAGGAGGCCCCTCCGTTTCTCCGGCATCACGCAGCAATTTGAGCGCATTTTCCACTGATGCGACGGGTTCGGCAGAAAGTCCGGCTTCCGATGCACGCACCGCCAACTCGCTTGCAGGAACGCCTGCATCGCTGTTGTTCACAGGTACCGTGTATACATGGCGTGCGATACTGGCGAATGACTGGAAATAGCCGCTCTGATCCTTGGTGTTCAGCATTCCGGCGATAAGGAAGAGCGGCATGGAGCGTCGTTCCTCTTCGCCAGCCAGCGCTTCGGCAATAACCGATCCGGCACCCGGATTGTGCCCGCCATCAATCCAGATCTCTGCATCTGCCGGTGCAATATCGACAAGCTTGCCGCTGTTCAGACGCTGCAGACGCCCAGGCCAGCTGACACTGTCCATGGCCTTTTCCGCCTGCTCCGCAGTAACGTTGAAACCAGCGGCCTTCACTGCCGCAATGGCAGCGGCGGCATTGGCGAGCTGATGCCGTCCCGGCAGGCGCGGCAAGGGCAGGTCGAACAGCCCTTCCTCGTCCTGATAGACCATCCGCCCGTTTTCCTCGATCGCAAGGAAATCCTGCGCATAGACGCGCATCGGTGAGCGAAGTCGTTCGGCGGTCGCAACGAGCACGTCGCGAGCCGCATCCCACTCCTGTTGGCCGATGATCACGGGATGACCCGTCTTGATAATACCGGCCTTCTCTGCCGCGATCAACTCCACGCGGTCGCCCAAATAGGCTTCATGATCGAGTGATACCGGCATTATGAGGCTGACCGCCGGTTCTGCGATGACATTGGTGGCATCGAAGCGACCGCCAAGCCCGACCTCGACGATGGCAGCATCGGCTGGATGCTCGGAAAAGAGCACGAACATGGCTGCCGTCAGGATCTCGAAAACGGTGATGCTTTCACCGGCATTGGCCTGCGCCACACGCTCCACGGCATCTGCAAGTATGTCGTCGTGAACGAGCTTGCCGCCACCTTCATCGCCCAGCCTGTAGCGTTCGTGCCAGTTCACGAGGTGGGGAGATGTGTGGACATGTACGGTTTTGCCGCCAGCTTCAAGAAGCGCCCGCGCGAAGGCGGAGGCAGAGCCCTTACCATTGGTGCCGGCAATATGGATTACCGGCGGCATACGGTCCTGCGGATTGCCCAATCGCTCCAGAAGGCGGCTGATGCGCTCCAGTGAAAGGTCGAAACCCTTCGGATGAAGCTTCATCAACTCTTCAATTGCCGCTGCCGCACGGCTCATGGGCAAGCCTCCGATGCCCCAGGTTCAATATCGCGGGTCAAGCGCTGGGATTTTCGTTCTTGGTCTTCTCGGCTGGCACCGCGTCGGCTTCCACCTTCACTGCTTCAGAGCTTTCCGAGGCGGGCGGCAGAAGCTCCACCTTTTCCTCGACCTTCAGAAGGATCTTGATGAGGCGCGCCACGGTAGCCTTCATCTCGAGGCGGGAGACGACCATGTCGACCATGCCGTGTTCCTTGAGATATTCGGCGCGCTGGAAGCCTTCCGGAAGCTTTTCGCGGATCGTCTGCTCGATGACGCGGGGGCCGGCAAAGCCGATAAGCGCACCCGGTTCCGCGATATGGATGTCGCCCAGCATTGCGTAGGATGCCGTCACGCCACCGGTCGTCGGATTGGTCAGCACCACAATATAGGGCAGCCCCGCTTCCTTCAGGCGGTCCAGCGCAACGGTGGTGCGTGGAAGCTGCATCAGCGAAAGGATGCCTTCCTGCATGCGCGCGCCACCCGATGCGGCGAACAGGACGAGGGGGAGTTTGCGATCGGCAGCGGTTTCAAACGCCTTCACGATGGCTTCGCCAGCAGCCATGCCGAGCGAGCCGCCCATGAAGGAGAAGTCCTGCACGGTGGCGACGATCTTCTGGCCATGAATGGCGCCGACCGCATTGAGGATCGCATCCTCCATGTTGGTCTTTGCCTTTGCATCGCGCAGGCGGTCCGTGTAGCGGCGCTCGTCACGGAATTTCAGCGGATCGACGGTGACCTTCGGGTTGTCCAGCGTCTCATACTTGCCTTCGTCAAAGAAGAAGCGAAGCCGCTCCTTGGCCGAGATGCGCATATGGTGGCCGGATGCGGGGATGACCCACTGATTTTCCTCAAGGTCCTTGTGAAAGACCATCTCGCCGGTCTCCGGACACTTGATCCAGAGATTTTCCGGCATGTCGCGCCGGCCCAGCATGGAGTTGATTTTCGGCCGCACATAGCTCGTGATCCAGTTCATGGCCGTCGCCTTCCTTCACAATCCCGCGGGAAGCTCAAAGCTCCCCAGAAAACCGTTCTAATTTTTACTCGGCTGCGGTCAGCCGCGCTTCTCGAACACCATCTGCCAGACCTCGCACCAGGGTTGCAACCGCTTCTGCCGGGTCGGCGGTGGTCTTTCCATCCGGTCCGATGACATTTGCAACTGCATTGACGATGGCAGTGCCCACCACGACGCCATCCGCTTCCGCACCAATGGCGCGCGCCTGAGCGGCTGTCTTTACGCCGAAACCGACGCAGACGGGAAGAGGCGTATGGGCCTTGATGCGGCTCACTGCTCCGCCAACCTTCTGCACATTCGTGAGTGCCGAGCCGGTGATGCCGGTCATCGAGACATAGTAAACGAAGCCCGAGGTGTTCTCGAGCACCTTCGGCAAACGCTTGTCGTCAGTGGTCGGTGTCGCCAGACGAATGAAGTTGAGGCCAGCCTTGAGTGCCGGGATGCACAACTCCTCGTCCATTTCCGGCGGTAGGTCCACGATGATCAGACCGTCGATGCCTGCCGCCTTCGCATCGGTGAGGAACTTGTCCACGCCATAGATATAGATGGGGTTGTAGTAGCCCATCATGACGATCGGCGTTTCATCATCTTCCTCACGGAAGCTGCGGGCCATTTCCAGCGTGCGCTTCAGCGTCTGACCGTTCTTCAGCGCGCGCAGGCCTGCCGCCTGGATCGCCGGGCCATCGGCCATCGGGTCGGAAAAGGGCATGCCAAGCTCGATGATGTCGCTGCCCGCCTTCGGCAGCGCCTTCATGACCGACAGGGATGTCTCGTAGTCTGGATCGCCGCCCATGAAATAGGTGACAAGGGCAGGGCGGTTTTCCGCCTTAAGCTTCGCCATGCGGCGGTCGATACGGGTCTCGCTCATGCCGGGTCTTTCGTCTCGTCGCGGAGCCAGTCCGCATAGTCGGTGTCGATTTCGGTGATGGGCGTGGCAACGATGGCTGGCACATCATAGGTATGGTGCTCGCGCACAAGCTTGCGCACCGCCTCGAAGTGCTCTGCCCGCGTCTTCAGAAGAAGCGGCACTTCTTCCTCGCTCTCGATCGCACCCTTCCAGTGATAGATGCTGGAGACCGTGCCGAAGATGTTGGCACAGGCCACAATGCGTTCCGACAGCGTGGCCTTGGCAATCTTGCCGGCCACGTCCCGGTCCGGACAGGTCACCCATATGTCGATGAAGCCGGTCATCAGCTCACATCCATGCCAAGATGTTTGGAGACGGAGAAGATGTCCTTGTCGCCGCGGCCGCACAGATTCATGACGATGATCTGGTCCTTGCCCATCTTCGGCGCCCGCTTGATGACCTCGGCCAGGGCGTGGCTGGGTTCGAGCGCGGGAATGATGCCCTCAAGGCGGGTGAGAAGCTGGAAGGCTTCCAAAGCCTCGTCATCGCGGATCGGCACATATTCGACGCGGCCCGTCTCGCGCAGCCAGGAGTGCTCAGGCCCGATACCCGGATAGTCGAGACCGGCAGAGATGGAATGGCCATCCTTGATCTGACCGTCCTCATTCTGAAGCAGATAGGTGCGGTTGCCGTGAAGAACGCCGGGCCTGCCAGCCGTCAGCGAGGCGCAATGCTCCTCGCCCTCAAGCCCTTTGCCGCCAGCCTCCACGCCGACGATCTGCACATCCTTGTCGTCAAGGAAGGGGTGGAAGAGCCCGATGGCGTTGGAGCCACCACCGACTGCCGCCACCAGCATATCCGGCAGGCGGCCTTCGATCTCCTGAATTTGCTCCTTCGTCTCCTTGCCGATCACGGCCTGGAATTCGCGTACCAGTTCCGGATAGGGATGGGGGCCTGCAGCCGTTCCGATCAGGTAATAGGTGTCTTCGACATTGGTGACCCAGTCGCGCAGCGCCTCGTTCATGGCGTCTTTCAGCGTGCCGTGACCGGAGGAGACGGGCTTCACCTCCGCGCCCAGCAGGCGCATGCGGAAGACGTTCGGTGCCTGGCGCTCGACATCAGTGGCGCCCATATAGACAACGCATGGCAGGCCGAAACGTGCGGCAACCGTTGCCGATGCCACACCATGTTGGCCGGCACCCGTTTCCGCGATAATGCGGGTCTTGCCCATGCGCTTGGCGAGAAGGATCTGGCCAAGGCAATTGTTGATCTTGTGGCTGCCCGTATGGTTCAGCTCGTCGCGCTTGAAATAGATCTTAGCGCCGCCAAGATGCTCCGTCAGGCGCTCGGCGAAATATACGGGCGAGGGGCGGCCGGTATAATGCTTGTTCAGATGCTCGAGCTCGGTCTTGAACTCCGGATCCTTCTTGGCCGCATCCCAGTGTTCCTGCAGGTCGAGAATGAGCGGCATCAGTGTTTCGGCGACAAAGCGTCCGCCGAAAATGCCGAACATGCCCTGCTCGTCGGGACCGGTACGAAATGAATTTGGCTGAGCCGGCTGGTTCATGCCCGCCTCCCTGGATGTTTAGACCGCGGCGCGAACGGCGCGGAAGAATTCGCGTATCTTCTGCTGGCTCTTTACGCCGGGCGCGTCTTCCACGCCAGACGATATATCGAGACCAGCCGGGTTTGCCACGGCAAGTGCATCGGCGATGTTGCCCGCATTGAGGCCACCGGAAAGCATGTAGTCCACGCTTTCGTCAAGGCGAGCCAGAAGCGTCCAATCGAAGGAAACGCCATTACCGCCAGGAAGTTCAGACCCCTTGGGTGCCTTGGCGTCGAAGAGGAAGCGATCGGCAACGCCCTTGTAGGGCTCGATCTTGTCGAGGTCGCCGGCCTCTCGAACGGCGAAGGCTTTCATCACCGGCAGATTGTAGCGCTGTCGCACCTCTTCAACGCGCTCGGGCGTTTCCCTGCCATGAAGCTGCAGCATGTCGGGCCTGACAACCGAGACGATCTCGTCCAATGCCGCATTATCGGCATCAACCGTCACAGCTACCACCTTGGCCTTTCCCGAAGCCGCATCGCGCAGCAGCCCGGCCTCTGCAGGCTCCAGATGGCGCGGGCTTTTTTCGAAGAAGATGAAGCCGATATGGCTGGCACCTTCCTCCAGTGCCGTGGCGATGGCCTCGCGGCTCTTCAATCCGCATATCTTGATGTCGAGTGTCATGGGCACCGGAGTTCGCACGAAACGCTTATGGTGTGAATAGTAATCAGAAAAATAGTGCGAAGTTGGGCACCCCGCTTGCGCTGCCACCCGCGCCGCAGTGCAGCTTACTCACTACTCACTACTCACTACTCACTACTCACTACTCACTACTCACTACTCACTACTCACTACTCACTTCGAAACCTTATCGCCTGCAGCGCCGTACCGTTTCGCTTGAGCCAGTCCTTGCAGCGGTCTGTGTCGGGGCAAAGCTCCCTGCACAGCTTCCAGAATCTGGGGCCATGGTTCATCTCGCGCAGATGCGCCACTTCATGCGCAACCAGATAGTCTATGACGGGACGTGGGGCCATCATGATGCGCCAGGAAAAGGAAAGCACGCCATCGGAAGTACACGAGCCCCAGCGGCTTGATGTATCCTTGTAGCGCGTGGCCTTGGCAGGTCTGCCAACGCTTGCCGTATGCTTCAGCACCAGCGGCTCGATCTCCCTGCGCGCTTCCTTCTTGAGAAAGTCGGCAATGCGCCGAGGCAGGTGCTGAATATCGCCGTGCACGATCAGAAGCTTTTGGCCATCCTTCTCCCCCAGGGCGACGGTTCCCCGTTTCCCCGGCTCGTGGCAGATCAGATGCGGCACGCCGCGGATTGGGATCTTCACGCCGGGCCGCACCACCGGATGTTCCGGCAGCTTCCTCAGCCGTTCCTCCAGCCAGCCGCGATGACGCTGCAGAAAATCATCGATTTGGCGTTCCGAAATCCCTGGCGGAATGGTTACGCGCAACTGCCCGCCGGCGGCGATTCTCAGGGTCAGCCGCTTGGCGCGGGCATTTTCCACCACACGCAACGGCACCTGTCGCCCAAGCACGTCCATGTGCCGGTCTTCAGGTGGTCTGGCTGGCTTGGATGTGCGCTTGAGCATCCGGGGAATCATCTCGTGATGATAATGCAGGAAGGCGCCGCAGGAACAGCTTCGCGCGGCAAAAAAGAAACGGCGCCCTAAGACGCCGTTTCATCAGTTGACTGGGCTGGTTGATACGAAATTAGTTCGCGTCGCCGGCCTCGGTAACTGGGTTTCCGCGCCCGGCCTTGCGCTCGTTCATGAAACGGTCGAACTCGTCACGATCGCGGGCACGGCGCAGCTCGCGCACATATTCGTCAAATTCGTCGCGCATCGCATCCAGCTTGCGGCGTTCTTCCTCAAGGCGCTCCAGCTCGGCTGAACGCCAGTCGTCGAACGCGACATTGCCGGTCGACGCATAGGTCTGGGATGCGCCCTTGAAGTTAGAGAACAGGCCGTCGGTAGCGCGGTTTACATCGCTCTTGAATGCGTTCAGGCGGTCGCCCCACAGAATATAGGCGAGCATCGCAAGGCCAAGCGGCCAGAACAGCATGAAGCCGATCACCATCAGGGCAATCGTCGCCGGCGTCCACGCCGGACGGAGAAGTGCAGAATTGGTCATGTCACGGTTCCTCAAATCACGTTCAGTCGGGCGCGGCCGCATGAATGAGATGGGGGGCGAAATGCGCGATTTCAAGATAAACAGGCGCATATCGCCTGCCGCTGATTACGCAACCCGCTTCTGAACCTGCTCGATCAGTCCTTCCGTCACCCGCAGGATCATCTCGATATCCTGAGGGCGGGAAAGTCTGTGGTCGCCGTCGCGAATGAGCGACAGCGTGACATCATCTGCCGGCAGATGCTCGACCAGCTTCATCGCATGCGCATAGGGCACATCCGGGTCCTGCATGCCCTGGAGAATATGCACGGGGCAGTGCGTGTCGATGATACCGTCGAGAACACGGTTCTTCGCGCCATCCTCGAAAAGCGCGCGCGTATAGATATTGGGCTCGTCGGAATATTCGGACGGCTCGCGCAGAACGCCTTCCTCCTGCAGCATCTCGCGCTGGGCGTCACTCAGCTGGGGCTCCATCAGTTCAAAGGTGAAATCGGGAGCGGGTGCAAGAAGCAGAAGCGCGCCCACGCGGTCACCCTCTCCGGCCTTGTGCAACTCCTGGATCATGCGCAGCGCCACCCACGCGCCCATGCTCGACCCCACAAGGATCTGGGGGCCGGAAGTGAATTCACGGAAGACCACAAGGCTCTCGTCCAGCCAGCGTGAGATCGTGCCGTCCTCGAAAGCACCGCCGGATTCTCCATGGCCGGAATAGTCGTGGCGCGTCATTGCGAGTTGCTTCGATGCCGCCCATTCATCAAGCGCCAAGGCCTTCGTGCCACACATGTCTGATCGATAGCCGCCAAGCCAGACAAGACCGGGGCTGCCGCCGGTGCGATGGCGCACCGCGATGCGCGTTCCATCCACCTCGATCTGTCGCAACTCGCTTCCCGACACGGCACTCTCCATGACTGTTGAATCGAAATTTGAACCCTTTTGCGCGCAAAATCAGGCACTACATAGCGCTTGCAGCGTGATTCTTGCCTATGCTTATGCTATTGACACCCATCCCGCAAAACGCACATAGGCGACAACCTGCTGCGCCGGGTAGACATGATCCGTCAATGATTTGAGGAGACAACGACCATTCGCAGACCATTCAAAGCGCCTCCCACGGTCAAGGAAGGGCCGCGCGCCAACCGCGATATCCGCGTTCCGCGCGTCCAGCTGATCGACGACGAAGGCAACAATCGCGGCGTCGTCTCAACCGACGAAGCCCTGCGTATTGCACAGGATGCCGGGCTCGACCTCGTGGAGGTATCGCCGAATGCCGAACCGCCGGTGTGCAAGATCACCGATCTGGGCAAGCTGAAATACCAGAGCCAGAAAAAGGCAGCCGAAGCGCGCAAGAAGCAGAAGACCGTCGAGATCAAGGAGATCAAGATGCGTCCGAACATCGACACCCATGACTATGAGGTGAAGCTGAAGGCAGCGCGGCGTTTCTTCGAGGCTGGCGACAAGGTCAAGGTGACCCTGCGCTTCCGTGGCCGCGAGATGGCCCATATGGAACTGGGCATGAAGCTGCTCAATCGCGTACGCGAAGAGGTGGAAGAGATTGCCAAGGTCGAGGCCGAGCCAAAGCTCGAAGGCCGTCAGATGATGATGGTCCTGGCGCCGCGCTAATCGCGCCACCCGATCTTCAAGAACATGAAGGAGCGGATTGCCCTTTCCGGCAGTCCGCTCTTTCTTGAATTGAGTGTTGCGGAATCCGGTTGCGTGCCGGCTTCCCTATCGCTATAACGCCGCGTCCCGAACCGGCCGGCAGGGCATGCCGTGTCGGTTCCAAATGCTGAAAAAGCTTGAACTCCAGTTCTGTTGCCCCGCTTGCGGTGGCCGAATGACAATGGGCTCGAGCGCATAAAACGGAGAAGCAAAATGCCCAAGATGAAGACGAAGTCTTCGGTCAAGAAGCGGTTCAAGGTTACCGCCACCGGCAAGGTCAAGGTCGGTGCTGCTGGCAAGCGCCACGGCATGATCAAGCGTTCCAAAAAGTTCATCCGCGATGCGCGGGGCACGATGGTCCTGTCCGAACCGGACACCAAGATCATCAAGAAATACATGCCCTACAGCTTCTGATTAGTGCGGACGAGATATAAGGAGATCATGCAATGGCACGCGTAAAGAGGGGCGTTACCGCCCACGCCAAGCACAAGAAGGTTCTGAAGTCCGCCAAGGGCTTTTACGGCCGTCGCAAGAATACCATTCGTGTCGCCAAGCAGGCGGTCGAAAAGTCGATGCAGTACGCTTACCGCGACCGCAAGGCGCGCAAGCGTAATTTCCGCGCTCTGTGGATCCAGCGTATCAACGCTGCTGCACGCGAGCATGGCCTGACCTATGGCCGCCTCATCGACGGCCTGAACAAGGCTGGTATCGAGATCGACCGCAAGGTCCTGTCCGACATGGCCATCCACGAGCCGCAGGCATTCGGCGCGCTGGTGAAGCAGGCCAAGACGGCGCTCGAATACCTCAAGGACACGACGCCGAACCAGTTTGAAGGCGCTGTAGCTTAAGCCAGCGCTTCCCGAAGCTGATGATTTAAGGGAAACCCGCGCTGGTTCTGCCGGCGCGGGTTTTTCTTTGACCGGTGCGAAATTGCGTACGCCGCGCGTCTCTCGAGGACTTGCCTTGAGATCGCGCGGGGTTGAAATACAGGCCGCTGCGGGGCAGTCAGTGGCAGACAATTCACCGGCGCGCCGAAGCGCCGAAGACGGGCGGTTCAAGGAAAGACGATGACTGATCTCGAGCAACTGGAAAAATCGATCCTCGACGAGATTGCGAATGCCGCGGATGAGCAGGCCCTGGAAGCCGTACGTGTCGCGGCTGTCGGCAAGAAGGGCTCCGTCTCCGAAAAGCTGAAGACGCTTGGTTCCATGACGCCCGAAGAGCGCAAGGAAATGGGCCCGGCGATCAACGGTCTGAAAAACCGCGTGATGGAGGAAATCACCGCCCGCCGCACGGTCCTGCGTGAGGCCGCCATTGCCGAACGTCTGGAGCGCGAGCGCGTGGATGTCACCCTGCCAGTGCCGCAGGCCCCGGCCGAGCGCGGACGTATCCATCCGATCAGTCAGGTCATCGACGAGATTGCCGCAATATTCGGCGACCTCGGCTTCTCCATTGCCGAAGGCCCGGACATCGAGACCGACTACTATAATTTTACCGCGCTCAATTTCCCCGAAGGCCACCCCGCCCGCGAGATGCACGACACCTTCTTCTTCCCCCCGGATGAAAAAGGCGAGCGCAAGCTTTTGCGCACGCACACCTCGCCGGTGCAGATCCACACGATGGAAGCGCAGGAGCCGCCGATCCGGATCGTGATCCCGGGCAAGACCTATCGCCAGGATTCCGATGCCACCCACACGCCGATGTTCCATCAGCTCGAAGGGCTTGTCGTCGACAAGACCTCGACTGTCGGCCATCTGAAATGGGTGCTGGAGGAGTTCTGCAAGGCGTTCTTCGAAGTGCCTTCGATCAATATGCGCTTCCGCCCGTCCTTCTTTCCCTTCACCGAGCCGAGCTTCGAACTCGATATCCAGTGCGACCGCTCCACGCCCGGAGAGGTACGCATCGGCGAAGGCTCGGACTGGCTGGAAATTCTGGGCTGCGGCATGGTCCACCCCAATGTGCTGCGCCATGCGGGGCTTGATCCCGACGTCTATCAGGGCTTCGCCTGGGGCATGGGCATCGACCGCATCGCCATGTTGAAATACGGAATGCCGGATCTCCGCGCCTTCTTCGATGCCGATCTGCGCTGGATAGAACACTACGGCTTCCGCCCGCTCGACATGCCGACTTTGTTTGGTGGACTGAGCAGCTGAGGAGGAGTGGTATGCGGCACGGTTACACGCCTGAACGTATAACTGCCATGTCAACAGAAGACATTAGAACGCTGCAGAACAATGCTCGGCGTCTGGGGGCCGATGACGTAGTAGCAATGTGCCAGGAGGAGCTCCAAAAGCGAGCACCAGCTAAGGCTAAGCGTGTTGTTGGGGTTAATAAAGGCTACGTGGCGGGCTATCACTTCGTATGCGCTAAAGACCACGGAGTGACCTTTGAATCGGACGGCAGATTTCGCTCTAGGTCGTGGGTGGTTGCCGAAGAGAACGTTGCGAACAGCTTGCGCAACGGTGCTTACATTGCGCTTCACGAATCCCGCAGCCTGCCGTCCTACAGGCAAGGAAAGATAGTGGGGTATGAAGTGGTCGATCGGGGCCTTATGGGAAAAGATAACACCGGGATCGAGTTCATCGTTGAAGCTGACGACCTCAATCGAGAATGGGTAGGCGATGGTACCGGCGAAAAGGGTTACCTCTGGTCTGGTGCTTTGGGCAGCAACGAAGAAACCGAAGATAAGGCAACTTCCGAATGAAATTCACGCTCTCCTGGCTCAAGGATCACCTTGAAACCGACGCCACGCTTGAAGAGGTGGTGGCCAAGCTGACCGAGATCGGCCTTGAGGTCGAGGAGGTGGACGACAAGTCCGCGCTCAAGCCGTTTCGCATCGCAAAGGTGTTGAGTGCGGAAAAGCATCCCGATGCCGACAAGCTGCAGGTGCTTTCGGTGGATACGGGCGAGGGCAAGCCGGTTCAGGTCGTCTGCGGCGCTCCCAATGCCCGCGCAGGCCTCGTCGGTGCTTTCGCCGCACCAGGCACTTATGTTCCTGGCATCGATGTCACGCTGTCGGTCGGCAAGATCCGTGGCGTGGAAAGTCACGGCATGATGTGCTCGGAGCGCGAGCTTCTTCTCTCCGATGCCCATGAAGGCATTATCGATCTGCCCGAGGATGCGCCTGTCGGAACGGCCTTTGCCGAATGGGCCAAGCTGGATGACCCGGTCATCGAGATCGGCCTCACGCCAAATCGTCCGGATGCGACCGGTGTGTATGGTATTGCGCGCGACCTTGCTGCCGCAGGGCTGGGCAAATTGAAGGATGGCAGCGTTGCGGCCGTTTCCGGCAGCGGTGACACGCCGGTCAAGGTTGCCATCGAGGCGCCGGAACTCTGCCCCGGCTTTGCATTGCGTGCCGTGCGCGGCGTGAAGAACGGCGCGTCACCGAAATGGATGCAGCAGCGCCTGATGGCGATCGGCCTGCGCCCGATCAACGCGCTGGTGGACATCACCAACTATATCACCTTCGACCGCGGCCGCCCGCTCCACGTCTTCGACATGGCCAAGGTGAAGGGCAATCTCACCGTGCGCCGCGCGAAGGACGGCGAAAAGCTTCTCGCGCTTGATGAGCGCGAATATGAGCTGACCTCCGACATGTGCGTCATCGCGGACGACAATGGCGTTGAATCCATCGCCGGCATCATGGGCGGCGAGCATTCCGGCTGTGACGAGAACACCACCGATGTGCTGATCGAATCGGCTCTCTGGGACCCAATGAACATAGCTTCCACCGGTCGCGCGCTCGGTATCATCACCGATGCGCGCTATCGTTTCGAGCGCGGGGTTGATCCGGAATTCATGGTCGATGGCCTGGAGCTTGCAACGCGCCTTGTGCAGGAAATCTGCGGCGGTGAGGCGAGCGAGCGGCAGGTCGAGGGCTACAAGCCACAAGAGCCCAAGACCATCTCCTTCCCCTATTCGGAAGTTGCCCGGCTGGGCGGCATCGAGATCAAGCCGAAGACTTCCGCTGACATTCTCGCCCGCCTTGGCTTCAAGGTGGAAGACAAGGGCGAGGCGGCAACGGTTTCGGTTCCGTCCTGGCGTCCGGATGTCGAAGGCAAGGCCGATCTTGTCGAGGAAGTACTGCGCATCAACGGCGTGAACGAGATCAAGCCCGAGCCGCTGCGATCCTTTGGAGCGGTGAACAGCCGTATCCTGACCACGCTCCAGATCCGCACTCGCCTCGCGCGCCGTGCGCTGGCCGTGCGCGGCATGGCAGAAGCGCTGACCTGGTCTTTCGTCTCGGCACAGGAAGCCGAACTGTTCGGCGGTGGTGCGGAAAATCTGCGCCTGTCGAACCCGATCGCATCCGACATGTCCGACATGCGGCCATCGCTGCTGCCGGGTCTCCTGAAGGCCGTGCAGCGCAATGTGGATCGTGGTCGCGCCGATATCGCGATGTTCGAGGTGTCCGGCACCTATGAGAGTGACGCGCCCAAGGGTCAGCGCCGCGTCGCATCGGGTGTGCGCCGCGGCACTGCCCATATGGAGCGTCAGGGCCGCGACTGGTCGGGCAATGCAGGGCCGGTTGGCGTATTCGATGCCAAGGCAGACGCACTGGCAGTGCTGGAAGCCTGCGGCGCACCGGCTGACAAGCTGCAGGTCGTGGCGGAAGCCCCGTCCTGGTACCATCCGGGCCGTGCCGGCACGATCCGCCTTGGACCGAAGATCATCCTGGCAACCTTCGGCGAGTTCCATCCCTCGACGCTGGAGGCGTTGGATGTGGACGGCCCGCTCTGCGGCTTCGAGGTCTTCATCGATGCGATCCCCGAGCCGAAGCAGAAGGCGACGCGCTCGCGCGGAAAGCTGGAGATCTCGCAGCTTCAGGCTGTCACACGCGATTTCGCATTCGTGGTCGACAAGACCGTCGAGGCATCCAGCATCACGCGCGCCGCTGCGAGTGCGGACAAGAAGCTGATTACCGGCGTCAATGTCTTTGACATTTTCGAAGGCGCTTCGCTCGGCGAGGACAAGAAGTCGGTAGCCATCGAAGTCACTATCCAGCCCAGCGACAAGACGCTGACGGATGAAGACTTCGAGGCGCTGGCAGGCAAGATCGTCCAGAATGTGGGAAAGCAGACCGGCGGTACGCTGCGCGGCTGACATTCAGGTACCAGAGGAGGCAGACATGCTGCGTTGGGGAATTCTTTCGACGGCCAAGATCGGGCGGGAGCAGGTGATACCGCAGATCATCGATGCTGAAGACAATGTGGTGACAGCCATTGCCAGCCGCGATCCTGCGCGTGGGCAGGTGGTAGCCGACCGCTTCGGCATTCCCCATGTCTTCGGCTCCTATGACGAGCTTCTGGCAAGTGACGATGTGGATGCGGTCTACATCCCGCTGCCCACCTCCCAGCATGTCGAGTGGGCGGTGAAGGCTGCAGATGCCGGCAAGCATGTGCTGGTGGAAAAGCCGCTCGCACTCAATGCCGATGACATCAAGCCAGTGATCGAGGCGCGCGACCGCAACAAGGTGGTCGTGTCCGAGGCCTTCATGGTGACCTACCACCCGCAATGGCAGAAGGTGCATGACCTTATCGCCGGTGGCGCGATCGGGCGCCTGCGCCATGTGCAGGGTGCCTTCACCTATCACAATGTCGATCCCGACAATATGCGCAACCGGCCCGAACTTGGCGGCGGTGGCCTGCCGGATATCGGCGTCTACCCGACCGTGACCACCCGGTTCGTGACGAAGACGGAACCGCAGCGTGTTCAGGCGGTGGTCGAGCGCGATCCGAAATTCGGCACCGATATATATGCAAGCGTGAAGGCGGATTGCGGAGACTTCGAACTCAGCTTCTACGTCTCCACACAGATGGCTGCCCGCCAGACCATGGCCTTCCACGGCGACAAGGGCTTCATCGAGGTGGATACGCCCTTCAATTCACGCATCTATGGCGATGATCGCGTGATCCTGCATGACCTCGCTCACGGCTCATCCACGACCTTCCGCTTCGGCGACACCCGCCAGTACCGCCTGCAGGCGGAAGCCTTCGCCAAGGCGGTGAAGGGTGAAGAGGCCCATCTGTTCGCACTGGAAGAATCGGTGAAGAACCAGCGCTTCATCGATGCCATCTTCCGGGCGGGCGAGCATGAGGGCTGGGAGACGGTTTAGGCCGTCTTCCCTCACATCCGCCTCAACACCCGGTCACTTTCAAAGAAGATATGGGTGCCGATGCGTCCCACAAGGCGCAATTTGCGCGCCCAGACCGGGCGCACATAAGTGGCATGATAGTGGGTCGCACGGTGGAACGGCGCGATGCTTTTCAGGACGCTTCGCTCGGCGTGGCTGCAGTTTGCGCAAAGCAGCGCTTCGGAAAGTTTTATGGCCCTGCGCCATGATTTCTCATCGCGCGGAAAGTCGGAGACCCGGTCACAGGTAAATGAAAACTGGCAGCGGTTCAGCTTGTAGGCATTCTGATAGATCACACCGCAGATGCTGGAAGGATAGGACTTCGAGCGCGCGCGGTTGAGAATGACCTGCGCCACCGCCGCCTGGCCTTCAATGCTTTCACCGCGCGCTTCGTGATAGATGCCCAGTGACAGGCATTGCGCTTCAACGCGCATTTGTGCCGTGGTCAACGAAGGCATCTGCAATTTCGGTCTTCTGACGGGAACGGACAATACCTGCTGAACGGCCTGTTGAACTGCACCTGCAGCCAGATTTCCGATGAATGGTGACGCATTGGCCGCGCTCGCTGCAAAAACAGCAAGCGCAGCAACGAAAAGCCCCCTCAAGCTTCGCATGACAACCCCTGCACGCAATTATTCCTAGCGCGGAAGTTGCAGAAAAGGTCTGAAGTCGGGGTCACTTTCGGTGACCTGATTTAAGTGTTCGCTTTAAGGCTTCGTAAACCGGCGTCGTAGCAAGCGTGCCCCGCAAGCCTTGCGGCCAGGCATATCGAAATCATGCTGCTCATCGCCTTGCGCAATAAAATGGCGGTTCTTATATACGCCGCAACGTCGCGGACAGACGCGGGATAAAACCCTGCGCGCCGCGGGTTTTCTTGTGACAGGGGCTGTCGCCTGGAACGCCTGAATGGGTCCTGACGGTCTGCTTAGTGGAGAGACGAAAAATGGCAAAAGTAATCGGCATCGATCTTGGAACCACCAATTCCTGCGTCGCCGTCATGGACGGTAAAGACGCAAAGGTGATCGAGAATGCAGAGGGCGCGCGTACGACGCCTTCCATCGTCGCTTTTTCCGACCAGGATGAGCGTCTTGTAGGCCAGCCGGCAAAGCGCCAGGCGGTTACCAACCCGGAAAACACGCTTTTCGCGATCAAGCGTCTTATCGGCCGCCGTTTCGAGGATCCGACGGTGGAGAAGGACAAGAAGCTTGTCCCCTACCAGATCGTGAAAGCCGACAATGGCGATGCATGGGTCGAGGCCCATGGCGAGAAATATTCGCCTTCGCAGATTTCCGCGATGATCCTTCAGAAGATGAAGGAAACGGCCGAGTCTTATCTTGGCGAGAAGGTCGAGAAGGCCGTCATCACCGTTCCCGCCTACTTCAACGATGCCCAGCGTCAGGCCACGAAGGATGCGGGCAAGATCGCTGGTCTTGAGGTCCTGCGCATCATCAACGAGCCGACTGCTGCGGCACTCGCCTATGGCCTCGACAAGAAGGAAGGCAAGACCATCGCCGTCTACGACCTTGGCGGCGGCACCTTCGACGTATCGATCCTCGAGATCGGCGACGGCGTTTTCGAGGTGAAGTCCACCAATGGTGACACCTTCCTTGGCGGTGAAGACTTTGACATGCGTCTGGTCAACTACCTTGCCGACGAGTTCAAGAAGGAAAACGGCATCGACCTGAAGGCTGACAAGCTGGCTCTGCAGCGCCTGAAGGAAGCTGCCGAGAAGGCCAAGATCGAGCTGTCCTCCTCCTCGCAGACGGAAGTGAACCTGCCCTTCATCACGGCAGACCAGTCCGGTCCGAAGCACCTGGCCATCAAGCTGACCCGCGCGAAGTTCGAGAGCCTCGTGGATGACCTCATCAAGCGCACCGTCGAGCCCTGCAAGGCAGCGCTCAAGGATGCCGGTCTGAATGCCGGTGAAGTGGACGAGGTTGTTCTGGTCGGCGGCATGACCCGCATGCCGAAGGTTCAGGAGACGGTGAAGAACTTCTTTGGCAAGGAGCCGCACAAGGGTGTGAACCCGGATGAGGTTGTCGCCATGGGTGCCGCCATCCAGGCCGGCGTTCTCCAGGGCGACGTGAAGGACGTTCTGCTTCTCGACGTGACCCCGCTTTCGCTGGGTATCGAGACGCTGGGCGGCGTGTTCACGCGCCTCATCGACCGCAACACCACGATTCCGACCAAGAAGAGCCAGGTCTTCTCGACGGCCGAGGACAACCAGAACGCCGTGACGATCCGCGTCTTCCAGGGTGAGCGCGAGATGGCTGCCGACAACAAGATGCTTGGCCAGTTCGACCTTGTTGGCCTGCCGCCCGCACCGCGCGGTGTGCCGCAGATCGAAGTGACCTTCGACATCGACGCCAATGGCATCGTGAATGTGTCGGCCAAGGACAAGGGCACCGGCAAGGAGCAGCAGATCCGCATCCAGGCTTCCGGTGGTCTCTCCGATGCCGACATCGATCAGATGGTCAAGGACGCCGAAGCCAATGCAGAGGCCGACAAGAAGCGTCGTGCGCTGGTTGAAGCCAAGAACCAGGGTGAAGCCCTCATTCACTCCTCCGAGCAGTCGCTCAAGGACTACGGCGACAAGGTTTCCGAGGACGACCGCAAGGCGATCGAAGATGCCATCGCCGAGCTGAAGACCGCTCTTGAAGGTGAGGATGCCGAGGCAATTACTGCCAAGACGCAGTCTCTCGCCGAGGCTTCCATGAAGCTTGGCCAGGCCATGTATGAGGCACAGCAGACCGAAACGGCGGAAGCTGATGCGGCTGCAGACGCTGCTGGCGAAGAGAAGAAGGACGACGACGTTGTCGACGCCGATTTCGAAGAGATCGACGAAGACGACAAGAAGTCCGCCTGATCGTCAAAAGATCGCGAACATTTTCAAGGCCCGGTTGCGAAAGCGACCGGGCTTTTATCGTGAGTTAACATTTCTTGCCGACTATCCGCTCGCGTAACGTAAAGTCGGGGCAAGAGATGATCCGCTATCGCCTGTTCGAGATATGGCGGCTCATGGCCGCCCTCTTGATCATGCTCTACCATTTCGGGCATTTCGCACCGTCTGATGCCCTCTGGGTAAAGGACAGGCTTGAGCTCCTGCGCCCTCTCCTCGACCTGTTCTTCATCATCTCCGGCTTCCTGATATTCGAACGCTACGGCGAGCGCGTGCTGGATGCGCAGTCCTATCGCGTTTACCTCGTCAAGCGCCTGGTCCGTCTCTATCCGCTACACCTGGCGACACTCGGCTATTTCGTGTGTGTTGGTCTGGCGGTTGAACTCGGCCTGTCGAACACGGGCGGCGGCCTCGATCTCTTCGAATGGGAAACGTTGCTTCCCAATCTGCTTCTGATGCAGGGTTGGGGGCTGAACGACAATCTGACATTCAACTATGTCTCATGGTCGCTTTCAGGCGAGTGGCTGGCCTATTTGCTTCTGCCCCTTCTCGCGCTCGCCTGGCGCTACGCGGGCCTGCTTGGCCTCGCATTCGTGACCGTCGCCAGCTATGGCGGCCTCGAATTCCTTGTGGCAAACGGGATCATGCCCGAGACCCACTGGGTTTACGCCGACACCTGGGGAGCCTACCGGGTCTTCGCCGACTTTTCGCTCGGCGCGTTGATCGCCATGCTCGCGCGCCGTCACGGCCTCAATGTTTCCGGCAGCAGATTCCTGCCCTGGATGGCACTGGCGAGTTCATGTCTGCTCATGATCAGCCAGGCCAATATCTATGCAGCCGTCATCATGCTGGCGATCGCTGTCTACCTTGCTGCGCGATGCGAAGTGGTGGAACCGGACCGTTACACCTATCCAAAATTCCTGCGGCCAGCTGCAGCTGTCTCCTTCGGTGTATATCTGTGGCATCCGGTGACCGAGAGCATCTTCTTCTCCCTTGTCTGGAATCGCTATTTCGCGGGTGCCTCCACCTTCTGGTTCTTCACCTATACTGTGATGGTCATGGCGATCACGATTGCGATCGCTATCGCGTCCTACGCGGTTTTCGAGAACCGTATCGCAGAGCGGCTGCTGGTCTGGCTCGGCATACACAAGCCGAAAAACGCGATATCACAGCCAGCTTGAGCGGATGGCTGGCCTGATCGGCTGGCAATCTCGCGCAAACTATGGCATTCGCCTGCAGCGATACCTAAATTGCGTGCACGAAACGCGGAGCGCGTTACGCTCCCGCTCAACCAGCGAGTCGCAAATTCATGAAGGCAGACTTTTACGAGACGCTCAGCGTGTCGCGAAACGCCGACGAGAAAGAACTTAAGAGCGCATTCCGCAAGCTCGCCATGAAATATCACCCGGATCGCAATCCGGGAGATGATGAGGCTGAGCGTAAGTTCAAGGAAATCAACGAGGCATACGAGACGCTGCGCGACCCGCAAAAACGCGCGGCCTATGATCGCTTCGGCCACGCCGCATTCGAGAATGGCGGTATGGGTGGAGGCGGCCAGGGCTTCGGCGGCGGTGGCTTTGCCGATATTTTCGAAGACATTTTCGGCGACATGATGGGCGCGCGCCAGCGCCGCTCGGCAAGCCGCGACCGTGGTGCAGACCTGCGCTACAATATGGAAATCACGCTTGAAGAGGCTTTCACGGGCAAGACGGCGCAAATTCACGTGCCGACCTCCATCGCCTGCGATGAGTGCTCAGGCTCCGGCGCCAAGCCCGGCACGTCACCCACCCAGTGCGGCCTGTGCCACGGTTCGGGCCGCGTGCGCGCAGCACAAGGTTTCTTCTCCATCGAGCGTACCTGTCCGCAATGCCATGGCCGCGGCCAGACCATCTCCGATCCCTGTGCAAAATGTGCCGGCCAGGGCCGCGTCACCGAAGAGCGCCAGCTCTCAGTGAACATTCCAGCCGGCATCGAGGACGGAACGCGCATTCGCCTTGCCGGCGAGGGCGAGGCCGGCCTTCGCGGCGGCCCATCGGGCGATCTCTATATCTTCCTGTCAGTCAAGCCGCACGAATTCTTCCAACGCGATGGTGCGGACCTCTATTGCAAGGTGCCGATTTCCATGACCACCGCGGCCCTCGGCGGCGCCTTCGAGGTGGCAACGCTGGACGGCACGCAGACACGCGTGAAGGTGCCGGAAGGCACGCAGAACGGCCGCCAGTTCCGCCTGCGCGGCAAGGGCATGCCCATACTGCGCCAGCCGCAAGTCGGTGATCTATACATCCAGGTCGCCGTGGAAACGCCGCAGAACCTGAACAAGAAGCAGCGGGACTTGCTTGAAGAGTTCGAAAGAATATCTTCTAAGGAGAACAGCCCGCAGTCGACCGGCTTTTTCTCGCGCATGAAGGACTTCTTCGAATCCTTCAGCGAGTAGCGGCGCAAGGCGCATTTGGGAGAGGACGTGAATGGGTAAGGATACCGGGATGCGCAAGTCGCTCGCCAAGCGGTTTGACGAAGAGCTGCGCTTCTTTCGCGGCTGGATGGACAAGCCCAAGGCGGTCGGCGCAATCGCTCCGACCAGCGGTATCACGGCCCGTCGCATGGCTTCCGTCGTAACCGAAGGCACCAAGGACCTTGTCCTGGAGCTTGGGCCGGGCACCGGCGTCATCACAAAGGCAATTCTGGAGCGCGGGATTCAGGCCGAAAACCTGATCTCGGTGGAATACTCCTCCGATTTCGTGGAGCGGCTGAAAGCCGATATGCCTGGCGTGAATTTCATCCATGGCAGCGCTTTCGAGCTGGATGAGGTGCTGGCGCCCTGGCGTGGCCGTCAGTTCGACAGTGTCATCTCCGCCATCCCGATGCTCAATTTCCCGCCGGAACAGCGCGTGGCACTGCTGGAGCAACTACTTGATCTGATGCCGGCAGGGCGCCCGGTGGTTCAGATCACCTATGGTGCGCTGTCGCCCATTCCGGCCAATCGTGGCTCCTACAGCGTCGAGCGTTTCGACTTCGTGGTGCGCAATATTCCGCCAGCCCATTTGTGGGTCTATCGCCGGGACTTGCGCAGCTGACCGGTTCCCCGCGATTTGCCAGGCTTCCGGCTTCACCTAAACCGGATGCACCATAGCTGAAAGGAACAGTCGTGACGGTAAGCATACTGGTTTTTGCCGGTTCCGTTCGCGGACAGGCGCTAAGCGGCAAGACCGCGGATGCGGCCACGCGGGAACTGGCTCTGCAAGGCGCTGAAGTCACCCGTATCTCTCTGGCCGACTACCCGCTACCGATATTCGATCAGGACCTCGAGCGCGACAAGGGAGTGCCGCAAAACGCGGTCAAGCTCGCCTCGCTCGTGGCATCCCATGATGGCTTTCTCATCGCCACACCCGAATACAACGCCTCGCTGCCACCGCTTCTCAAGAATGCGATCGACTGGATCAGCCGTGTGAAGCAGGATGGTTCCGGGCGTACAATCCGCGCATTCGCCGGAAAGTCCGGCGCTATCTGTTCATCCTCCAACGGCGTGTTTGCCGGTATTCGCGCAGCCAATCATCTGCGCGCGGTGCTAGTTCACTGCCAGGCGGAAGTGGTCTCGGCGCAATGCTCCGTGGGGCGTGCGCAGGAGGCATTCGATGAAGCCGGCAACCTTCGTGACGAAGCAACCCAGAAGAAGCTCGCAACCACCTGTCGCGCGCTTCTGGAGGCAGCGAGCATATCGCGCCAGAGAAGGAATTGAACAATGACGAGTGAGATGCGCGACCGGCTGATCGTGGGGCTGGACATTCCGACGGTGGCAGAAGCCGAAGCGATGGTCGATCGACTGGGCGATACGGTCGGTTTCTACAAGGTCGGTTATCAGCTCGCATTCGCCGGTGGGCTGGAGTTTGCGCGCGATCTGGCTGCCAGCGGCAAGAAGGTCTTCCTCGACATGAAATTGCTCGACATAGACAACACCGTCGCCAAGGCGGTCGAGAATATAGCCAGGATGGGCATGACGATGCTGACCATCCACGCCTATCCCAAGGCGATGCGAGCCGCCGTCGAAGCTGCAAAGGGTTCGGATCTTTGCCTGCTTGGCGTCAGCGTTCTCACCTCCATGGATGCCGGCGATCTGGAAGATGCCGGCTACAGCATTCCACCGGACGAACTTGTGTTGCGCCGCGCACGGCAGGCCCGCGAAGCCGGGATGGGCGGGCTGGTCTGTTCGGCAGCGGAAGCAAAGGTCGTCCGTGATACGGTCGGACCCGGGCTTGCGGTCGTGACGCCCGGCATCCGCCCGGCAGGTGCGCCGCATGGCGACCAGAAGCGGGTCGTGACGCCTGCTGATGCGATCGCAGCCGGCTCAAGTCATCTTGTCGTGGCCCGTCCTGTCGTCGCTGCCCGCGATCCGAAGCAGGCCGCACTGGCCATACTTGACGAGATGCAGGCTGCAGCCCGGGGAGAAGCCCGTGCCTAAAGCTTACTGGATCGCCCGGGTCGATGTTCGCAATGCCGAGCGCTACAAGGATTATGTTGCTACGGCAAAGCCCGCCTTCGAGCGTCACGGAGCACGTTTCGTGATCCGAGGCGGCGCATATGAGGTGATGGAAGGTTCAGGCCGAAACCGCAATGTGGTCATCGAGTTTCCAAGCCTGGAAGCCGCACACGCCTGTTATGCATCACCTGAATATCAGGCTGCGAAGGCCATACGCAGCGAAGTCGCGGAAGCCGATCTGATCATCATGGAAGGCTACGAGGGCTGAACTGCAACCTGCGAATATGTTGCAATGCAGCATGAAACTGATAGTCTCTGCCACATTCCGGGGCACGCGCAGCACTATTGGCATGCGCCATAGGCCCCAATGGCCATGCAGCCTTCGATAAAGGCCTTGCTCAAGGGGCAGAATGTTTTACCACCTTTTCGAGATGAACCATGCGGCGCTGCAGCCGGCACGAGCCTGTGCGGAAGCCATGCGCCAGTTCTATGGCAACCCGGACAATCCGGCTTCATCCACTCCGCTTGGCCGCTCCATGGCCGCTGCAGCAGAGCTGTTCGAGCGCACGACGCGCCGCTATTCCAAGCCTGAATTCGAAATTGCCGAGACCAGCGTCAATGGCAGGGCGGTTGCGGTTTCAGAAGAGGTGGTGTGGCACAAGGCGTTTTGCCGCCTTCTGCATTTCCGCAAGGAAGGAAGCGTTTCGCCGCAGCCGCGACTGCTCATCGTCGCGCCGATGTCGGGCCATTATGCGACGCTGTTGCGCGGCACGGTGGAGGCGATGCTGCCGCACGCCGATATTTATGTGACTGACTGGGTCGATGCGCGGATGGTCCCGCTTTCGCAGGGCCAATTCGATCTCGATGATTACATCGACTACGTTACGCAGATGCTGGCTCATCTGGGCCCCGGCTGTCATGTCATGGCGGTCTGTCAGCCTTCGGTGCCGGTTCTGGCGGCGGTAAGCCTCATGGAAGCGCGCAGGGATGAGAACCTGCCTGCCAGCATGACCCTCATGGGCGGACCCATCGACACGCGGATCAATCCGACAGCGGTCAACCGGCTTGCACAGGAGCGCGGGATCGACTGGTTTCGGAACAATGTCATCATGCAGGTTCCATGGCCAAATCCGGGTGTCATGCGCGACGTATATCCCGGCTTTCTTCAGTTGTCGGGCTTCATGAGCATGAATCTCGACCGCCATGTCACGGCGCATCGGGAATTCTTTCTCCACCTCGTGAAGAATGATGGTGAGCCAGCAGAAAAACACCGCGAGTTCTACGATGAGTATCTTGCGGTGATGGATCTGACGGCTGAATTTTATCTTCAGACGGTAGACACCGTTTTCATTCGCCACGCTCTGCCGAGGGGCGAAATGACCCATCGCGGCGAGCTGATCGACCCTTCCAGCATTACCAACGTTGCTCTGCTCACCATCGAGGGCGAGAACGACGACATTTCAGGGTTGGGTCAAACCGAGGCTGCACATGCCCTTTGCAGCAGCCTTTCGCAAGACAAGCGCTCTCATTATGTGCAGCCTGAAGTGGGCCACTATGGTGTGTTCAATGGAAGCCGTTTCCGGGAAAACATTGCGCCGCGAATAGTAAGTTTCATGAACAATCATAAGTCATAAAAGGTTAACGCGCAGAACAGCCAGTCAAACTCAATGATTCGCTACCTTGCGATGCGCAGATACAATATCTCGTGCATAGGCCGTAATAAACTATAGCATTTATGCAACATCGGGACGTGGCAAGTGCCCATATCGGGCGTGCACCCCGTCACTAGGCATATTAATCCGCCACTCTAATTGACAAGACCTCCGTTTGGTTCCTTAACTTAGTGTTAAGAAACTAAATAAATTGGGAGCGGCGGAATGGCTTCTCAGAGGGTTGGGTTTGCGGTTGCGTTTTCACTGGTCGTGAGTGCCTTGTCAGCAGGCAGTGCTGGCGCAACGGCCGCATTGGCAACCGGAGGCAAGACCTCCCAGCCAATCGGACATTATGATTTCTGCAAATCCAATCCACGCGAATGCGCCCTGCGCGTCGGGAAGATCCAGCCCGCACGGATGACGGGCGGCTTGATGCGCAAGATGCAGCAGGTGAACAGCCGTGTGAACCGCGCCGTGAAACCGCTCAACGACATCGACATCTATGGTCGCGAGGAAGTCTGGACCTATCCGGTCAAGGGCGTCGGTGACTGTGAGGATTTCGTTCTCGAGAAGCGCCGCATGCTGAACCGCTCCGGTATTTCTCTGGGGAACCTGCTGATCACGGTCGTGCGCAAGCGTGACGGGGAGGGACATGCGGTCCTGACCGTACGAACAGACAAGGGCGACTTCATCCTCGACAATCTGCGCAACGATGTCCGGCTTTGGAACCAGACCGGTTATCGCTTCCTGAAGCGCCAGTCGAGCGAACATACCGGTCAGTGGGTAAGCCTGCGCGAAAGCACAAATCCGCTGGTGGGTGCGGTTCGCCAATAGAGCATTTTCGGACAAGAGGCGGGGCATAGGGGCGCAGCGTGGGGGCTGCGCCCTTTTCTTTTGGCCTTTGCGTGGATGGGCATCCTCGCGCTTTCGCACCAGGGGTGGAGATCAGGCTACGGATCAGCACTGGAGATATATCAACTCCGACTGCACGAAGAAGTCCGCTCCGTCACTCCAGGGCCGAATCCACCTGCTGGTTTGCGTGCGTCGGGCTACAATAACTGTGCTGCGGCTTCGGCTCTGTAAACCGCGCGGACGTGCATCCGGGAATATGCGCGAGGCAACGGGTACGGGGCGATGGCCTGCCGTGGGCGGTTTGCAAGGGCTGATGCAAGACGTGCTGCATGCGTGCGAGAGCTGTTTCGAAGTCTTGCGGGTGGTGGCACATATGCTCTGGCGCACGCCGGTAGGCGCGCCGTCATCGGATTCTTCGCTCGCGGCCATGACAATTCCACCGGCAATTGTTTCAGGTGATTTGTCGCGCCCGCATTCGATACCTGCACCTATCCGAACTCCGGTTTCATCGTGTGACTGGCGCGCTGATCGAGAAGGAGCCGATATAGATCATGCGTTTGAGCAAATGTGCTTTCGGAACAGTGCGCCTAATGCTCCCGACTGATAGGCGATTGATATCTTTTGCAAGACCCCAACACGATTGTCCCGCTTCCAGATATATCAAACAGAATTACACAGTCGTGACGGGAAGAAAGCGCCATCTGTCGCAGTTCTTCTGGAACTTCAGAGCGCTCAGCTGTACTGCTCCAAATCGGCAAATCTGCTGCGCTGCGAAACCGGCGCGAGGCTCCACAAGACCCCGAAAGCCCCACATGCAGAGAAAAGGCAGCCCTGCGCATGGATTGCAGGCGCGATACGCCAGATCTCAAGCGGCTCGCGCAACGCGGCCGGAAGCCATCCGATAGCTGATCGCTTCTGCAAGGTGGATTCGGCCCAATCGCTCGGAGCCATCTAGATCGGCAAGTGTGCGCGCCACCTTCAATACCCGGTGGTAGGCGCGCGCGGAGAGCGCGAGCTTGTCGCTTGCTTCCTGGAGCAGCGATACGCCCTCGGGATCAGGTGTGGCGACTTCTTCAATCATTGCCGCCGAGCAACGGGCATTGGTCGTCCAGCCGGGCAGGCCAAGCGCGCTATAGCGTTCCCGTTGCATCTGGCGGGCCATGGCCACCCGCTCGGCCACCTGTGCGCTGGACTCGGCTTTGCCGGGAGCAATCAGGTCTGCCGCAGTTACAGCCGGCACTTCGATGCGGAGATCGATCCGGTCGAGGAACGGTCCCGACAACCGCGCCTGGTAATCGCTCTGGCACCTTGGTCCGCGGGCGCAGCGGTGCCCGGGCTCACCGGCCATCCCGCAGCGGCACGGATTCATGGCCGCAATCAACTGGATCTGGGCGGGATAGCTGACACGATGGCTTGCCCGTGCAATCACACACTCTCCCGTTTCCAGCGGCTGGCGCAGGGAGTCCAGCACTTGCGGGGTGAATTCCGGCAGTTCGTCCAGAAAAAGCACACCATGATGCGCCAGCGATACTTCGCCCGGCCGCGCCCGCGTGCCTCCACCCACCATTGCTGCCATGGATGCAGAATGATGTGGAGCTCTGAATGGCCTACGGTCCGTGAGGCGACCATCAGCCAGTTCGCCCGCTATGGATGCCACCATCGAGCACTCAAGAAGCTCCTTCGGCTCCAGCGGAGGCAGAATGGACGGCAGGCGCTGCGCCAGCATGGATTTACCGGCACCGGGCGGGCCGACCATCAGCAGATTGTGTCCTCCGGCCGCGGCTACCTCCAAGGCGCGCTTTGCGCTTTCCTGACCCTTGATATCCGCAAGATCAGGCAGGTCGCGTGCTGCGGGTCCCAGTGCGGCTTCGGGACGCGAGAGGACCTGCGTACCTCTGAAATGGTTGGCAAGAGCGATCAGACTGCGCGGCGCCAGGATATCGATATCCGCACCTGCCCACGCGGCTTCCGAACCGCAGGAATGCGGGCAAATGAGGCCCCTTTCCATAGCGTTCGCGCCGATGGCAGCAGGCAGAACCCCAGCCACGCGCGCAACGCCGCCATCCAGCGCCAGCTCCCCCAGCACGACATAGTTCTCCAGTGCGTCGGAGGGGATTGCCCCAAGCGCGGCCATCAGGCCTAGCGCTATCGGCAGATCATAGTGGCTGCCTTCCTTGGGCAGGTCGGCAGGTGCCAGATTGACCGTAACCTTCTTCGGCGGCATCGATAGCCCAGAGGCATGAAGGGCAGCTTGCACGCGCTCGCGGCTTTCCGCCACCGCCTTGTCGCCAAGCCCGACGATCTGCATCCCCATCTTGCCGGGCGCAACCATCACCTGCACGTCGACGGGAACCGCTTCCACGCCCTGAAAGGCAATCGTCCTTACACGTGAAACCATCCCGAACCCCCGCCCGAACGCTGCTGCTTCTCATCAAAGGTTGCAACTTGCGGAACGAAAGCACGGCATGCGCGCTAAATCAAGAACGTTATGAGAACAAATATGACCTCAAGTCAACAAAGCGGTATACACGGGGGGGCCGGGATCAGTTCCCGCGCCGCTTTTCCACCGCATCCCAGAAGAGTGCGGCGACATCTGCCCCGCCGAACTTCTTCACTTCACGCACGCCGGTGGGGGAGGTGACGTTGATTTCGGTCAGGTAGTCGCCAATCACGTCGATACCGACCAGAACGAATCCGCGTTCACGAAGGGCAGGACCGATACGCTTGCAAATCTCGTGCTCGCGCTCGGTCAGTTCCGTTGCTTCGGCCCGGCCGCCCACATGCATGTTGGAGCGCGAGTCGTGCTCGGCAGGAACGCGGTTGATGGCACCGACAGGCTCGCCTTCGATCAGGATGATCCGCTTGTCGCCACCGCGCACTTCCTTCAGGTAACGCTGCACGATGAACGGCTCTCGAAAGGCCTGCATGAACATTTCGAGAAGAGCCGATAGATTTCGGTCTGCTTCCTGCAGGTGAAATATTCCCGCCCCGCCATTGCCGTAGAGCGGCTTGACGATGATGTCGCCATGCTCTCGCCGGAACGCCTTCACGGCCTCCACATCACGCGTGATGAGTGTTTCCGGCATCAGATCGGCGAATTCGGTGACGAATATCTTCTCCGGGCTGTTGCGCACCCATGCCGGATCATTGACCACCAGCGTCCGGGGGTGGATCAGATCAAGAATATGGGTGGTGGTGATATAGTTCATGTCGAAAGGAGGATCCTGGCGCAGAAGCACGACATCCATTTCCGACAGGTCCCGCTGGCTTGCCTCGCCGAGCGTGTAGTGATCGCCTTCCATATCGCGCACCTGTAGCGGTTGAACCATAGCCAGCGCGCGGTTCCCCAGCTGGGAAAGCTGGTCGGGTGTATAATGGTATAGCTCATGTCCCCGAGCCTGGGCCTCCAGCGCAAGGGCGAAGGTCGTGTCTCCCGCTATGGATACGGTTGAGACATGGTCCATCTGGATCGCGATTTTGAGGGGCATCGGGCGGGCTCCTTGAAACTGGAGCGGCAGATGACGCCCCTGTGCGCCTCATGTCAAGGTGGACGACGGACCCTGCCAATGTGCCGCGATTGCAGGCGGAAATGCGCCAGCGAAGAAATTCTGACAAATTTGTTATGACTGATACTATTCATCAACATTTCCCCTGCATTGTTACCGGTAACAAATGAGAAGCAGGAACCAATCATGCCTTCCAGCCAGGCTGCGCCAGCCGCTGCACTTTCAGGAGAAGAGCTGCAGTTGACCGATCATCTGACCGGTCTTGGAAACGCGCGCCGGTTCTATGACAAGGTTGGACGGCTGATCGCCGATCGTGCCGACGATCCCGCGCCCTTCGCCATCGCCATTCTTGATCTCGACGGTTTCAAGCCGATCAACGATCTCTTCGGACGCAGCGCCGGCGATGAAATTCTGCAGCAGGTGGCCATGCGCCTCCGCGCGGCGATGGACGATTACTCCACGGTCACGCGTATCGGCGCCGACGAGTTTGCCGTTCTCTACCCAATGGTCTTCAGCGAAGAATCAGCCGAAGATCGTGTGCGCATGCTGATCGAGATCCTCTCTGCGCCCTATGATATCGGCTACCGCACGGCGCGCCTGTCAGCCTCTGCCGGTTGCTCGCTTTACTATTCCGAAGAGGAAACCGCCGACCTTCTGTTGAACAAGGCTGAAACCGCACTCTATCAGGCAAAACGTACGGGCCGGGGCCGCGTGGTGGTCTATACGCGGGAGATGGAAGAGGCTGCCAAGCGCGTCACCCGCATCGAGCAGGCATTGCGCCGAGCGGTCGCCGCTGGCGAGGTGGAGCCGCATTTCCAGCCAATCGTTGATCTTGCGACACGGGAGACCATCGGTTTCGAAACACTGGCACGCTGGACCGATCGCGATCTCGGCTTCGTATCGCCGGGCGTCTTCATCCCGATTGCGGAAGAACGCGGCATCATCGGTCAGCTCTCGCAGCTGGTATTGCGCAAGGCAACGGAGGCTGCGCGCGACTGGCCGGAGCATCTCTTCCTCTCCTTCAATCTGTCGCCATCGCAGCTTGTCGATCACAATACCGGCCTGCAGGTCCTTTCGATACTGAAGCGGACGGGTTTCAGCGCGCGCCGCCTCGAGATCGAGATCACGGAAACAGGGCTGATGACCGACCCTGCATCCGCAGAGAAGATCGTGAATGACCTGAAAGCGATGGGCATACGCGTTTCGCTTGATGATTTCGGCACCGGTCAATCAAGTCTGGGTCGTCTCCGCGACTTCCCCTTCGACAAGCTGAAAATCGACCGTGCCTTCGTCTCTTCAATTCTCGATGACCGACCGTCCGAACATATCATCCGGGCCATACTGGCAATGTGCGAAGGTCTGGGCATGGATGTTGTCGCTGAAGGCATCGAGGAAGAAGCCCAGGCCGCGCGGCTCGTCGAATTTGGCTGCGCCGGCGGGCAGGGCTACTATTTCGGCAGACCGTGCAACGCGGACGAGACTTTGACCTATCTGCGTCAGAACGTGCTCAATGTCCGCTCAAAACCGCCGCTTCCCCACGCCATGATCCGCTAGTTCCTCAAGGGGAACCTGACAAGAGCCTCGCGGTTGGATAAAACCGTGGAACAGGCGGCCATTCGTGTCGTGTGAAATCCATCAAGGAGGGGCGTATGGAGCCGGAAACGAGATATTCCGATCTCATGGACGTGTCGGTGCTGATCACTGGCGGTGGCTCGGGCATTGGCGCGGCATTGACTGAGGGCTTCCTCGCACAGGGGGCCAAGGTTGCCTTCATCGACATTGCGGAAGAGGAAAGTCGCGCTCTGTGCGACGGCTTGAATGCACGCTACGGGCGCTCACCTCTCTTTGTGAATGCCGATCTGCGCGACATCGAAGCCATCAAGGCGGCTGCCGGCGAGGCTGAGAAGGCGCATGGGCCGGTCATGGTTCTGGTAAACAACGCTGCCTGGGACGACCGCCATGAGATAGAGGCCGTCACACAGGAATACTGGGACAACAACCAGGCGATCAATCTGCGCCCGCAGTTTTTTGCCGTCCAGTCGGTCGTCACCGGAATGAAGGCGGCAGGGCGGGGGGCAATCGTCAATTTCACCTCGACCTCCTACATGCTTAATCATCACGCCATGCCGGCCTATACCGCTGCAAAAGCAGGTATTGTCGGTTTGACCAAGGGGCTGGCCGGTGCGCTCGGGCCGCATGGCATTCGGGTCAATGCGATTGCACCGGGCTGGGTCATGACCCGGCGTCAAAAAGATCTCTGGGTGACAAAGGAAGGTGTCGAGGACACAATCGACCGGCAGTGCCTGAAGCGTACCCTGGAGCCTGAAGACATGGTCGGTCCCTGCCTGTTTCTCGCCTCCGAGGCCGCGCGCGGCATGACAGCCCAAACCATGATCGTGGATGGAGGCATCCTGTGAGTGAACCGACCGTTTCAGTCCTGTGCGAGACAGTTTGCGAGCTGGGCGAGGGACCAAGTTTCGAGGCGCAAACCAACACGCTTTTCTGGTTCGACATCATTGCAAGCCGCCTTCATTCTCTCAACCTGGCAAGCCACGAGACGAATGTCCTGGAGCTTCCTTTCATGGCAAGTGCCATTGCCCGGGTCGACGATGAGCGCCAGCTTTTCGTGACCGAGCACGGGCTGCATCTTCGCGACCGTCAGTCAGGTGCATGGGATGTCCTGTGCGCAGCGGAAGAGGACAATCCGCAGACGCGGTCGAACGATGCTCGGGTGCATCCAAGCGGCGCCATCTGGTTCAGCACCATGGGCAGGAACGCTGAAGAGGAAGCCGGATCGATCTACTGGTATCGCGCAGGTGAATTGCGTCAGCTCTATCCGCGGATCACGATTCCGAACTCGATTTGCTTCTCCCCGGATGGGGCAATCGCCTATTTCGCGGATACCCACACCAATCGCTTGTATCGCGTTGCCTGCAACCCGGACACCGGATTGCCTGTCGACGAACCGATCCTCACCGTTGAAGGCAACGAGATGGTCGGCGGCATCGACGGCTCGGTATGTGACGCGGGAGGCACCGTATGGAATGCCCGCTGGGGCGGCGCGCGACTGGACGCATGGTCCTCGGACGGCCACTTCATTCGCTCGATCTCTCTCCCCGCGCGGCAGGCCACCTGCCCCGTTTTCATAGGTGAGAATGCCGAACGCCTTGCTGTTACCTCGGCAGCGGCCGGACTTGATGAGGCAGCACGTGCGAGTGATCCCGAAGCCGGAAAGCTCTTCCTGATCGACATGCCTGTTGAAGGCCGACTGGATCCGGCAGTCGAGATCTAGATAGCGCATTTGCGGGATCGGCTGGAACCGATCCCGCCCGTATTCACTTTACCGCTTCGAGGCAGATCTTGGTATGGCCGGAGCGGATGAAGTCCAGCTTGGCGGCAGCCGCCTTCGAAAGATCGAGGATGCGTCCCTTGATGAAAGGGCCGCGATCATTGATGCGTACGACAACGGCTTTTCCATTGGCCGCATTGGTGACCTTGATCTTGGTGCCGAAAGGCAGTTTGCGATGAGCCGCAGTCATTGCTGCAGGGTTCATGCGCTCACCGGAGGCCGTCTTGGATGTAAGCGCATACCAGGAAGCGCTTCCGCATTGTGCCTGGGCGACGGCGGGCAATGTTGCCGCCGCAATGACGGTGCTCAAGGCAATGGCAGTGCGCCGGATGGTCCGTTGGCTCATTATATCGTCCCGAATTGTTTCTGCTGTTGACCCGGCGCATAACCACAAAATGGGGCGGTGGCTGGGCAACTGCAGAATTCGGTAGATCAGGCCGCGCCGCTGGCTTCTTTCAAAGGCAGCTGAACATCTGCAGGCATATCCGCGTCGCGAAGGCGCGTCTTGCGGAAATGATCGATGAAGTAATGTGCAAGGTCAGCTGGGTTGAGCGGGCGCGCAAAGTAGAAGCCCTGCAGCTGCTGGCAGGCGATGCCGCGCAGGAATTCGACCTGCTCCTGAGTTTCCACGCCTTCGGCGGTAATGCGCACCTTCAGTGTCTCGCCAAGCATGATGATCGAGCGCAGGATGTCGCGCGCAACCGTGTCTTCACTTGACGCGGAGACGAAGGAGCGATCGATCTTGATCTTGTCGAACGGAAATTTCATCAGATAGGAGAGGCTGGAATAGCCGGTGCCGAAATCGTCCATCGCGATGGCGACACCTTCAGCCTTTATCTCGCGCAGACGCTCGAGGACATCGTCTGTCTTTTCGATCAGAAGGCTCTCGGTGATCTCGAGCTCAAGCCGCTCGCCCGGCAGGCCGCTTTCCCTCAGCGCGAGTCGAACCACTTCCGCAATGTCCGACAGCTGGAAGTGACGGGCGGAGATGTTCACCGCAACCATCAGTTCGCCAGGCCATTGCGCTGCTTTGCGGCATGCTTCACGAATGGTCCAGTCGCCGATCTCACGGATCAAGGCACTTTGTTCGGCGATCGGAATGAACTCTGCCGGCTGCACCATGCCTCTAATCGGGTGGTTCCAACGCACAAGTGCCTCGAACCCCAGCGGATCCTGCGTCTCCGCCGATACAAGGGGCTGGAAGTGCAGCTCCAGCTCACCCTCACGAATGGCCTGGCTGAGTTCAAGTTCAAGCATGCGACGTTCGCGGTTGTCCGCATCCATGCGGGATTCAAAGAAGCGCCAAAGGCCTCGCCCATCCTCCTTCGCACGGTAGAGCGCAAGATCCGCATTACGCAGGATCTGGTCCGGGCGCGTACCATTCACCGGTGCAAGCGCGATACCGATGCTGATGCCGATCTGCACGCACTCGCCATGGATGTCATAGGGTTTGCAGATGCTGTCCACGATGCGCTGTGCCAGTTCGGCGGTGTAGTTGGCGTCGCAACGGTCCGTCAGGATTATCGCGAACTCGTCGCCGCCCAGGCGGGCCGCATATTCACATTCGCGCAGTTCGCAGCGCAGTCGGCGGCCGACCTCAGCCAGGAGCATGTCACCTGCCAGATGTCCTCGGCTGTCATTGACCGCCTTGAACTGGTCGAGATCGAGATAGAGAACAGCAAACGGGGAGCCATATCGCTCCAGACGTGCCACGCACTGGTTGAGATGCTCGGTGAACTTGCCGCGGTTGATGAGGCCGGTTAGGGCATCATTGTGAGCGAGGAAGTTCACACGGGCTTCAGCCTTGCGCTGCGCCGTGATGTCGGCCGTCACGCCGATATAGCCGCAGAACTCTCCGGTCATGTCGAAAGACGGCTTGCCGCTCAGGCGCCACCAGAAACGTTCCTCGCCCTTCTGCACCTGCACGACAATGTTCTGAAACGCTTCCTTCCGGTCGATGAAGCGTTCGATCTCTGCGATGAGCGGATTGCAGTCCACGCAGATGGAACGCAGCAGATCGCCGAAATGGGTATTGTTCACTTGCTCCTCAGCGCATGACATTGCTGCACGGAAACGCGGTGAAACATAGGCGATGCGGCCATCAGCGCTGATCTGCCAGAGGCAGTCCTGCTGCGTCGCATCGGATGCGCAAAGAAGCAGGTTGATGATCTCCTGCTGTTCGCGCATGCCTGTTTCAGCCGTTGCACGCTCCGAGAACACGCGCGCGATGCACGCGCCCGCTATGGGTGTCACCACAATGAAAAGAACGAGAAGATACGCCATGGCCGACGCCTGCAAGGGAACAGGCAGGGCGATCACGGACATGATCAGGACACAGGCCGACGAGCCCACGAGACCAAAGGCGGCGCGAGGCATGAGAGAAAGGGCAATTCCCGTCGCGCATAATCCGCATGCAAGGCTTATGAGCAGACCCATGGAAAGCCCGCTGCCCAAAAGCCCCGCCATCAAGGCTGGTGCGGACCAGACAAGTCCGACAGATACCGTCGCAGCAAGGGTATAGCTGAGAGCACGCTCGGGCTTGACTGTCAGCCGAAACGCGTCACGCTTTTTCCACCAAAAGAAAAGAGCGGCTGCATGGGTGCCGGCGGCAAGCGTGACCCAAATGGCAATGGCAGTCGCGGGAACATCGGATGAAACCAGCGCCAGAACCGTGGCGGTGAGGGCCATCAAGGCCGCAGGTGCGAAGGCCGGTGCAAATCCGCAAACAACACGGAGCTGCTGCATGGTTTTTTGGCCGCTTGTAGCCGTGCGTAAGTGAAGACTGTCGGCTTTCAAGTCTTCAAAATAGTTGGCACACTCAGCGTCAAATTCGCTCATCAACCCACTGTCCCCCGGTATACTAGCCCACCCATATCAATCACAAGTGGTTAAGATTGCGTTCGATTCTTCGCGCCGTTTACGATATCCGGGTGGACCGGGCGTCCGATGATGAAGGCTGGCAAGCACTCCATTTTTTAACCATCTCTGTAAACGGGCTGGCAATTCGGCTCGCTTAAGTTGTGCCCAGGTGGACAGGCCGGAAAGGCCGCAACAACCGGGGGTTATAATGTCAGACGGCACCACATCAGACAGCCGGGAATTTCCAGCTGCAGCTCTTACAGGCAGCTTGCGCGATTACCGGGCTCCGCAGGGAAAGAACCTGCTGGACCGGGTCGAGGGTTTCTATCAGTGGCAGAACCTGCGTCGCGAACATGAGCTTTGGCCATATGCGAAATCCACGGAATCCGCGCCGCGCACCCATTGCGCCGCCAAAAATGACGATGGTTCGCTCATCGAGGGCGTGAATTTCGCCTCCCAGGATTATCTCAGTCTCTCCTCACATCCCAAGGTGAAGGAAGCCGCTGTGGAGGCCATCCGCGAATATGGCGTCCACAGTGCTGGTTCTGCTGCTCTTCTGGGCAACACGCATTACTCACTGAAGCTTCAGGACGCGCTCTCCGAATTCGTGAATGGGCGCGAAATCGTGCTTTACCCGACCGGCTGGTCGGCAGGCTTTGCTGCCATTCAGGGCGTGGTCCGTCCAGGTGACCATGTGGTCCTTGATGTTCTGGCACATTCCTGTCTCCAGGAAGGCGCACGCGCAGCAACCCACAACATCCATTTTCATGGCCATCTCAATTGCGAGGGCCTGCGCCGCCGGCTTCAGCGCATCCGTGCGCAGGATAACGAGAATGGCATTCTGGTCGTGACCGAAAGCCTGTTCTCCATGCATTCCGATACGCCGGACATCGCGGCACTACGTGCGCTGTGCGACGAGTTTGATGCCATGCTTCTGGTGGATTGCGCCCATGATTTCGGCTGCATCGGCGAAGATGGTCTGGGCCATCTGGGTCTGCAGAACATGGTCGATCAGGCCGACATCATTATTGGTTCGTTCTCGAAGAGCTTTGCATCCAATGGCGGCTTCATCGCCGTGAAATCGCGCGGTGTCGCAGAGTATCTGAAGTATTTCTCGGCGACACAGACCTTCTCCAACGCCCTGTCGCCCGCGCAGGCGGCAACGGTACTGGCGGCCGTCGAGATCATCCGCTCCGACGAAGGCCGCGTGCGACGCGCGCGCCTGATGGACAACATCCTCTATATGCGCAGCGAGATGGCCAAGGTAGGTCTTGAAGCCCTGGGCGATCCCTCACCGATCGTGCCGGTGCGCGTTGGCGCCGAGGGACTTGCGCGTATCGCGTCACGCAATCTTGTTTCGCTTGGTGCCATCGCCAATCTGGTGGAGTATCCGGCAGTGCCGCAGGGCGCTGCGCGCTACCGTGTACAGGTCATGGCCGATCACAGCCGCGAGGATGTCGACAAGCTTGTCATGCTGATGCAGAAGTCCCTGCGTATGGCAGAGGAAACCTACCGTCCTTACCGCGAAAACGAGATCCACACCGCAGCACCCGCCATGCGGGGCAAGCCGGCCGCCAGCGCGGCGTAAGGAGCCGGATCATGTATTCGACCCCAAAGCGCCTTCTCTCGGTCGACGACGATGCGTCGTCGGCTGAGCTTGTCGTTCGCGTCGCCGAGCGCTGCGGCTATGAGGCATTCGCGACATCGGATTCCCGCGGCGTGATCAATCTCGTGCGTGCGCTCAAGCCGGAAGTGATGGCGATCGACATCAACATGCCGAATATCGACGCCGCCGGCCTGTTCGTCCTGCTTGCTCAAGACAAATATGCCGGCAAGATCATTATCGTCAGCGGCGAGGACGAGATCGTTCTTCGGAAAACGCAGGCCAAGGCGGTCGAGCACGGCCTTCGGGTCCCCGAGATCCAGCAGAAGCCGTTGGACTTCGCCCGGCTGCGCAAGATCCTCATGCAGCCAAACGATGTCGGCGCAGCCGCTTGAGGCGGCTCTTTCCAGACCCGATCCCGATTTAGAAAGGGCGGCAGCTTCATTTTGAAGCTGCCGCCCTTCCTGTATTGTCGAAGGTGAATTTGCTCAGGCCAGAGCCAGTTCGATTTTTCCAAGCAGGCGTGGAAGATCCACCGGCTTCGTGTCGAAGTCGCAGCAGCCCGCGGCGAAGCTTTTCTGCCGGTCGGATTCGAAAGCGCTGGCTGTCAGTGCAATGATCGGGATCGATGCCGTTTCTTCCATGGCCTTGATGCGACGTGTGGCTTCCCAGCCATCCATTTCCCCCAGACCGATATCCATGAGGATCAGGTCGGGCATGAGATCACGTGCTGCCTCGATACCCGAAGGGCCATCTTCGGCAAAGCGTATCGAGAAACCGCGACGCTCGAGCCGGCGGCCGAGCACATCGCGGTTGATGGGGTTGTCTTCGATGATCAGGATCTGTGTCATGATATTCTGCTCAAGATTAAACGGCAGCTCCGCTCGGTGTGGCATCACTGGCGGTCACGAAACGACGGAAAGCCTTGGCGGACTCCAACGCCTTTCTCAGCTTGTCCTGATCCAGCGGCTTGGTAAGAAACCCGGCTGCACCGCTGTCGCGGCCCAGGCTGCGCTCATCGAGCACGGACAGCATGATGACCGGAATCTCGAGCGTTGCAGGATCCGACTGGAGGGTCTGCAGCACATCCCACCCGTCAAGACCGGGCATCATGACGTCACAGAAGATGAGTGACGGCTGAACGCTGCGCGCGATCTGCAGTGCCGATTCTGGGGAATCGGTGGCGATGGGGCTGTAGCCTTCCTTGATCAGGAGACGCTCTGCGAGTTCAAGGAAATCCCGGTCATCGTCCACCAGAAGAACCTTCTGGCGGCGCGCATGGTCCGGTGCGTGGCCGGAGAGACCGGCATTGAGGACTTTGCGCTGCTCATGCTCGCTCTCCGCCTGCTCCACCAGGTCTACATCCTCCTCCAGAACAAGTGCAGAGATGTCGGCTGGCAGGCAGATCGTGAAGCAAGCACCCTTGCCCGGTTCGCTCTCAAGCGCGATCTTGCCGCCCATCAGTGCGATAAGGTTCTGACTGAGCGATAGGCCGAGCCCGGTTCCACCGTATTTAGCCGCGATTTTCGCATTGGCCTGGGTGAAATTCGAGAAGAGTGTCTTCTGCTGCTCCTCGCTGATTCCGACGCCCGTATCGGCGACTGATATCGCAAGCCAGTCACCCGTCATGCGTGGTTCACGCACGACCTTGAGCTTGATCTGGCCGTTCTGCGTGAACTTCGCTGCGTTGCTGATCAGGTTGAACATTGCCTGACGAAGCTTGGTGACATCCACGCGGATCGTTCCCAGATCACCACTGCGCTCCACGACGAAATTGTTGGTATTCTTCGCGGCAAGCGGACGGC
The DNA here is from genome assembly GCF_000733725.1 of Nitratireductor basaltis. Taxonomy (NCBI): domain Bacteria; kingdom Pseudomonadati; phylum Pseudomonadota; class Alphaproteobacteria; order Hyphomicrobiales; family Phyllobacteriaceae; genus Nitratireductor; species Nitratireductor basaltis. The sequence goes on along the minus strand of NZ_JMQM01000002.1, from coordinate 156,910 downwards.
TCGTAGCCTCGACTTCGTCCACCAGCCTGTCGAGATCGACTGTCTCGACATGCAGCTCCATCTTGCCAGCCTCGATCTTGGAAATGTCGAGAATGTCGTTGACCATGGCCAGCAGATGTTTGCCCGCAGCGCTGATCTTTTGGAGATCGGCGATCTGTTCGCCACGGCCCTCGATTTCCGCATCCTCGAGCAGAATTTCGCTGTAACCCAAAACGGCATTGAGCGGCGTGCGCAGCTCGTGGCTCATCTTTGCAAGGAATTCGGACTTGGCGCCATTGGCGCGTTCGGCATCATCACGGGCCTGTTCCGCAAGCTTCATCGTGGCCTGATGGCGCTCTATCTCTTTCAGAAGCTCCGACTGCGAGTCCACGACACTGGAATAATAACTCGCCATCAGGAAGACATAGGTCGCCGCCGAAAAGGCCGAGACGATGCCCGCACCCACCATGTCCTCAAGCGGAATATGGACCGGGAAAGCACCATCAAGCACGTAGGCCGCGTAAAACGCACTCAGTCCCAATACGATCTGGGCGAAGATGATCACACGGGTTCGGGCGGTTGAACCGAGATAGAAGAACGCCAGCAGCGGCATTACCAGGAACCACATGAGGAATGGCGAGCTTACGCCACCGTAATTGTAGGATCCCCAGAGGATGGCACTGGACAGATTGATCGTCGAAAGCAGCGCAAGCGCGGTGTAGTGAGCCGGGAAAAGCTTCAGCGCGATCGGGAACAGCCAGAAAGCAGCGATCTGAGCGGCCAGGATTGGCACATGCGGAAAGGGGTGCGGATCATAGAGAAAAAGAAATATCGGGATCGGTGCGCCAAGTATCGGCCCGAATATATGGCTGATCAGGAACATGCGCACCCGCTTGCGCGAATGCGCGTCCTCGCTGAATTCACCTGGCATGAACCAGTCGATCAGCGCCTCAAGTCCCTTCAGGCTAGTCATCAAATCGCCCCTACAGATCCCGCAAATTGCAGTGAGAATGCCGCCTCTAGTTTTAGAAGTGGTAAATCCTCGCAGCGAATTAACGGGACCTTGTGCCGTTTAAGGCTTTGGTAACCTTAATGGGTCATTTCTTATCCATCCTTAACCTGGGGCTTCGGGGTATATGACCATGCGTTCCACCTTTTTCGCAGTTGCTGCAGCATCATTCATCGCTGCCGGTGGCGCTAGCGCGGCTGATATCGGTGCACTTCCCTTAAAGGCAGGCAGCGAGCGCTTTGGCTGGACCGGTGCATATGCAGGTCTTTCCGCTGGCTATGGCTGGTTGGAAGATGTCGATTACGCCCAGACGCCTCCGTTCCCGGACGAAGGCGAGGACTGGATCTTCGGTGCCCATGCCGGCTACCTGCACAGCTTCGGGAACTTCGTTGTCGGCGCAGAAGCTGAAGCCATGCGCCTGGACATCAACTATGAAGCTTACAGCTTCATCACCGTGGAGAATTCCTACGCGTTCAAGCTTCGCGCCGGCTACGCATTCGACCGCTTCCTGCTGACCGGTCACGCTGGTGCGGTTTATGCCACCACCGATTTCATGGGACTTGAAGACTGGGGTTGGACCGCGGGTGCGGGTATCGACTACGCAGTTACCGACAATATCGTGGTCGGCGCGCAGTACACCCATTTCGAGTTCGAGCAGTTCGACACATCCATGATCGACGCCACGCTCGACCTTGCCACGATCCGCATCGGCTACAAGTTCTGATCATTTGAAGCGGGGCGGTGAAACATGCTTGCCCTGCCATTGATGCAGGACATCTGAAACCGAAACCTCCTGTGCCTGTTACACATGGGTACTCAGGAGGTTTTTCATATGGCGCTGCTGGTCGGTTTCGCACTTGTTCTCGCCTTGGGCGTCTTCCATCACTATGCCCTGCGCAGCCTCGACGAGCTAAGGCTGCGGGTGCGCAATGCAGACATGACCCTGATCGCCATCTTCTCCGGGCTGCTTCTGATCCACACGCTGGAGATCGTCCTCTATGCGGGCGTCTACGCACTCCTTCTACCGCTGGAGTGGACAGGAAGATTTGACGGATCCTTTTCCGGCAGCTTCAATGACCTGATCTACTTCTCAGGCATCAATTTTTCCACGCTTGGCTATACGCAGATCAAGACCGAAGGATCGATCCGTATCATCAGCATGATGCAGTCACTGGGTGGCTTCATGGTGCTGACCTGGTCCGCGACCTTTGTATATTCGGCGTGGAGTGAGAAATTCAGCGGGAAGGGCGAGAAGTGAGACGCAGCCACTCATCGTATTGGTACCAACATATATTCGCGTGAATCTGGCGAAGCGGTACAAGCATGCCGCGGAATACTTCTCTTAAAATGCCGATCCGAATGGAATTGCCTTTTTTCTGCCCCGTGATCATCAAGGTCGTGTCGAATTGTTCATGCAGGAACCCCTCATCCAAAAAAACTTGATCAGGGGGTTCGCGAATGACGCGACCAGCCGCAAGCATGATGCTTGCCTTGGGGCTACTATGCACCAGTTTCAATCCGACTGCCGCTCTTGCGAAAACAGCATCTGTCTCGCAGGAGAGTGAGAAATCACAGTCTTTCCGCAGTTACAGAAAAGAGATCGAATGCCTTGCAACGGCGATCTATTTCGAAGCACGCGGCGAGCCGGAAGCAGGCCAGAGAGCAGTGGCCCGTGTCATCCTGAACCGGGTCGAGAGCAAATATTATCCCGACACCGTATGTGATGTGGTTTATCAGAACGACCACATGAAGAATGCGTGCCAGTTCTCTTTTGCCTGCGATGGCATTCCCGACCGCCTCAACGAACCTCGGGCGCTAAAGGTTGCAGAAAAAATCGCGCGCCTGATTTTCGAATGCGACAGCGACGGCTGTGACCTGGATGAAGGCTTGGCGCGATCCACCCACTACCATGCGGATTTCGTGCAGCCGTGGTGGGCGAAGAAGCTTGAGCGCACCGGTCAGGTGGGGCGGCACATCTTCTACTTCACTGCCTCACTCTGAGTTATTTGCTGCGACACCGGCTGCGGGTCTGGATCGCGGAAGACGGGCATGCCAGATCCGTTTCCGCGCCGTATCTTTCAGCCGGCATCGCAGCAATCAGTGGTTTTTAACGGGAATCGCCTCCGGTATCTCCAAGGTGCCGGAGATTGCGCAACCGTGTGATCCGCGTGGAAGCGCCTGAGCTACAGCGCGGTCGGACGCACAGTCATGTCATGCTGCGGTGTTCGGACCGCACCTAGCGCGCGCCTTCTCGCTCGGCATTCTCCGAGGCATCTTGTGTCCGTGCGTCATCTATCGGGAAAACGATGTCGTAGAGCCAATTGAAGACGAATGTGTAGACGAGATAGAAAAGCGCGAAGGAGATATCCATCACCAGCGCTTCCCAAAGCCCAATCTCCAACTGCCAGGCGATGAAGGGCAGCAGTATCAAGAGCAATCCTGTCTCGAAGATGATCGCGTGTACAACGCGAATACCAACGGTCTTGTGCACGCTGCCGCGCAGCCAGACCATGAGATGGTCGAAGCCCAGATTGTAGAGATAGTTCCAAACGGTCGCGATCGTTGCGCCCACTATGGCGATGACGCCGATATCACTCATGGGTTTGTCGAAGACCCAGGCGGCAAGTGGAGTGATTATGGATAGGCCGATGACCTCGAAGCTTACTGCATGGCGTACACGGTCTGCCGGACGGCGCATTGTGATCTCCTGCTGCTGATCCGGGCCGTCCCGACTGCTGAACCCTGACGGGGGAGGTCGTCCTCACGCGTTCCATCTAGCCTCTCGGGGCGTGGCTGCCAAGGGCGACAACGCGCACAGCTGACCGGCTGTTCCAATTCGCCTTGCGCCAGTCACCGCTTTGCGTACCGCAGCGTACGGTTTTGGGTGTTGCTGACCTTGCAGTGGTCCTGGATATCGGGTCCCTTGCCGGAACAGCCGAAATTTTGCAGGGAGTCGAGTGATGAAATTCGTACGTTTCGGAGAGCGCGGCGCGGAGAAGCCGGGGGTTCTCGATGACGAGGGAAAGATCCGCGATCTGTCCGGCGTTGTCGATGATATTGCAGGTGATGTCCTGACCCGTCTCGACAGCCTCGACATCAAGTTGGATGACCTGCCGGTGGTTGAGGGCAGTCCGCGCCTCGGCGCCTGCGTCGGCCGCACGGGCAAGTTCATCTGCATCGGCCTGAACTATTCCGACCATGCCGCAGAGACCGGAGCGGAAGTGCCGCCGGAGCCGGTCATCTTCATGAAGGCCACCAGCGCCATTTGCGGGCCCAATGATCCGATCATCATTCCGCGCAACTCGAAAAAGACCGACTGGGAGGTCGAGCTCGGCGTGGTCATCGGCAAGTCTGCGAAATATGTTTCGGAGGCCGATGCGCTGGATCATGTTGCCGGCTACTGCGTCATCAATGATGTCTCGGAGCGCGAATTCCAGGCGGAACGTGCAGGTCAGTGGACCAAGGGCAAGTCCTGCGACAATTTCGGCCAGACCGGTCCTTGGCTCGTGACCCGTGACGAGGTTGCCGACCCGCAGAATCTCGGCATGTGGCTCGACGTCAATGGCAAGCGCATGCAGGACGGCTCCACCAACACCATGGTCTACGGTGTTGCCCATGTGGTGTCCTATCTCAGCCAGTTCTTCACGCTGCAGCCCGGCGACATCATCTCCACCGGCACGCCTCCCGGCGTCGGCATGGGCATGAAGCCGCAGCAGTTCCTGAAGGCAGGTGATGTCGTGGAGCTCGGCATCGAGGGCCTCGGCTCCCAGCGCCAGGACGTTATTGCCGACAGCTGATCGAAACAAGGGAACCGGAGGCCACCATCAAGATCGAACTTGCCTATGGCCGTGCGGTCTTGAGCTTCCGGTTCCTGAGACGGTAAGCGCTGGTGAAAGGTCGCGCAGGGCGCAGACCGTAATCTGCTCTTCCGTCTGCCAAGGCCAGCCAGTGAGCGGGCGGATCAGCTGCGTGACTACGGGCGGGAAGCTGCAGTGAACATCGACTTTGGATACTGCGCACGCTGAGGTTCCCTGTCACCCTCCCGGTCAGATGAAGCCCTATGCGCCTTCAGTGGAAATTCGCTGCGGTCAGCGTATAGGAGGTTAGCTTTCGATGCGCGTAAACTTCGCGTGCGACGTCGAGGATTGATGTGCGCTCGGCGTCGAACGCAGTCAGGCAGTCCTGTACGGACAGAGGTTGCGACAGGACGCGTGCCAGCGCGTCCACCTCGATATAGAAAGGCACCTCGAACATCCCATCATAGCCGGTGAAGCGAACAGCGTTGCGGTCCTTGTCGAAGCTTCTGCTCTGATTTGGGAAACTAAGCGTCATGGGTTGTCTTTCGAGATGCGAACCGTGCAGTTTCAATGGCTTGTCATATTGTGTCTGCTGCTCGGTTCAGGACTGCGTGGTCGGTTTCGGTGCGAAATCAACTGGTGCGGGGCTAACCGGTGAAAGCTCGTCCTGCGTTGCCACATATTCAGTGTGTTCACCGTCCTTGCGGATCCGATAACGTGGCATTCCCCCATTCGTGGGAAGCTTTCCGGAGATGCGGCATAGCTGCGGCAAGGAGGCGTCAAAGCGGTTGCGGAACGTCGCAAACTGGCCGACGGAATATGTATGGATGGCAGCCGTCCGGTTGCGCAGCCGCGGAGCGGTCCGATGTCGTGTTATGATGCTCATGGTCTCTGTCCACCTTTCATGGTGCAGGAGCCTGTGTGGTGCGGACGATTCAGGGCAGGCTGAAGCCGCTTTTCCGTCCCGTATGATCCCCGTCATGCTCGGGCACGCAGGTTTCGCGAACCGCGCTTGCGGCTGAGGAGCGCATACAGCCTAAAGGGGCGATCCTGTGTCGGCTGTCGTAGTGACGGGGAAGATATGAGGCTCCACCCTCGTTCTCCCACTCGGACAACGCGATCTCGGTGCTCCGGAGACTTTCAAGATGGTGTCTCAACTTCTGGCGAAGTTGATCCTCCTCCTGAACTCCGTTCGACATGAGGTCTATGAGCAACCTGCCTGTACGCAATTCCGTTTCGGTAGTCCGATTGCCTGAACCGGTCCGATGTTCCGCCAGCAGTGTATCGATCAACTGCAGGTCCTGCGACGTGAGATATCCGGAAGACATCATGTCTTCCTCTTTGGGGGCCGACGACTGCCAGGCCCGTTCGGCAGCACCGTTTTCTCTGGCTGCCCAGCCGCAGTGTATCACCTGACGCTGTCAGATCCTAATGATGTCTGGTTCACATTGTCGTACCGACTGTCGTGAGAACTTGTAGAACCTTTCGGCGAATATGGCTTTCCCGGACTCAAGAGCCAGGCTCTTCCGGCTCCTGTTCTACGGGTTCTGCAGCGCGCCTCCACGTGATCTCGCGATCCAGTCTCTCTTGTGTGGCATCATTCGCTGATACAAGGGCAGCGATCTCTTTTCGCTGGCGCCTGAACAGACGTCGGTAATTGAGCAGGCCCAGCCAGAGCAGGAGGAGAGCGGCAAGCAAAGCACCGGATACAAGCCGCATCTCCGGGCCATTCATCCAATTTTCCGACTGGTGCCAAAGAACGATTGCTGCAAGCAGAACGGAGAGTGTTATCGCCAGGCTGCGGCCAAGCAGAAGTGTCAGCAAGATGCAGACGCCGACAGCAGAAAAGGTAACCGGATCGCGCGTTATTGCCGCGCTCGCAACCTCCGAAAGACAAATCGCCACCGGAATGATGTCTTGTACTTCAGCACCCGAACAGCCTGCCAGCTCAATCATGATGTAGCTCTTTCCAGTCGTCACAAAATCAGGCTGGCAAGAATTCGTCGCACGCACGCTTTGCAATACAGGACATGCTGCAGGCAGCCGACGGATGATACCGCACAGTGCAAAAACTGCATCAACTCTTCTTCCACCCCCGCTTTTACCAAGGCTGAAATAGCTTACACAACTTGTATTTTATTTAGTATAATAGATCACGATTGAAGGATTTGATTTTAGAATCAAGGCGGGCGCCGATCTCACTGCGCATTTTTATTTCCATCGCATGGGCATGGCGGCGCTCGGGGAGGCTGGTTCTGAGGATAGCGACGATCGCCATCGACAAGGTCAACCCACAATGAGTGGCCGTGGGAATATCGAATCTGGAATGCGGTTTCCCGCTGATCACTTGCCTGCCGCAGCGCAACGCTCAACCTCAAGCTTCGGATTGAGCCTGCAGGCCTTCCTGGTGGCCTGCCTTGCGGTATGCGCAACCATGGTGCTCCTCGGTGTCTATCTGGGCAGCTATGTTACCCGAGGGGAAATCGACAACGCTGCCGATCGCAGCGCGGTTTTCATGGAAGCATTTCTTGCGCCGGTCGTTCAGGGCCTGACGGGTTCCGCCCTGTCGCCAGAAATCGAGGCCGAGCTTGATACGATTGCGCAAAGACTGAAGGCGCGCTCGGTCCCGGTGGTGCAGGTCTGGTGGCCTGATGGCACGATAGCCTACAGCACCCAAAAGAGTCTGATCGGTCGCAAGGTCCCCTCTTCACAGATGACTGCTGCAGCAAGCGGCACGGTCGTTGCTCATCTGGAGGGCGACCTGACCAACCATGGTCATTCCCAGCAGGTGCAAGGCGGCATGCCTCTGCTCGAGGTGTATATTCCGCTGCATGATCTGGGCACCAGGCAGGTTTTCGCAGTGGGGGAATTCTATCTCGATGCTTCCGCGCTGCTTGCCGAGATCAGGAGCAAGAAGCTGATAATCTGGACCGCGCTGCTTTTGGCCACGTCCTTGATCTTGGTCATGCTTGGTGTCGTGGTATTGCGCGCGAGACACGTGGTCAAAGCACATCATCATGCACTGCAGGAACGGCTGGAAGAAGCTCAGAAGCTCGCCGCAGAAAATGCTCGGCTTCTCAAGGCAGCAGAGCAGGCGCGCCTGGAGGCATTCAGGGTCAATGAGGATTTTCTGAACCGGATAGGGGCAGACCTCCATGACGGGCCGCTTCAGTTGCTCAGCCTGATCATGCTCAGGCTGGAAAGCAAAGCCGTAGACCTGCAAGGCCCGAATGCCACCTCGGACCGAGCGCGGACGGTGGATCTGGTTAGCCGGCTGGCCAGGGAACTGCGAGGGCTCAGCAGCGGCCTGACGCTTCCCGAACTTGAGCATCTGGAGATTTCCGGGGTGATCAGGCTGGCCGTGGACCGGCATGAATTCCACACCGATACGAATGTGACGCTTGAACTTGAGGAACTGCCGCGAAGTTCGAGCACATCGCTGAAAATCTGCATCTATCGCGTGATTCAGGAGGCCTTGAACAATGCGTTCTGGCACGCAGGCGGTGTGGGGCAGCGCGTCACGGCTTCGCACGAAGGCAATGAGTTGCGCGTGGTGGTGAGCGACAAGGGCCCCGGAATGAGCGGACAGAAGCGCAAGGAGAGCAGCCTCGGGCTCGCCGGTCTGACGCGGCGGGTCGATGCCTTTGGCGGGCGGGTGACCATCGAAACCGCTCAAGAGGGGGGTACGATGGTCACCGTGATCCTCCCGCTTCCATACGAAGCAGGACGCTCAACCGACTGAAAGCATGAGCGCCCGACCGCCGCAGTCGATTGGCGGGGCAGCAGGCGTGCCAGAGCCCGAGATCACTCTTCCCTGAATGCCCTGTTGAGCTGATCCACAAAGGGTTTGGTGATGTAGCTCAAGGCAGTGCGTTCTTCGGTGGAGATGAAGATTTCGACCGGCATTCCCGGCATGAGCGTCTGGTCACCGAGCTTCTCCAGCTCTGCTGCAGCCACTTCCACATTTCCCAGATAGTAGGTCTCGCCGGTCGACTGATCATGGGAGGTTGCGGCGGCAACATAGGTCACGTTGCCATCGAGTTCCGGCGTGGTTCGCTGATTGAACGCCGAGAAGCGCAGCCGTGCATCCTGACCTATATTCACCTGATCGATGGCCGTTGGCGGGAGTTTGACCTCGACCTTGAGCTTGGCGTCAAGCGGTACGAGATTCGCAAGCACTTCGGCAGGCGTGATGACACCGCCGAGCGTGTGGATGTTGAGCTCGTTCACGATCCCGTCGATGGGAGAGCGGATATCCGTGCGCGTCAGCCTGTCGGCAATTGCTGTGGAGCGATCCTGGAGTTCCGAAATGCGCGTTTCCACAAGGCTCAGTTCGCGCTGCGCTTCGGTGCGGCCATTCTCGTCGATTGCGATGATCTGCAGCCGGATCTCGCTCATGCGGGTCTTCGCGCGCGCTATGGCTGCGTCGATCTCGCCGCGTTCCCCAAGCAGGCGGGCGCGTTCGCGTGTGGCCGTGTAGACGCGTGAGCCTTCGATGAGACGCTTGTCTGCAAGGCCCTTGATCTTCTGGTATTCCGCTTCAACAATCTCGGCTTCGCTGCTTTTCGATTCCTTTTGCGCCTCCAGGCCGGTAATTTCCTCGCCGATCTGGACAATGCCCAGCTCCAGCTGCTGCTTCTGGCTTTCGCGATGCATCTTGTTGCCCTCGAACAGACGCTGCTCACCGCTGACGCTGATGATGTTTGCTGGATCGTTCAGATCGAAATCTGCTGGAAACACCATGGCAGGCAGCATGTCGCGCTCGGCCACCAGACGGGCGCGCCGCGCAACAAGCTCGGAGAGTTGCGTATTCACGATGGATAGTTCTGCCTTGGTCTGCGCATCCTCGAGGCGGAAGAGTATCTGACCGGTGCTGACCTGGTCACCTTCACGAACATTGATCGCGCTGATTATTCCACCGTCGCGATGCTGGATGGTTTTCAGCTTCTGGTCTACGGCGACAACACCTTGTGCAATCACGGCCCCGGTGAGCTGGGCCGTGGCAGCCCAGCCGCCCACGCCACCAACCAGCAACAATCCGAGCAGGCTACCTGCAACAACACGTGAACCGAGGCGGTAGGTTGTCGGCGCTGTTCGCGAACCCTTCCTTGTCATCTCTCTGGTACTCATCGCTTACGTCCCCTGTACGGGCCTCAACGCCCGTTCCTTTCGTGTTGCTGCGTCCGATCGATCCGGTTCATGCGTGTTCGACAATCACAAGCAAATGGGTGCCTTCGACAGTGATCACCGTCTCGTAGACACGGTCCCGGTCGAAATCGGCTTCGATGATCGTGCGCTCGACGGTGTCGTCCTTTTCGTGGCGATAGCGGATGCGCACGTCATCCTCGTCGACCTCGTCGCCATAAATGCGCTCGAAATCGTTCTCCAGCTCGCCGAACACTTTCTCGAACAGATCGTATTTCGACAGGCGCACGCGGTCGCCCGTATCAAAATCCAGGATTTCGAAGCGGGATGGGTGCGCCATCTCCGCCACAGGGGTGCAGGCTTCGGTAAACTCGAAGATGTCGCTGCCATCCCCTCCGGTAAAGCTCGCGGCTTGGCTCCCTGCGATGAGGTGGTCGTTCCCGCTGCCTGCGACAACCTTCTCGAAACCGGTGATCGAGTCCTCGCCGATCTCCACACCGGAAGCGATCCGGTTCACAAGGTCTACCCTCAGGTCCTGCTGAGCTGCCGAGTAGTCAATCGTGTCACAGCCCGCACCGCCCAGGTAGACGTCGCTGATGGCATCCATCGCCGCGAAAACGTGGTCATTGCCGTCTCCAGCCAGGACCACATCGCTGCCCGAACCGTCTTCGATGCAGTCGTCGCCGTCGCCGCCGTGGATGACATCGTCACCATCACCGCCCTTGAGACGGTCGTCGCCTGCATTGCCGTGAACGACGTCGTCGCCATCACCCGCGTCGACGATATCATCGCCGCCGCCTCCATGGATCACATCCTCTCCTGCTCCGCCGGAAATCTCGTCATCATCCTCGTCGCCGAAGAGCACATCGTTGCCTTCTCCGCCGTCAAGTTGGTCCTTTCCAGCGCCGCCATAGATGATGTCACGTCCTGCTCCACCGGAAAGGTCATCGTCACCCTCTTCGCCAAAGAGCACGTCATCACCTTGCCCGCCGCTGATATTGTCCTCTCCCGTGCCGCCATAGACAACGTCGGCACCTGCGCCACCGGACAGGTCGTCATCGCCTTGGCCTCCGAAAATGACATCTTCACCTTCCCCGCCGAATGCACGGTCGTTGCCCGACCCACCGGAGATTACGTCGTTGCCGCTTCCGCCATAGATGACATCTGTCCCTGCGCCGCCATCGATTTCGTCGTTGCCTTCCTCTCCGTAGAGGACGTCGTCGCCGTCTTCACCGAAAAGCGTGTCATGTCCCGCGCCCCCATAGACGACATCATTTCCCGCACCTGCATGAACAATGTCATTCCCTGCGCCCGCATAAACAAGGTCGTTGCCGGACCCGGCCAGAATGTGGTCATTGCCGTCTCCGCCGAAGATGACGTCATCACCGCCGCGCGCATCGATATGGTCGTCTCCCGCGCCACCATGAATGTCGTCTGCACATTCGCTGCCAACGAGATCGTCGTCACCATCGCCGCCAATGATCAGGCCGCGTTCCAGAACCGAGAAATGAGCCGTCTGTGCGACAGAAAGTTCACCGTCGGTGATCTGGTAGGAGAGAGTGACTTCCCCGACATATCCCTGATCTGGCGTGTAGATCCACTCGGCGCCTGTTTGGGTTATCGTACCCGAAGAAGTGGAGAGATTCACAATGGAGAGCGGGTCCCCGTCAGGGTCTTCGGCATGTTCCAGGAGTTGCATCAGACCGATGACCAGTAGGGCGCAGGAACTCAGGTCGTAGAGCTTGACCGGGGCCGAGACGCGCGGAGCCCTGTTCTTGGCTGTCGGGGTGCCGCCGTCACCACCAGGGCTGCCATTGTCTCCAGGATCCGAGCCGTTGCCACCCGGATCTGTCGGGTCTGAGCCGCCTGAACCGGGCGTGCCGGGAGGCGTTTGTCCGCCTGGGGGGTCGGGAATTATCGGTTGCTTCTGATCCGGAGGAGACCCAACAGGGACATTCGGTCGCGACGGGCTATTGAGCGGTGTATTGTCGTTCTGAGCGACAAGCGATATCGGCTCGGTGTTTGCCCACACCAGGGGCGCGTCCGGAGCGAGAAAGTATTCTTCCAGTTCGGGCGTTTGGACCGGCTCGAAACGCGCAGACACATAAGGGTCTATCAGCCTGCTGCCGGAGCCCACGACCAGTTTGGGAGGTTCCTCGACCGAGGCTGTATTAAGCTCTTCACCAGGATCCGCGGGAGCTTGGTTGTCCTCACCCTGTACGACCTCAAGGCCAGGCGACAACTGCTTGTCGCCGGTCATCGGACCGTCGGGCTCGGGCGCAGGTGCAGCCGGACTGGAGAAGAAAGATTTGAGATAGGCTGCGATGCTGACCACAGCGAATGCAATGACGTGCGGTATGCGCGACTTACGCTCGTCAGACTGCAGCTTGTAGTGTTCTGCCGCCGTTGAAACGGACGTTTCGTTCCTCGTGCCTTTGACGCTGATTGTCATGCTGACACTCGAGCAGCCACCGACTGCTTCCCTGCCTGTTTCTTCGCTGCCGCCGGCTTTTGCTGCTGGGGCTGAACGATCTCGTCCTTCGGACCGAAGGCTGTCATCTTGCCGTTCTGGATGACGGCAACGAGATCACATGCCGCAAGCGCGCTTGCCCTGTGGGCAATGACGATTGCGACACCGCCGCGCGCCTTCACGCCCTCGATCGCTCGCGTCAGTGCTGCTTCCCCATCGCCATCGAGATTTGAGTTCGGCTCGTCGAGAACGACGAGGAACGGCTCGCCATAAAGCGCCCGCGCCAGTCCGAGGCGCTGTCTCTGTCCACCCGAAAGAGCGAGGCCCATCGGTCCAAGGCTCGTGTGATAGCCGTCCGGCAGGCGAACGATCATTTCGTGAACGCCTGCGGCGCGTGCTGCCTCAACGATCCGGCGCGGCTCGGGCTCATTCTCAAGGCGGGAGATGTTTTCCTGGATATCGCCTTCCAGCAGCGCCACGTCCTGCGGCAGGTAACCGACATAGTGCCCGAGTTCCTCGTCGCTCCACTGGGAAAGTTCGGCGTCATCGAGGCGCACAGCCCCGCGAAGGATCGGCCAGATGCCGGTCAGCGCACGCGCGAGCGTCGTCTTGCCGCCGCCGCTTGGGCCGATAATCCCGACGGCTTGGCCGGCTTTTATCTCGAAAGCAACGTCGCTCAGCAGCACGCGCCCCGTGTCCGGTGCCGCAACGGTGATGTTTTCGACCTTGAGGGCCGTATTCGGCGGAGGAAGCTGCATCGGCTTCTTTGCTTCCGCCATGGCTGCCACCGTTTCCTTGAGGCGGCGGAAGGCATTGCGGGCAGCTACCACGCCTTTCCAGTTTGCAATGGCCATGTCGATGGGAGCGAGTGCACGCGCAGACGCTACGGAGGCCGCTATGATCGCACCCGCCGACAGGTCACCCTTTATGGTCAGGAACGCTCCGAGCCCGAGAACGGATGACTGCAGGATCATGCGCAGTACTCGTGAAATTCCACCGAGAGTGCCAGAGATGTCCGTGGTGCGCGTCTGCAGGTCCAGATGGTCGTCATTGGCTTGTGAGAATCGATCCGCAGCCCGGCGTGCAAAGCCCATGGCCTTGAGGATTTCGGCATTGCGCGCATTCGAATCCGCGATCGCATTGCGCGTTACGGCCGCTTGATGCGTGTTGTCCGAAAGGCGCCGGGTCAAGAGCTCGGTCACGACCGTCAGAAGGGCAAGAAGGACCGCGCCGCCGAGAGTGAGGGCACCCAGAAACGGATGCAGCATGTAGACGAATGCCACGAAGAGAGGCATCCATGGCAGGTCGAACAATGCGACAGGCCCCTGTCCGCCCAGAAAGCCGCGGACCGTATCCACGTCCCGTCCACGCTCCAGGGCCTCCGATGTGGAGAAGCCGAAGCGTGGCATGTCGATGGCCACTTCATGGGCCAATGGTGCTATTCGGCTGTCGAGGCGCGCGCCCAGACGGATGAGGATCTGGGAACGGATGATGTCGAAAAGCCCCTGGAAGAGGTAGAGCCCGACCGCGAGCACCGAGAGAGCAAGAAGGGTCGGAACGCTTCCGCTCGTCAGCGCACGGTCATAGATCTGCAGCATGTAGAATGCGCCGGTAAGCGCGAGCACATTGATGATCCCCGATAGCATGAAGAGGAATATCCCCATGCTCTTGAACCCCTGGGTCAGCAATCGCGCGCTTTTGCGACGGGCTGCATTATTGTTTTCTTTCTTACGCATAACTGGCCACCCAACACTTTGAAGAACATGCCCCCGCCGGCCTCATGGTCGGCGGGGGAAGCAACGGTCACAGGTTGAAGTCACTCGCCGTCAGGGCATGCGAGCCTTTTATGCTGATCTTGAAGTCGGGTTCGTCGCTGCCGGTCGTGTTGCCCTGGATGACAGTGTAGTCGCCGTCCTCTCGCGTTTCGTGGGTTACAAGAAGCTGCCCACGCTCGGTAAGGCTGTCGCCGGTCACGAGAGTGAACGACTGCACCCCGGCAGTATCGCGGTCCGCATCCATGCAACTCAGATCGACCCGGTCGCCTGGTTGGAAGCCCATGATCGTATCGCCATCGGCATCCATGCTGGAAAGGAAGCGGAACGTATCGTTACCCGCACCACCATCCATGACATTGACGGCGGCAGAGGCAGTTATGTGGTCGTCTCCGGAGCCGGTTATTATGTTCTCGATACTCCAGATGGTGTCGTTTTCGCCTCCCTCTACCATGACGCTTCCACGCCCCATGAAGCCGGTGCCCATATCTGCGGTCACATTGGCATGCACCGATGACATGTCGAGCGTGTCATTGCCGCCCTCGCCATAGTAGACATCGTTGCCATCGCCGGATTCGGCGACGAAAACGTCGTTGCCGTTCCCTCCGAAGGCCATGTCATTGCCGGCTCCACCGATCAGCATGTCGTGGCCGTTGTCACCAAACAGGCGATCATTGCCTTCTTCGCCAGCGATCATGTCGTTTCCGGCGCCACCGAACAGGTCATCATCACCAGCATCGCCGAAGATGGTGTCGTTGCCGGCAAGGCCGTTGAGGTAGTCATTGCCTTCGGTGCCGCGCAGGATGTCGTTGCCTGCCGTTCCTGCATTTGCTGCGATGGCTGGAACAGCTACGTCGCTGTCCTCATCTTCGTCATCCTCGCAGGAGCCGCTGACGTCGTCTTCGTCTTCGTCTTCGTCCTCATCCTCATCTTCACCTTGTTCATCATCTTCATCGTCGCCGTCATCCTCGCCGGTGACGTCATCGTCCTCCTCATCATCATCATCGTCCTGGCCTTGGTCCTGTTCGTCCTCATCCTCATCGATACCGTTGAAGATGTGGTCGTCGTCATTGGCCGCGGCATTGGAGCCATCGAGATCGAACACGTTCTCGGGCAGACCTTCCAGGCCGGTGTTGCGAGCGATGATGTCTGAGAATGTGACGTGGTTTTCGCCTGCAAACAGGGAGTCATCGAAGATCTCGAGATAGTAGAGTCGATCACCGTGCTGCAGCCGGTCGAGCTGCTCCAGGAAGATGTAGCCGAAGGTCGAACCCAGCTGGCCGGCGACCGGCTTCTCGAGTAGACCGCCGACCCACAGATCCATCGTATCGAACCCGTCGGGATAGGCTTGCTGCAGCTTTGCCAACATCTCGGCCGAGATGCCATTGCGCAGGGCAAAGTCTGCCCAGTCTTCATATGGGCGAAGAGCGGTGAGCTTTGTTTTCTCGTAGAGCTGCGCGCGAACCGTGTTGAAGGGCGCGATGCCCATATCGCGACCACGGAAGATGTTGAGCGCGGCCAGATCGAGAGGACGACCAACGAGTTGGTTTCGCAGGGCATTGACCATGTCCACATCGATCGCCTGATGCTGCACCTGCACGGCACCCGCCAGGAGATTGTTGATGCCCAGATTAAGGAATTGCGCTGGGCTCAGGAATGCCTGGACCAGGGAGACTTCCTGCAGATCCCCGTTCTCGTCCTGATAGCTCACCGTCTCGTTCAGCATGGAGTGTCCGAAGCGATAGGCTGCCTGGGCGAATTCCACCGAGATGGAAGCATCGACAGTGGGGTCGTACCCTTCGAACCCGTGTTCGTCGTCGTTGTCGAGCCCGCCTGCCATGGCGGTTGCAAACTCGGTGAACACGACACGCTGATACTCGGCGATGTTCCGCAGGCGTGCGGCTTCGAAATATTCTTCCTCCGTCCATTCGTTGTTGGTGCGCGCCTTTAGTTCATCGACCCAGAAATTGTGGTTGCGGTGCCAGATCGTATGGATCGAGGTCAGCATCACGTTCTCATTGACGCGCCCGTCACCGGCCACGAAGAAATGGCCTATCTGGTCAAGATCGAGATCCTGGCTCTCTGTGCCATCCGGCAGCACCACGAATTTGGGAATGAAGTCGATGAGCAATGGCTGACCGCTGCCCTGGTAGTTCCCGATGTCGCTGGAAGTCAGTTCACCACCTTCCGTCATCACCCGGAAATTGTCCCGGATGTGAGCTAGGGTTGGCAGCAATGCACGACCAGTATCATCGATATCACCTGAGAGCAGATAGGCGGTGCGGACGGGTTGCCCATCCTCGCTCACCTCCCAGCGGCGGAGCACATTGGTGATCTCGTCGCTGGAACCATAAGCCTGGTTCTGGTCGACGAAGGGCGATGCATGGTTGATGTATTCTGCGGGAATTTCATCGCCATTGCCCGGAATGCCATCCGGATCGATGCCCGTGCCTTCCACGATGTTCGAGCGCGGTGCGTTGATCGGGAATGTCGCCGAACCTATCGCCACGGACCCCGGTTGCCCCTTGGCAACAAAGTCCAGGCCGTGGTCGAAATACTGACCGAAGAAGGTCAGCAGGCTGGTGCCGCCGAAAGTGTTGACGATGCTTTCCTCGATGCCGTCGCCGTCATTGTCCTGGTTGGACAGGATGTCGGAGATCTGGCGCGGAGTAAGCGAAGTCTGGCGGATTCCGGTTGCACCATCCGTATAGTGGGGATCGGTCAGCCGGATGAATTGCTGATCGGCTGCACCCCAGGTTGGATTGTCCACGTTGTTTCCGTAACCCGAAGAATCCCGCACGAAATTCGGATCGCGGGCCATTTCGAGCAGATCCTCGATATCCTCATCGTCCAGAAGATTGCCGCTGGAGCCGGGGCCATTTTCGAATTGCGGCGGAACCGCCCCCGTGAAGGTCACCGAATAGGTGCCGTTTGTGTAGGTGTGAGTGCCGTTGCCGTTGTCTACCAGAGTGTAGTCGGCGATGTCGTGTCCAGCGGCGAGCTGGATCACGTCCTGCGGCCTCACATTGCCGATGATCGTGTCATTGCCGCCATTGGAGCGGAACAGGATGCGATGTTCGGATGTGAGGGCCGAGAAATCGACCACATCGTCTGCTTCCGTACCATTGATCGTGATGGTGCTTGTCGAAAGCGAGGTCGGCGAGAAGTCGCCATGGGTGACGAAGGTGTCACCACCGCCATTGCCATTGATGACGATCTCTTCGATTTCCGACATCTGGACCGCTATGGAAGCGAAATTCGTTCCGTTGCGGGTGATGATGATCTCGGCAGCCGGATCGAGATTGATCGACTGGATGGCATTCGCGATGCTGAACGTACTCCATTCGGCACGGGTCCAGATATGGTACGTCTCTGCAGTGGCATTGCCTTCGACAACAACGGTATCACCGGCTGTCGCCTCTGTGCCGCCGCGCACGGTGTCGCGCCCGTTGCCGACATTCCATATGATGGTGTCGTCACCTGCACCGCCATCGACAAGGTCCTGTCCGTTTCCGCCGATGAGGGTATCGTTCCCATCGCCGCCGTTCAGCGTGTCGTTGCCGCCATTGCCGATAAGAAGGTCGTCACCACCATTGCCATTCAGTACGTCAGCCTGATTGTTCCCGGTGGCAATGTCGTCACCTGCAGTACCATTGAACGGGCTGCCGACAAGGAAACCGCGTGCCCAGTTGGCACCTATGGGACCCGTCGGATCGGACGTGACAGATTCCGGGTTGCCTGCTCCGTCGGTGAAGCTGACCGTCACGCGAACTTGCATGCCTGCAAATGCATCGGCAGCATTTCCGAAGATGCCAAGATTGATGTCGGTGGGCGTGAAGCTGGCGCTGTTTCCCCCGAGAACGGCCGGGACATCCACCCATGTCACGCCGTCAGCCGTGACCTGCCATTGGTAGTTCAGAGCACCGACCCCGTTGGCATCAACGATCGATGAGACATCGACGGTGAGTGCCTGCCCTTCGGTGGGGGTGAGGTCACTGATAACTGGCTGCCCGGTTGCCGGAACGTTGAAAAGCTGGGCCGCGTCAAACTCGCCATTCGCAAAGCGCAGTCGCTCGATATTGCGAAGAGTGTCCACGCCATCGGAGATGAGCGGGCGCCCTGTGACAGGGTCGTCCACATCGCTGATGGTGACGTGTTCAACCCGATAGGAGCCGTCATCATTGATGGAAAACTCGTAGTTCTCCATCACGTCGTTGAAGACCGCCGTGTCCACATCACCGATTGCGCCGTCATCTGCAAGGATCTCGCGGACGATATGCATCTGGCTCGGCACGATGTCGCGCGATACCAGCAGCTGGAACAGGGACTTTCCGATCCATTCCACCGGAATGTTCAGACCCTCCGTGCCATCGAAAACATGTTTCATGCTGTAGATGGTGGCCAACTCGTTGTCGGCGCTGTTTTCAGCATCGGGTGCGGTCAGCCGGATCCTGACATTGAGGCGGGCATTGCCATCGAGGAAGTCGTTCCCGCCATTGCCCTGAAGCGTGTCGCTACCTGCACCGCCCAGGAGAATGTTGCCGCCCGTGAACGCGACGATCTCCTCGCTGTCGCCTTCGGGGATGTCATCGACAAGGTCCCCCAGAAGCTCCCGCAGGCCCTCAATGCGCGAGAGGCCCGCCTGGCTCAGCTCGTCCTTGAAGAATAGCGTCTCCGTATTGTTCACGGTCGGGATTGCAGGAGGCGCACCGGCCTCACGGTCATCGCCGCGCAGCGTGTCGTTGCCATCGCCACCGGACAAGGCTTCAACCTTGTCGAAGCGGTTGCGCAGGATATCGGCCTCTTCTGTCGTGAAGATGCGGATTCGCATATCGGCATTGGCGTCGAAGGTAGCCCCCTGATAGCTGACCCAGTCAAAGCCGAACATGCCTTCATTGCGCATGACGCTTTCACCCTGCACCATGATGTCGTCGCCGGATTCGGCATCGAAATCATGCTCCTCGGAGCCTGCGAACATCACGTCGTGGCCAAGGATCGTGGAGTTGAAGAAAAGCTCCGAATTGTCGCCGGCAGAGGTGTCGAAACCGCCACCGCCCTCGATCCAGTCGTCACCTTCATTGCCAAGCAGGAAGTCGACGCCATCGCCGCCGAGGATGAAGTCATCGCCTTCACCACCAAAGACCTCGGTATCGTCCTTGCCTGCAAAGATGGCGTCCTTGCCATCGCCGCCCATCAGCACATCGAGGCCGTTGGAACTGGCAATGACGTCGTTCCCGTCATCGCCCTTGATGAAGTCGCCTTCGTCACCCTCGTCGAGTATGATGTCATCTCCAGCGCCGCCCATGATCAGGTCGACACCCTGGCCGCCCTCGATGAAGTCATCGCCGGCGTCGCCCCATATGGCGTCATCACCGAGGTCGCCGATCAGCACGTCACGGGAAGAGGTGCCGCCGAGAACCGTGTGCTCGCCACCGATATAGCGCAGGTAGTTGTCGTAATACCCTTGGAAGGCAGGCGGCAGGTCGCGGATGACCTGAGTGTAACCCAGCCCTGCCAGAACGGCGTCGATGTCATTCGGGTCCTTGCCCGGATCAGCACCGTTGTAATCCTGCTGATAGGCCTCGTTGACCTCGAGAATAAGGTCGTATTTGGCGAATGAATCGATGCCGATATGGTGGCGGATCACGTCGTCTGCCGTACCACGAATGCCGTCAGGCCCGGGTTCGGTCAGATCGGTATTGGCCATGATCAGCTTGGAGAAGGCGTTGTTCTCCAGGGCGTCAAGGAAGTTCAGTCCTTGCGTGCGGGTCAGATAGTAGAACCGGTCCGCATCCTGCAGCAATTCCATCTGCGCTTCGAAGACTGCGGTAAAGGTCGATCCCAGCATGCCACCGAAAAGCAGGATCTTTTCTGCCAGCCCGCCGATCCACAGATCGACATTGTTGAGACCGCCAAGATCGCCGGTATAGCTTCCGGTGCCGTTGATGAAGGAGTCGCGATCGGCAATGGTCGTCGCATTGCCATCGACATCGACACCAAAGACGAGCTCCATCGCGATCTCGCGCTTCTCCTCAAGTGTAGCCGCAGCCACGATCTGGCTGTGGGTGCCGTATGCCGCCACGAAATTGACGACGGAGAGCGGGTTCTTCAGTCCGACAGCGAAATCCGCCCAGCTTGTGTAGGGACGCAGGAAGCTCTGGCCCGTGGAGGCGTAAAGCTCCTCACGCGCCTGGTTCAGCGTGGGCATCCCAGTGTCCCTGCCGCGGGTAATGTTGATCGCCGCCAGATCGAGTGGCAGACCCAGAAGATTGTTGCGCAGTGCATCAACGACGAATTCGTCGATGGCATTGCCGCGCACATTTGTAAGGCCGCGTACAAGCGCTCCGGCAGCCTGCTCGTGACTGATGCCGCCGTCGAGATCGAAATCTACCGGATCAAGGAAGGCGGCGATGAGCCCGTCATCGACCGTATCCAGGAAAGCCGTATCGGCGGTACCCGCCGGATTGAAGAAGGAGCGCGGGAGGCTGTCCGTCAGCATGGAGTGGCCGAAGCGATAGACCACATTCGCGAACTCGGCGAAGATTGCAGGGTTCAGGTCGGTGACGGAGTTGAATACGAAGGGATCGATAGCCGGCTGAATTTTGCGGCCGAACTCCTCGAATACCAGGTGCTGGTACTGCATCTCGGTGGCAAAGCGTGCGGCCTGGAAGATGCGTTCACCATCCCAGTCGAGCGCCAGCCCTTCGATGAATGCGTGTTTGTCGACTGCCGCATCCAGCGAGGAATGGATCGCGGCAAGGTCGCCTGCAGAAATATCGGTGGTCAGCCACTCATTGACGAAGGCCAGATCGCCTTCTTCCAGGATCGTCAGTTTCTGGATGAGCGTCTGGCGATTGTGCTCGGAGTGGAAGACGTGGTGAACGGCAGTCAGGCCGAAATTCTCGTTACCGCGCCCGTCGCCGGTGATGTAATGGCGGTCGAGCAGGTCGCCGTCGAAATGGGTTGCCAGCGACTCTCCCAGTGCCATGGCGATTTCATCGGGATCAATGACACCATTCGCGTTGGTGTCATTGATGACGCCGTCCGAGTCGCGAAGCTTGATGCCCCCGGTCTGATTGTTGATCGGATTGGCGGCATGCGCGATGTCGTCGAGAAATGCATGGCCGATGCGCAATGCGCCCACGCCAAACGTGTTGACGGGAGCACCCAGCACGCCCTCCACCATGGAGGACGGGGTGCCATCGGGATTGATGCCTGTCACGATTTGGGGCAGCCCGTTGGGGCCGCGGATGAACTCGCCATAGGCATCCGTGTGGATCAGCGGAATGTTGAGAACGTCAGGATCGGTGAGCTGGATGCCGAGCATGGAGGCAGCCTGGGCTTTGATGTCGCCCCAATTGGCAAGACCCCCATTGGGGCCCTCGAGCAGGCGCCCGGTGGCTACCGGCCCGTTCGGGCCCATCGTGTATTCACGCAGAAAGACCTGATGCGACGCATGTGACGTATAAGTCTGGTTTTGGTCGACAAAGGGAGTGGTCGTGTTTGTCTGCGTCGGCTCGCCGTTTTCGTCATAGACGGTCGTGGAGCGCGTGAGGACCATGAAACGCATGGACGCAGGCAGATCGTCGACCGTGTTGGCTATTCCGTCGGGACCCAGAACCAGCGGGTCATCGGCTTGCAGCGGTACGAAGATCGAACCGTTGCCGCCCTTTGAGATAAGATCGAGACCGTGGTCGAAGAATTGGCCGAAGAATGTCATCCAGGCATTGAATGGTGCGGAGATACCTTCGTCAGGCGCGACATTGGGGATGATGAGAGAGCCATTGACGATCTCAAGCCCCTTGTCCGAGGCAAGCGCGAGAAAGGCAGCCTGAGGATCCGCTGCAACGTCCTGCGCATGAGCCAGGGCAGCTTCGGCCGCGGTCAATTCATCGGACGCGGCCTGTATCGCGTCGAGATCCGTGGTTGCAGGATAGTCGGCGATGACTGCGTCCAGCTGGGTCTCGGCGGCTGCAACCGCAGCCTGCGCATCGAGCAGCGCCGCATCAGCGTCTGCCTGGGAGATGCGCGCGGCGAGCAACTCGGCAAGGTCGGCATAGGGATCTTCCGAACCGACATAAACCAGTGCGGCATAGAGTGCAGCCGGATTGTTCGCGCTCATATCCGCGACCAGGTTGGAGATAATGCGCGGATCCGCATCCACCACATTGCCGGTATGTCCGCCGTTCAGGCCCGAACCCGGGAAGGTGGGTACGCCATCGACTATCCCGTAGTCGGTGTTGGTGACCGGCTGAAGCGGACCGGGACCGAAGGAGAAAGGTGCTTCCGGCCCCCCGTCAATATAGTTGGGATCGAGATATCGCGGCATGGGTTCGTCTGCAGCGCCCCATTGCTCGCGCCCCTGCATCAGGTTGTTGTAGCTGCCGTCAACGGTGCGTACACCGAATGGCGTCTTCGGATCGGGTATGGCAAGCGGCCAGCCGGGATCACCAAGAAAGACGCCGTTTGCGTCATACATGGCGGGGTCGGTAATGACGTCGCCCGTACCCGGGTCGATCCTGATTTCCGTCAGCGCTGCACCATTTGCATGGGCTTCGCCAATCTTGATCTGCTTCAGGACGAATTGCAGATCGTGAAGATTCATCTTGGCTGACATGACACGCTCCCCGGAGGCAGGCCTTCTCGGCCTTGTTGCCTGGTTGATTGGTTTCTCTACCCGCAGACAGGGTCCGCGAGGCTCACCGGGAAGATTGGCGCAATAACGGGGCGGTCGGAACGCAACAAGGTCGAACGATAAGCGCGCGCAAAGTCGGGGGCGAACTGCCACCATGGTCCAATGAAGAGGCAGCGACCAAGGTCGGATCAGGTATTGGACCAAGGTCTGATGGTGTTCATTGAAATATAGTGCCGCGTAAACTTGATCCCGACGGAACAGTTTTGCCCGTATTTACTATTTGTTAGTTATTACGTTTACGGGAAGGTTTTATGCGCCTAAAATGTTCCGTGGTGGTGGGGAGGTGTTTGTATGGGGGTAAGCGTGATCAAATGCAGGTCATCAATCTGGCGTTTTTTGATGACCATCCTGTTCTTCTGGAGGGAATGGTTGGTCTTTTCTCTGACATGGACGATTACAATGTCGTCGCCAAGGGATGCTGCGCAGCCGAAGTAGTCGAGATATCGCTCGATTCCGGAGCGCAAGCCGTTATTCTGGATCTGGACATGCCCGGAGATGTCTTCGAGGCAATCCGGTGCTTCCGCAAACAGAAGCCGGAAGTAAAGATCCTGATATTCACCGCGTCGGACGATATCGAGCAGGCTGTGAAGGCCCTGGAGGTCGGCGCCAGCGGCTATGTCCTGAAAGGCAGCCGTTTGGAGGATCTTGTTCTCGCGCTGCGTTCAGTCATGAAGGGTGAAACCTACATCACACAACAAATGGCAGCACGCGTGATCATGGCACTGCGCAATGCCTCGATGCAGGAGCGATCGGACAAGCACAGTCCTCTGAGCGTGCGTGAACAGCAGGTCGTGAAGCTTTTGCTGCAGGGGAAGACGAACCGTGAAATCGCCCAGACGCTGACGATCAGCGAGAAAACGGTCAAGCACTACATGACGGTTCTGATGCAGAAGCTGCATGTTCGAAACCGTGTGGAGGTCGTGTTGGCCGCGCAGCGGAACATGGCATTGGAGCACCAGCACTTTCTGTCATAGATCAGGGCCTCCAAGGCTGCTCCACGGCGGATGTCATCAGCAACAACCGCTCTGCCTGCATGCATTTTGCAGTGAGCGGGAAATGCGCTGGTCGAAGTTGCGGAGCCCGGATCAAGCCTCCCAGTACAAGGGATGTTGCAGGAACCCCGATCAGCAGACGATCAGGGGCAGATTGCTTATCAGGATTTGCGTACGGAAGATGACGCGGTCGTGCTTCACAGTTGCGACAACTCACGAGGCGCGGGGCTTGAGTCATTCTCGAGCATGGTCACGAAAGAAGCTGGCAGGCGCATGATGTGCCGGGTGGCGATATCAACGGCCCTGTCGATATCCTTCTCCGCGCAGGCCGCCGCCAGTTCGAGGTGGTCGTGCATGGAAACGTCCATATGCGCCTTGTTGGACTTGATGATGTCTGTCCGCACCGCCATCAGCGGTCCGATCGTCCGGGTATAGGCCGACGCGATCGAACGGTTGCCGCTGCTCTCCACGATCGACTTGTGAAAGGTCATGTCACCGAAGGAATAGGCGATATTGTCCCCTGCATCGATGGCGCGCTGCATGTCGTCTAGACCATGCCGGATCTTCTTCATCAATACGTCGTGGTGGTCGCGGATCGCAAACCTCAGGCAGGCAGCCTCCAGGACGGCGCGATGATCGCACAGGTCGGAGACCATCTTTAAATCAGGGGTGAACACAAATGACCCGCGCTTTGGCAGCACGTTGATCAGCCCCTCCATCTGAAGCACGGCCAGCGCCTCGCGCACCGGGGACCGACTCACACGCAGCACATCGGCCAACCGCTGCTCCGACACCTTCGAACCGAGCTTCAGCTCACCTCGGATAATCGCTTCGCGTATCCGATCGGCAGTTTGCATCATCAATGACGGTGCGGCCGGAATTGGCTTCATGAACAACCCCTTTCAGAGTGATCGAAGAAATCACCGTCTGCTCCATAGCACAAGTTGATTGACTTCTGCACTTAACATGTAACATGGTAGTTTCAGGAGCAGGGCCGGAGGAGGCCCTTGGGAGAGGTTATGTCTGTCGCCAAGCCGAAAGCCGACACGCTGGACGCATTTTTCGAAGCCTGCATCGGTGTCGTGGGTCCGCGTCACTTCCTTCAAGACGCAGATGCGGTGAAGCCCTACGGCCGTGACTGGTCCGGGGCCTACTTCCGGACACCCCTTGCCGTGGCGCTCCCTTCCAGCACAGCTGAGGTATCCGACCTCGTGCGCTTGTGTGCGGGACACGGGATCCCCGTTGTGCCAGCGGGCGGCCGCACCGGCCTGTGCGGAGGCAGCGTGCCGATGAGGGAACGCGCTGCGCTGGTCATGTCGCTCGAACGGATGACCGCGATACGCGAGATGGACAGGGTCGGGCGCACCGTCACTGTGGAAGCGGGCTGCATTCTGGAGACATTGCAGGACGCGGTCGCCGAGGCTGGCCTGGCCTTTCCCTTGATGTTCGGCGCGAAGGGCAGCTGCATGATTGGCGGAGCCCTGTCCACCAATGCCGGCGGGTCCAACGTCCTGCGTTATGGCAACGCCCGTGACCTCTGCCTCGGGATCGAGGCCGTGATGCCGGATGGCACGGTGGTCAACGGACTGTCCGCCCTGCGCAAGGACAATACCGGATACGACCTGCGCAACCTGCTGATCGGTGCCGAGGGGACCCTTGGCATCATCACCGCCGCAACCCTGAAAACCCTGCCGCAGCCGCTTGTCCGCACGACGGCCTTTCTTTCCGTGAGCGACCTCGATGCCGCTCTCACCGTGCTGCACCGGGTACAGGACCACACCGGCGGGGCAGTCGAGGCCTTTGAATTCATGCCGCAGCCGGTGATCGACGCGATCTGCACCTACAATCCGGCGATCCGTTCGCCGCTGGAGGGTCCCGCCGAGATCGGTATCCTGCTGGAGGTCGCGTCCAGCCGACCAATGGATGCGCAGCTCAACGAGGAAGGCGCCCGCGCGCTGGAGGTTGACGTGCTGACCCTCTTGGCCGATCTGGTCGAGAAGGAGCTGATCCTGGACGCCACCATCGCCCGCAACGATCAGCAGCGGCAGGATCTGTGGACAATGCGGGAAATGGTTCTCGAGGGGATCACCCACGCCGGCGTGGCCGAAATCTTCGACATCTCGCTGTCACTCAAGCATCTCTCTTCCTTCGTTGCGACGGCAAAGGAACAAGCCGCGCGGTTTGGCTTCCGCTCGCTGGTGATCGGGCACCTTGGCGACGGGAATCTGCACTACGCGGTAATGGGCGCTGAAGGCCAGGATCCCGCCGATCTGCCGATGGACGCGATGCGCGCTGCGATCATGGACGAGGTCGCCCGCCTCAACGGATCATTCAGCGCCGAACATGGCATCGGGCAGAGCAAGCTGGACCAGATGCTCAGATACAAGGACGCCGGCCAGCTGGCCGTGATGCGGCGTATCAAATCCGCGCTGGACCCGCAGAACCTGATGAACCCGGGCAAGCTGATCCCGCTTGCCTCCACGGAGGTCGGTACGGGGAGATCTTGGCAACCATGACTATCTGACAATGTAACGGGGAGGAGACCCATTATGACATTCACGAAACCCAACCGCCGCCACGTGCTGGCCGGCATGGGCGCGGCCCTTGCCACGCCTGCCCTCTTGACCCGCGCTAGGGCGGCCGAGGTCACGCTGCGGCTGCACCACTTCCTGCCGGCCGTGGCGCCGATGCATACGCAGTTCTTCGAGCCCTGGGCTCGGGAATTGGCCGAGGCCAGCAATGGCGCCATCGAGGTGCAGATCTTCCCGGCAATGCAGTTGGGCGGTCAGCCGCCGCAGCTGGCCGAGCAGGTCCGCAACGGCGTCGTCGACGTCGCCTGGGCGCTGCCGACCTATACCACCGGACGCTACGTGGTCGCCGAAACCATGGGCCTGCCGTTCCTCGTCACCAACGGTGAAAAGACCTCGGTTGCCGTGCATAAGCTGGTCGAGGAGTTCGGCCAGGACGAATTCCCCGGAATGAAGCCGCTGGCATTCTGGTCTCACGACGCGGGCAAGCTGCACATGCGCGAGACACCGATCACCTCGGCGGCCGACCTGGCCGGGCGCAAGATCCGCAGCCCCAATGCGGGCATGGGCGAACTGCTGTCCAAGCTGGGCGCAGAACCGGTGTTCTTCCCGGTGACCGAAATGGTCGTGGGCCTTTCCAATGGCGTCATCGACGGCTGCTGCCTGCCCTACGAGGTTGTGCCCGCCTTCAAGCTGCAGGAACTGACCCGCGTGTCCAGCGAAGCCGCGCCCGGTGCCCGCGGCCTTTACGCCAACACCAATATCCTGCTGATGAACCAGGGTGCCTACGAGGGACTTTCGGACGACCTGCGCGGCGTCATCGACGCCAACAGCGGGCTGGAGTTGTCCCGCCGCATCGGCCGCACCTACGATGAATTCGAAGCTGTCGGGCGCGACGTCGTCGAATCGAATGGCAACGAGATCGTGGAGATCCCGGCAGAGGAAATAGCCCGGTGGCGCGACGCTTCCCAGGAGGTTTATGCCAACTGGCAGGCCACGCTGGATGCTGAAGGTCACGACGGCGCAGCAATCCTTGCCCGGGCAAACGAACTGCTCGATCAGGGTGAGTGAGATGAGTGTCTGGCCAGCGATCTGGCCACGGCAGGGGGGCGGAAACGCCCCCCTGTTGGTGTGGCTGGAACGGCTTGCCCGGTTGTCGGCCGCCATGGGCGGCGCGGTCATCTTCGGCGTGGCACTGACCGTGACCATCTCGGTGATGATGCGCAACATCGGCATCGGCGGCATCCGTGGCGATTTCGAGATGGTAAGCATGTCCTGCGTTTTTGCTGCCGGCCTGTTCCTGCCCCTGTGCCAGGTCACCAAGAACCATGTCATGGTGGACCTGTTCACCACATGGCTTCCCACCCGCGCCACCGCTGCCCTTGATGGACTCTGGCTGGGTCTGTTCGCGGTAGGCTGGGCGCTGCTGTGCTACTTCACCGTTCACGGGATGCTGGACATGATGGACTACGGGGACCGCTCGATGCTTCTGCGGCTGCCGCTGTGGTGGGCCTATGTGCCATCGATTATCGGTTCGGGCATTTCCTGCGTTATCGCGCTTTGCCAACTCCTCATTCTCCACGACGTTGCCTTGCCCGGCGCAGAGGTCTGATCAATGGAACCCATCTCCATCGCCATCGTCATGACGATCTGTCTGCTGTTGGCCATTATACTGCGCGCGCCCATCGGACTGGCCATGGCGATGATCGGCGGAACGGGCTACATGGCGATCTCGTCCCCCGCCGCACTTCAGGCCTACCTCGCGAGCGCCTGGCCGGACAAGTTCCTGTCCTATGATTTTGCCATCATCCCGCTGTTCATCCTGATGGGCCACCTGGCCACCCGGACAGGAATTTCGGCCGCGCTGTTCGGTGCGTCAAACGCCTGGATCGGGCATTGGCGCGGCGGGTTGGCGATGGCCGGCGTCGCGGGCTGTGCAATGTTCGGGTCGATCTCCGGATCGTCCATAGCGACCGCCTCCACGATGGCGCGCGTTGCGCTTCCGGAAATGAAGAAACACAATTACGGCAACGCCCTGGCGGCCGGCTCGCTGGCGGCGGGCGGCACACTTGGCATCCTCATCCCGCCGTCGATCGTGCTGATCATCTACGCGCTGCTGACCGAGCAGAACATCGTGAAGCTGTTTCTTGCCGCCACGATCCCGGGTATCCTGGCCGTCATCGGCTTCATCATTGCCATTGCGGTTTACGTCCGCATCTATCCCGAACAGGCACCGCGGCAGGACAAGGCGCCGCTGCGCACCCGTATCCGCAGCCTGGGCGAGATCTGGCACATCGTCAGCATTTTCATCATCGTGCTGGGCGGGATCTACGGCGGGTTCTTCACCCCGGCCGAAGGCGCCTCGATCGGCGTGGTCCTGACCGCCGCCGCCGGTCTTCTGTCACGCACGTTGACTCTTGAGGGGCTGGTCGAAAGCCTGATCGGCACAGCAGGTGCCAGCGCGATGATCTTCGTCATCATCTTCGGCGCCGACATCTTCAACGTTGCGGTGGCCCTGTCGCGGCTGCCGACAGCACTGGCCGACTATTTCGCCCTGTCCGACTTTGCCCCGATGACCGTGCTGCTGATGGTCGTGCTGTTCTACCTGGTCATGGGCTGCGTGATGGACAGCCTGTCCATGATCGTGCTGACGGTCCCGGTATTCTTTCCCACGATGATGGGCCTCGATTTCGGGCTGACGCCGGAATTCCAGGCGCTGTGGTTCGGCATCCTGACGCTGGTCGTGGTCGAGGTGGGCATGATCACGCCGCCGGTGGGCATGAACCTGTTCATCATCGCGGCCATCGCCCGGGACATCCCCGGGAGCCAGATCTTTCGCGGGACCGTACCGTTCATCATTTCCGAATTCACCCGCATCGCCCTGCTGATCAGCTTTCCGGCTCTCAGCTACTGGCTGGTAAAGGTCTGGGTCTGACGGCCCAGGTCAGGCATGGCAGGAGCAGGGTCAGCGGGCGTTTCGCTGACCCTCAATAAAAGCTCGCCTGAAAGGACGTAGCGGTCAGCGTGACATGCGCGTCCAGTGGCGGGTGCAGCTCGAACGCCTTCGGCTCGCGCGCGAAGTTCCACAGGCGGAACAGGGACCATTCCGAGCGCCGTTCCTCGGCCACGGCCAGCTCGTTGCGGCTGATGTGGAAGGGTGTGCGCTCCCAACCATTCGTCGTCTTCACCTCGATCAGGCGCGGACGACCATCCGGCGCGAAACTGGCAATATCGTAGCCGGCACCATCGCCATCCTCCTCCGACACCCACCGGACCTTGCGCGCAAGATCCTCGCGGCCTGCTGATTTCAGGGCAGCACGTTCGTGCGCCAGAACGCGCTCTTCACCGGCACGGCCGAGGGCGCGATTTCGCTCGTCTCGCGCCGCGACATCGAATTTGCGGGCGATATGAAGCATCTGCTCCAGTTCCTGCGGCGGCGGCTGGTTCGAAAGTGTCGGCGGCGGCCCGATCCAGATCGGCTGCGCCTCTGCCAGACCAGTCGGCGCTCCTGCACCCGAATGGCGGTCGAGCCAGGCCGGGTTCAGCGCCAGCCATCGTGCCACGGCATCCACCAGCGTCATCTGGAAATTGAAGGCAGGTTTGTAACCCGGGATCCAGTCCTCACCCAGCCCCTTCAACACGGCGCTGATGTTCTGGTGCTTGAACTCGACCGATCCCTCGGAGCGACCGTTCAACAGCGGCAGAAGCCCGCGCCGGTGCTCGGCCTTGTTGTAGGGACGCCCAGAGACGTCGTCGCCCAGCATCGCGAAGTAATCCGCGACGATCAGGTCGTTCTCTTGATCTGTCCAAGGCCCGTTCGACATTGCGCCAGGCTAGGGACGGAAACTGCGTTTGTCATCAGAGACTTCACACAAGACCCCCAAAGCCACGCGAACCCCAATCCGTCCGTGTTGCGTATCCACCTGCGCCGGAACAAGCTGAAAACAGCAAGATGCCGGTTCAGCGCGATCTCGTGAGTTCGTTAAATGATATTAAAGTTTCTAATGCGTCTTGCAGAACGGAAAGAGACGGTGGCCAAGGTCCAGACCGATCTCGCGCGCAAGGCCAGTCTCCGAAGGGCGGATGGCTCCTGCAAACTTCTTTGGCACATAAGGAAAAAGGCCCCGCGAGGGACCTGTATTCGGGTTCGCAACAGGGGTGATGGCGGAGAGAGAGGGATTCGAACCCTCGATACGGTTGCCCGTATACACGCGTTCCAGGCGTGCGCCTTCAACCACTCGGCCACCTCTCCGCAAATCCGGAAGCGCCGATGAGGCGCGTTGCCGGTGACGCATATGACGCGTCCGGGTGGTCATCTAGTCGAAAAGACCGCTCATGCCAAGACGTCTTTGCGACATTTCCTTGTCAGTCACACGAAATCACGCGCTCAAGCGCATGCGCAATTGTCTTGGGGCCTTGGCAGGCCTATTTGTTGGACAGGATAACAGTCGGTAAAGCGTCTCATGCGGTTCATTCTCTATCTCTTTTCGCTGATCGCCCTGTCTGTCGCGGTGATCATGGCGGTAGTTGATGCAACCCGCTCCATCGCCACGGCAGAATGGAGCGTCACGTCGCTGATGCAAAGCTGGAACGCCCGGTTCCCGCAGATGCTGAGCGGGATGGAGAATTACTTCACGCAGAACGGGATGGGCTTCATTTGGGACCCCGTGCTCGTTTCGCTCATGGCCTTGCCGGGCTGGCTGCTTTTCGCCGCACTGGCGCTTGTATTCTATATGGCATCACGCCCGCCCCGGCGTGTGCGCGGAATGGCAGCAGAGACCTTTTAGGACGAAACAGTCCTCGAACCGCTGAATGGCGGATGAAGGAGAAAACCATGTTCTTTCTCAACGATCTTCTGTCGCGCAAGAGCAAGATGCCTGCGCGCGAAGAAGCACTGGCTGGGCGCGAGGCGCCGATCCCGACCGCCACACATCACCATGTGAACGCCAATCCGCTCAAGGAGCCCTATCCGGAGCATCTGGAGACCGCCTATTTCGGGATGGGCTGTTTCTGGGGTGCCGAACGTCTGTTCTGGCAGCTGCCGGGTGTATGGGTGACGGCAGTGGGCTACGCCGGTGGCTACACACCCAACCCCACCTATCGTGAAACGACGACCGGCATGACGGGCCACGCCGAAATCGTGAAAGTGGTCTTCGATCCCGCTGAGATATCCTATGCCGACCTGCTGAAGCTCTTCTGGGAAGAACATGATCCAACCCAGGGCATGCGGCAGGGCAACGATGTTGGCACCACCTACCGCTCGGCCATCTACACGACCAGTCCTCGACAGGCCGAAGCGGCAAAGGCTTCCCGCGCCGCCTATCAGAAGGCGCTGGATGCGTCCGGCGGCGGCCGTATCACTACCGAGATTCGTGAAGCGCCGGAATTCTTCTATGCGGAGGAGGAACATCAGCAATATCTGGCCAAGAACCCGGGCGGCTATTGCGGCCTGAAAGGCACCGGCGTCGTCTGTCCCGCACCCTCGTCTGCCGCGGCTGGGGAATGAGCAGCGCGCAATAAAATTCCGCGTGAATTTTACAACCACACGTGCAACAGTATTGCCCGAGCGGGAGCTGAACTCCCGCCTGCAGCGGGCACGTGCCCGTTCTCGAAGATGTAACCGACAGGGTGTGGATCACATGAAGCGTATTGTTCTCGGCCTTCTGGCTGCTACCGCATTGACCGGCACGGCCATGGCGCAGGAGGAGTTCTCCCCGGCGTTGCTGTTCGATCTGGGCGGCAAGTTCGACAAGTCCTTCAACGAAATGGCCTATATGGGCGCCGAGCGTTTCAAGGAAGAAACCGGCGTGGAATATGCCGAGTTCGAAATCTCCAACGACGCACAGCGCGAGCAGGCGCTTCGCCGCTTCGCCGAGCGCGGCCACAATCCCATCGTGATGGCCGGTTTCACCTGGGTTGAGTATCTCAACAAGGTTGCTCCTGAATATCCCGACGTGGATTTCACCATCATCGACGACAAGGTTGATCAGCCAAATGTGCGCTCGGTCACCTTCAAGGAGCAGGAAGGTTCCTACCTTGTTGGTCTTCTGGCAGCCATGGCCTCCGAAACCGGTACGGTCGGCTTCGTCGGCGGCATGGAAGTGCCTCTCATCGGCAAGTTCGAATGCGGTTATGTCGGTGGTGCAAAGGCCGCAAATCCGGACGTGACGGTCATTCGCAACTATACCGGCGACACGCCTTCGGCCTGGAATGATCCGACCAAGGGCGGCGAGATCACCCGCACACAGATCGACCAGGGCGCTGACGTGGTCTATCACGCAGCCGGTGGTACGGGTGTCGGCGTGCTTCAGGCCGCGGCCGATGCAGGCAAGCTTGGCATCGGCGTCGACTCCAACCAGAACGCACTTCACCCCGGCAGCGTCCTGACTTCCATGGTCAAGAAGGTCGATGTCGCCGTCTATGGCTCCTTCATGGATGCGAAGAATGGTGAGTTCGACTACGGCGTGCAGAATGTCGGCCTGGCGGAAGATGCCGTCGGCTATGCGATGGACGAGCACAATGAAAGCCTCATCACCGACGAGATGAAGAAGGCAGCCGAAGACGCGAAGGCCAAGATCATCGCTGGCGAGATCGAGGTTCACAACTTCCTCGACGACAACAGCTGCCCCTATTGGTAAGCTTCATCTGAACCTTTCGGAAAAGGGCCGCTTGCGGCCCTTTTTCAGTTTTGGCAGGCAAGGCCTGCATCGATCCTTTCTCGTGAGGCTCCCATGTCTGATATCTCCGCCGTACTCTCGACCCTGGACCAGAATCTGGACGCCAGCCTTGAACGGCTCTTTGCGCTCCTCTCCATTCGCTCCATCTCTACCGATCCGGCCTTTGCCGACGAATGTCGCAAGGCAGGCAACTGGCTGGTCGAGGATCTGAAATCGATAGGTTTCGACGCGAGTCTGCGCGAGACGCCCGGGCACCCCATGGTCGTGGCGCATCATGACGGTGAAGGGCCACATGTTCTCTTCTATGGTCACTATGACGTCCAGCCGGTGGATCCGCTCGATCTTTGGGAGGATGACCCTTTCGAGCCGGCTTTGAAGGAGGTGGAGCCGGGGCGCAAGATCATCACCGGTCGCGGTTCCTCCGATGACAAGGGCCAGCTCATGACCTTCGTCGAGGCCTGCCGTGCCTACAAGGCGGTGCATGGGAAGCTCCCCTGCAAGATCTCGATCCTTTTTGAGGGAGAGGAAGAATCCGGCTCACCGTCCCTCAAGCCGTTTCTGCAGGCTCATGCCGAAGAGCTGAAAGCCGATTTCGCGCTGGTCTGTGACACGGCCATGTGGGACCGTGAGACACCGGCCATATGTGTCGGTTTGCGCGGACTGGTGGGCGAGGAAATCACGGTCAAGGCCGCTGATCGCGATCTTCATTCAGGCTTCTTCGGCGGTGCTGCCGCAAACCCGATCCGCATACTGTCCAAGATATTGGCGGACATCCATGACGAGGATGGCCGTGTCACCATACCAGGCTTCTACGACGGCGTCGAAGAAACGCCCGACGACGTGCTTGAGAGCTGGAAGGCTCTCGGCCAGGGCGCAAGCGAAATGCTCGGGCCCATCGGTCTTTCGGAGCTTTCCGGTGAAAAGGGTCGTACCGCACTTGAGCTGGTCTGGGCCCGTCCGACGGCCGAGTTCAACGGCATCGAAGGCGGCTATACGGGCGAAGGCTTCAAGACCGTTATCCCGGCGGAAGCCTATGCAAAGGTCTCCTTCCGCCTCGTGCACAGCCAGGACCCCGACCAAATCCGTGCAAGCTTCCGCAAATTCGTCGAAGAGCGTATCCCTTCCGATTGCTCGGTCGAATTTCATCCCCATGGCGGATCACCTGCGATCCAGCTCTCATACACGTCACCGCTGGTGACTACCGCCCAGACGGCCTTGAGCGAGGAGTGGAACACGCAAGCCGTGACCATCGCCATGGGCGGATCCATTCCGATCGTCGGCGATTTCCAGAGGCTGCTCGGCATGGATTCGCTGCTGGTCGGCTTTGGCCTCTCGGATGACCGCATTCATTCTCCAAACGAGAAATACGAGCTTTCCTCTTTCCATAAGGGGCAGCGTTCATGGGCACGCATTCTGGATGCGTTGGCAAAGAATGGCGTCTGACGGTCGAACGACAATTTTCAGCGAGGGAGGCATCGAGGTCTCCCTTGCTGGCATCAACGACGCAAATGCGGTTCTTGCGATGCAGGATCTGCTGTTCCCCGGTGACCCGAATTCGCTGACCGAAGGCAATTTCTCAGAAGCCATCGCGAGCGAGGCCGCCACGGTCCTGGTTGCACGTCAAGACGGCGAAACGGTTGGGTTCTGCCTGTTGCGCGACCGGGGCCTGCGTCCCTGGACGGGTGTGGACTTAATCGGCGTTGGACCGGCAGCGCAGGGGCAGGGGATCGGCCGCATCCTGTTGCAGGCAGCATGCAGTCAGGCCCGCCGCCCGGTGATCCGTTTGTTCGTACGTCCCGACAATGAGCGGGCTCAGGCCCTTTACACGGGCATGGGCTTCCGCCAAACCGGGTCCCGCAAGGGAAATTACGACGACGGTGCCGACGCGATCATCATGATGAAATGGCTCGGCCCCCGCAGCTTCAGACGAAACAGAGACAATCGAGCATGACAATCCGCTTCCACCGCAACGATCTGCCAGACCTTTCCAGCTACGATGTCGAGGCGGTGGCCATCGACACCGAAACGCTGGGACTCAACCCTCTTCGCGACCGGCTCTGCGTTGTGCAATTGTCACCTGGCGACGGAACCGCGGATATTGTGCAGATCGACAAGGGTCAGCGCGAGGCGCCGAACCTGCAGAAGCTTTTGGGTGACCAGAATATCACCAAGCTCTTCCACTTCGCCCGCTTCGATCTCGCGGTGCTTTACCATACCTTCGGCGTCATGCCCGAGCCGGTATTCTGCACCAAGATCGCTTCCAAGCTCACCCGCACCTATACCGACCGGCACGGGCTGAAGGACATCTGCAACGAGCTTCTGGGCGTCAGTATCTCCAAGCAGCAGCAGTCCTCCGATTGGGCAGCCGAGAAGCTCACTCCCGAGCAGCTCGAATATGCTGCATCCGATGTGCTCTATCTTCACGGCCTTCGTGACGCGCTGAAGTTCCGGCTTGCGCGCGAAGAGCGGACGGAAGAAGCCGCAGCCTGCTTCCGCTTTCTCCCCACTCGCTCCAGGATCGATCTCATGGGCTGGGACGAACAGGACATCTTCGCCCATAGCTGATGCCTGCATTATCCGCAGCCTGTTGCCGCTCATAATTATGTCTTAAGAGCCCCTTAAGCCCGCAGGCCTATTTTCAGGCAAATTGTTCCCGTTCGACTTCCAGGAACCTGGAATGCGGGACGGGATTGCGGGACGGGAGCTTATGGCAAAGGCAACGCGCAGGAGACGCATCGAACCGGTATTTGATGCCACCCCGGGCGAGAGCCGGGGCGACACGCTGCGCGCGAGCGAAAGCGACCGCGTGGTGCCCAGCCGCAAACGGAAGGCAAAGGCAGCAAAACCGGCTCAGAAGCGCAAAAAGGCCGGCCGTCCTGCGCGCAGGAAGTCGCGCGGCTTTTCCTTTCTCGGCTTGATACGCGGTGCCGTCTATTGGGGCCTCGTGCTGGCACTCTGGGGCGGCATTGCAGGTGCCGGCGTGGTTGCCTGGTACGGTGCCCGCATGCCTGCTGCCACCACCTGGTCCATCCCCGACCGACCGCCCAATGTGAAGATACTGTCAAACAGCGGCGACCTCATCGCCAATCGCGGCATGACAGGCGGCGAGGCAGTCGGTCTGCACGAGATGTCGCCGCATATTCCGCAGGCCGTCATCGCCATCGAGGACAGGCGGTTCTACTCCCATTTCGGCGTGGATCCGATCGGTCTTGCTCGTGCCATGGCCGAAAACGTCATGGCGGGCCGCATTTCCCAGGGCGGCTCCACGCTGACACAGCAACTTGCCAAGAACCTATTCCTCAAGCCAGACCGCACGATCGAGCGAAAGGTGCAGGAAGTGCTTCTGGCAATCTGGCTGGAGCAAAAGCACACCAAGGCACAGATACTCGAAATGTATCTGAACCGCGTCTATTTCGGCTCCGGTGCATATGGCGTCGAAGCTGCCTCCCGCCGCTACTTCAACAAGTCGGCCAGCCAGGTAACGCTGTCCGAAGCAGCCCTGCTGGCCGGTCTCCTCAAGGCACCCTCACGTCTGTCGCCGGCGCGCGATCCGCAAGCCGCCGAGGCGCGCGCCCAGGTGGTCCTTGGCGCGATGCGTGACCAGGGCATGATCGGCGACAGCGAGCTCGCCGCGGCCATGAGTGCACCTGCAACACGCGCGGCGGCTTATTGGACCGGTTCGGAGCACTATGTCGCCGACAAGGTGATGGAGGAGCTTCCTGCCATCATCGGGGAGGTGAAAGACGATGTGGTGGTGGAAACGACGGTGGATCTCACGCTTCAGAAATTCGCTGAAGACTCCATCCGCAACCTGATCCGCGAGCAGGGCGAGGCCCATGCGGTCAGCCAGGGCGCGCTGGTCTCGATAGATGCCTCCGGAGCGGTGCGGGCTTTGGTGGGCGGCTACGATTATGCCAACAGCCAGTTCGACCGCGCCTCGGAGGCAAAGCGCCAGCCCGGTTCCGCCTTCAAGCCTTTCGTCTACATGGCTGCGGTCGAGAATGGTCTGACGCCCTTCAGCGTCCGCAACGACGCCCCCGTCCGCTTCGGCAAGTGGCAGCCGAAGAACTACAAGGACAAATACTACGGCCCCATCACCATTTCGGAAGCGTTGGCGCGCTCGCTTAACTCGGTTGCCGCACAGCTTGCCATGGAGGTCGGGCCCAAGGCCGTTGTGGAGGTGGCGCATCGACTGGGGATCGAGTCCGATCTGAACGCGAACGCATCGATCGCGCTGGGCACCTCCGAAGTGACGCCGCTGGAGCTGACCGCAGCCTATGTGCTCTTCGCCAATGGCGGTTACCGGCCCGAGGTTCATTTCATCCAGCGTGTGACGACGGAAGCCGGGGACGTCCTATTCGACCGTCAGCTCAAATCGCTTCCGCGCGTTGCCAGTGATGAAGTGGTGGGGATGATGAATCACATGATGGCCGACACCGTGAAATATGGCTCTGCACGCAAAGCCGATTTCGGCTGGCCGGCCGCCGGCAAGACCGGTACCACTCAGGAATCGCGCGATGCCTGGTTTGTTGGTTACACCGCAAATCTCGTGACCGGTGTCTGGTTCGGCAATGACAGCAATGCGCCGACCAAGGCTTCCGGCAGTTCGCTTCCGGTCGAGGCCTGGCGCGCATTCATGGAGAAGGCGCATCAGGGCATTCCGGTCTTTCCACTGCCGGGAGAATGGGATCCGAATTCCCGCACGCCTCAGCCACAGATCGCCGTCGGCGACGGTGCGGCTCCGCCGATTGTGCCATCATCCGGGTCCGCTCCGGTCCCTCCAGCTGGCGTGGGCGAGAGCAGCGGGAAGAAATCACTCCTGGACATCCTCCTGGGCAATTGATCCTCTCGCAATTATGAGCGCGAGCCTCTACATAGGCGGAAATGTTTTGGAGGAATGGCCGTGAGCGAAGTCGACGAGCGCAAGACCTTGGTGCTGACCGGAGCCAGCCGGGGAATCGGCCATGCAGCGGTCAAGAAGTTCTCGCGCGAGGGTTGGCGCGTCATTACCTGCTCGCGCCAGGCATTCGCCGATGATTGCCCCTGGCCGGCAGGGCCTGAAGACCATATCCAGCTGGATCTTTCCGACCAGGAAGGCGTGGGGACAGCCATAGCGGAAATTCGCCACCGCCTTGCTGCCAATGGCGGTCGTCTGGACGCCCTCGTCAACAATGCCGCCATCTCGCCCAAGCACGAGGGCGGCAAGCGGATGAACTCCATTGAAACACCGACGCATGTCTGGCGCGATGTGTTTCAGGTGAATTTCTTCGCCCCGATCATGCTGGCCCGAGGGCTCTTCAAGGAGCTTTCCACCGCTAAGGGCTCGGTGGTCAATGTGACGTCGATTGCCGGAAGTCGCGTGCACCCCTTCGCGGGAACCGCCTATGCGACCTCCAAGGCCGCGCTTGTGGCGCTGACCCGTGAGATGGCTGCGGATTTCGGGCCTCATGGCATCCGTGTGAACGCGATTGCGCCCGGCGAGATCGAAACATCCATCCTCTCGCCCGGCACCGAAAAGATCGTAGAACAGATCCCGCTGCGCCGCCTCGGGCAGCCATTGGAGGTCGCCGAAACGATCTTCTATCTTTGTTCCGAACAGGCGTCCTATGTGAACGGCGCCGAGATTCACATAAATGGCGGTCAGCACGTTTGACGAATAAGGCCGGCATGACTGCCGGCCTTTTCGTTCCTAGTGCTCTGTAAGCAACTTCTCGATGTCGGGAAGGGTGTGGTTGGTAAGCGTCTTGGCTACTTCACCGGCAACCTTGGCTTCCACTTCCTTGTGAAGCTCCTTGCGCAGCTCTCCCAGGATCATCGGCGGTGCCACCAGTACGATTTGTTCGAATTTCCCTGCATGGGCCATCTTGTATAGGCGCTCGGCCACTTCGTCGGCAAACCGCTCCTTCTCGATGCGGTGCCAGTCCGTCTCCTGAAAGCCGCTCTTGTGGGTGTTGCCGCCATCATAGTAACGACCGGGCTGGTCCGTGCCCTGCTCGCGGGTAGGCGGATTGTCGTCGTGCATTTCACGAACGACTTCCAGATTCGGATACTCCGCGTCACCTTGGTTGCGCAGGAAGAGTGCTTTCTCACCATCGGCCACGAGGACCCATGTGTCGTGTTTCAGCCGGAAATCGGACATGTCGAACTCCACTTCTAGATAGCTTCGAAAAACCAACGTCCGGCAGAATGCGCTGTTCCACTTAAAGCGGGACTTTGCGGGGGAACGGGGACGAATTTTGCGTCCGCTTGGCAGAAGGCGCAAAAGCGATTGCCCAGCATGAGTGTGCGCGCGAGTGGGTTTCTTCTGAAATGGCAACCGAACGGCCAGAATTCGGGCTCAATTTTCAGGAGGCCCGGCAGATGTCTGGCAACACGGCAAAACTGAACGCATTTCCCGTCTTCATGCGCGTCGACGGTCGCCGCGTGGTCATCATCGGCGGTGGCGACGAAGCGCTGGCAAAGGCGCGGCTGATGGCGCAGTCCTCGGCCGAAGTCGTGGTTGTTGATCCTGCGCCGGAAGCGGAACTCGTGCGTTGGGCTGCCGATAACGGCGTTCTGGTTTTGCATCAGGCCTATGGCCCGGACCTGCTGGACGGCGCGACGCTCGTCTTCGCGGCAACGGGCGAGGAAAAGGCCGACAAGGCGGTGGTTGCTGATGCACGCGCCCGGCACATTCCTGCCAATGCCGTTGACCGTCCGGAGCTGTGCGATTTCTTCACCCCCGCCCTCGTGAACCGCGCACCCGTCGCGGTCGCAATCGGCACGGAAGGAGCCGGGCCGGTTCTGGCGCAGATGATCCGCGCCGCCGTTGATCGCATGCTTTCACCATCCCTTGGCGCACTTGCCAGCCTTGCTGCAAGCTATCGCGACCGGGTCGAGGAAACGGTGCCGCGCGGTGCGCCACGCCGCCGCTTCTGGAAATCCTTCTTCAACGGTGCGACAGCACGCAGCATGGCCAGGGGCGATGAAGCCGGTGCCGTTGCCGCAACGGAGAAGCTTCTCGCCACCAAGGGCAGCGAAGCCGGCCATATCGCGCTGGTGGGTGCTGGACCTGGTGCAGAGGATCTGCTGACGCTTCGTGCCCAGCGCCTCTTGATGGAAGCTGATGTCATCGTTCATGACGCGCTGGTACCGGAGGCCGTTGTTGCCATGGGTCGGCGTGATGCAGAGCGCATGCATGCGGGCAAGCGCAAGGGTTGCCACTCCAAGACCCAAGGCGAAATCAATGCCCTGCTCGTGGAGCTTGGCCGGGAAGGCAAGCGCGTCGTTCGCCTCAAATGCGGCGATCCGCTGGTCTTCGGGCGCGCTGGCGAGGAAATGGCTGCGCTGCGCGAAGCGGGCATCTCCTATGAAGTCGTGCCCGGTATCACCGCAGCCTTCGCCGCCGCTGCTGATTTCGAACTTCCGCTGACCTTGCGCGGTGTGGCGTCCTCGATGGTTTTCACCACCGGTCATGACCTCAAGGGCCATGCGCTTCCCGACTGGGCTAAGCTTGCCGTGGCGGGTGCAACGGTCGCGGTCTATATGGGCCGCACGACTGCAGCCGAGGTCGCCGGTCGCCTGCAGGATGCAGGCCTTTCACCGGATACTGCGGTCGCTGTCGTGGAGAATGCCAGCCTTGGCAACCGTCGCCTTGCGCACGGCACCCTCGCTGACCTGCCGGCACTCGCTGATCGCAGCGACATGACCGGTCCTGTTCTCACAATCATCGGCGACGCTGTCGCCGGCGCGAATTTCAACCATTCCGAGCCGCTTTCCGCACATGCCCGTGTGCCGCAGCTGCCCGCGCTGGTTTGACGAGGATTTGAAATGAAGCTTTTGACCGCAAACCGATTGATAGATGGCGAGGCTGTCTGGCTGGGCGAGGGCGACGTCTGGGTCGAGACCATCGACAAGGCCGTTGTCGCTTATGACAAGGATGACGAGGTTCGCCTGTCGGCAGTCGGATTGATGTCGCTCAACAACAATGTGGTGGTCGATGTGAACCTCATCGACGTCGAATTGGTCGACGGGGCAATTCGCCCAATCCGTCTGCGTGAACGGATCCGCGCGGAAGGTCCGACCACACATTTGCATTTCGGCAAGCAGGCACGCCCGCAAGCAGCGGCAAACGGCTAGAGAAAGCGTCAGGGAAAATATCATGTACCGTTACGACGAGTTCGACCACGCCTTCGTCAAGGAGCGCGTCGCCCAGTTCAAGGATCAGGTGGAACGCCGCCTTGCAGGTGATTTGACCGAAGACCAGTTCAAGCCGCTGCGCCTGATGAATGGTGTCTATCTGCAGCTTCACGCCTATATGCTGCGTATCGCCATCCCCTATGGCACGCTCGCACCGCGCCAGCTGCGCATGCTTGCCCATATCGCCCGCAATTACGACAAGGGCTACGGCCATTTCACGACGCGCCAGAACATCCAGTTCAACTGGCCGGCTCTCGGCGATATTCCGGAAATCCTGGAGCTTCTTGCATCGGTCGAGATGCACGCCATCCAGACCTCGGGCAACTGCATACGCAATGTCACGGCCGACCACTTTTCCGGTGCTGCCGCCGACGAAGTCGCCGACCCGCGTCCCTATGCGGAAATTCTGCGTCAGTGGTCGACGGTCCATCCGGAATTTTCCTATCTGCCGCGCAAGTTCAAGATTGCTGTGACAGGTGCAGAGCGTGACCGCGCTGCCGTACAGGTTCACGATATCGGCCTGCATCTGAAGAAGAACGAGAAAGGTGAGCTCGGATTTGCCGTCTATATCGGTGGTGGTCTTGGCCGCACCCCTATGGTTGGCAAGAAGGTGCGCGATTTCCTGCCCGAAGAAGATCTCCTGTCATACACGACCGCTATTCTGCGCGTGTACAACCTCAATGGCCGCCGCGACAACAAGTACAAGGCGCGCATCAAGATCCTGGTTCACGAGACCGGCGTGGAAGAGCTCAAAGCCCAGATCGAGCAGGAATTCGAGCATCTGAAAGGCGGCGAGCTAAGCCTGCCCGAAGCCGATGTGGCAGCGATCGAACGCTACTTCACGCCACCGGCTCTGCCGGATCGTCCCGAGGGCGAGGCAATCCTTTCACGCGAAGCGGCCTCAAATCCCGGCTTCGCCGATTGGCTTCGCCGCAATTTGCACACCCACAAAAATCCGGACTATGCCGCCGTCACGATTTCGCTGAAAGGCATCGGCGAAGTGCCCGGTGATGCCTCTGCGGACCAGATGGACGCGATCGCAGGGCTGGCCGAAGAGTTCGGTCACGATGAAATCCGCGTCAGTCATGAGCAGAATCTGGTCCTGCCGCATGTGGCGCGCGCCGATCTCAAGGCATTGTTCGATCGCCTGGTCGAGATCGGTCTGGCGACCGCCAATGCAGGATTGGTGACCGACATCATCGCCTGCCCCGGCCTCGACTATTGCGCCCTTGCAAATGCACGCTCGATACCCGTGGCGCAGCAGATTTCGCAGCGCTTCGGTGACCAGAAGCGTCAGGAAGAAATCGGCGATCTGAAACTCAAGATCTCCGGCTGTATCAATGCCTGCGGCCATCACCATGTCGGCCATATCGGCATTCTGGGTGTTGAGAAGAAGGGCGCCGAACTCTATCAGATCACGCTGGGCGGTTCGGGTGACGAAAACACCTCCATCGGCGAAATCATTGGTCGCGGATTCGGCCCCGACGAGATCGTCGATGCCGTCGAAACCCTGGTCGACACCTATCTCGGCCTGCGCACCGGCAAGGAAGAAACCTTCCTGGCTGCGTATCGCCGCGTTGGTGCTGCACCCTTCAAGGAGGCGCTTTATGGACGAGAAGCAAAAGCTGCGTAACGCCGAGGCACTCGCTGCTGAGGAAGCTGCGCGCCTTGAAGCGGCCTATGGTGAGCTGGATGCGGGCGAGATCATCCGCCTGAGCGCAGAGCGCTTTGCCGCTGACGGAGGCATCGCGACAGTCTCCTCGTTCGGTGCTGATTCTGCCGTTCTTCTGCATCTCATTGCTCAGGTGGACCCGGCATTGCCCGTCGCTTTTCTCGACACCGGTCACCACTTCGGTGAGACGCTGGAATATCGCGATCAGCTGGCGGCCGATCTGGGCCTTGAAAATCTCGTGATCGTGCATCCGCAGGATGAGCCGCTCGCAAGGCATGACCCCGACAGCCAGCTGCACAAGGTCGATACGGATCTGTGCTGCGAAATCCGCAAGGTCGAACCCATGGCCCGTGCTGTGGAACCCTATGCGGCGTGGTTCACGGGCCGCAAGCGTCACCAGGCGCAGACGCGCGCGCAGATGCCGGTCTTCGAGGCGGTAGGCCCGCGTATCCGCATCAATCCGCTGGCCCGTTGGACCACGCAGGATCAGGCCGATTACATGCGCGCGCAGAAGCTTCGCGAGAACCCGCTGGTTGCCTTCGGCTACCTGTCGATCGGTTGCTTTCCCTGCACACAGCCGGTGCAGCCGGGTGAGGATCCGCGCAGTGGTCGCTGGGCGGGCCAGACCAAGACCGAATGCGGCATCCACCTGCCACAGCTTGAACGCTCGCTGACATCCGCGGCGTAAGGAGAATATAATGAGTGACAAGGCTCACACGCCAAGTCTCTGGACGCTGGATGGTTTCAAGGAAAATGCGTATACGCGCGTTGAAACTCTGGAAGACGGTGCGGCTTCCGCAAGGATGCTCGTCACGCTCGAGACATTCCTCTCGTTTGAGGATGCTCAGCGCGAAATGATCATTAGCCGGATCGGCGTCGAGCTGCAGCCCGGTGAGGCCGTCGACGCGCTTCTCCCATATCTGGCCCGGCTGCCGATGATCGCCCTGGCTTTCCCAGCCTATACGGATGGCCGCTCCTACTCCAAGGCGCAGTTGCTGCGTGAACGACACGGCTACAAGGGTGAACTTCGCGCCACCGGTGACGTGCTGCTCGATCAGGTTGCACACATGCTGCGCGTGGGCTTCACGGTACTTGAAGTCAGTCATCAGCCTACGATCGAGCGGCTGGCCAGGGGTGACCTCGGCGGTATCGCCCATGCCTATCAGCCGGCCGCGCGTACAGCTCCGGCATCGGGCGGGTATTCCTGGCGGCGTCTGGCAGGGTGAGCGAAGGCCTGCATTTCCTGCTCGCCTGACTGAAACATCTGGGCTATAGACGCGTTACTCGCCGTGGAATGTCACGGCAATCATCCATTCCCGGCTGTCGCGATCTCGTGAAGCATGTCGAGGGTGGGCTTTTGGCGTGGAGTGTGTTAACCTTCGCGCTTCTCTGAGTCGCCCTGGATTTTGGCGGCCCACCGCCGCCGTCAGCACCGTTCCGGTGTTGGGCCTTGTTTGGCCTGTAAAACGCCAGTGAAACGCCAACAGAATGAAGGAAGTCCATTGCAGGTAGTTGTACGCGAAAACAATGTCGATCAGGCTCTCAAAGTGCTGAAGAAGAAGATGCAGCGCGAGGGTGTATTCCGCGAGATGAAGGCGCGCCGTTCTTACGAAAAGCCTTCCGAAAAGCGTGCGCGTCAGCGCGCAGAAGCTGTTCGCCGTTCGCGCAAGCTCGCGCGCAAGCAGGCGCAGCGTGAAGGCCTGCTTCCGAAGAAGAAGCGCGCAGCCTGATAGCGTCAAATC
Source organism: Nitratireductor basaltis (assembly GCF_000733725.1). Lineage (NCBI taxonomy): Bacteria > Pseudomonadati > Pseudomonadota > Alphaproteobacteria > Hyphomicrobiales > Phyllobacteriaceae > Nitratireductor > Nitratireductor basaltis. The sequence continues at coordinate 112,254 of NZ_JMQM01000002.1, read as the reverse complement.
AATAGCTGCCCACCTGCCGCGCCTTTGTGGCTCGCAGGCAGGAGAGGTCAGCTCAAAAAAAGCTGCCGCCTACGGGCCGCAGCTTTTTTTCTGTTCGGGATTTGGGGCCAGGTCGTATTGCCTTGGTCGTGATGTCAGGTGAGGTTTTGCTTGCCGCGTCGCTCGGAAGTTCCTTCTTCAACTTCCTGCAGTTTGCCCAGAAGCGTCTCGATCTCCTGTGGCACAGACTGGTCCAGCGTGAAGCCGGGCATGCGACGGAGGAACCGCGCGTTTTCCGCATGGCGGATCTGGCGGCTCAAGACCTCTGCCGTTGACCGATCCTTTTGCATAGTTCCTCGCATTCTTTACCTGCGCCAACAGCAGAGTTCTGCGCCAACGCGTTCAAACCAGATCCGGTGTATCCATGTTTTTCCCGTACCGGATATTGACGTTCGTCTCGGGAAACTAACCCGCCATCTGGGAATACGTTCCCAGCTCGATGGGTAAGGCATTGAGCTTGCAGTGATCATGGTAAAGTTTGCGTAAAACTTTACGGATCATTCCAGGGACCAGTTCAATCGGCTTCGTCCTGTTTAGGCCGCGGCCTTGCCACTGCCTTGTGCAGGCAGAGAGCAAAGCCATCAAACTCGAGATTGAACTGCCGCCATATGCAGGCATCTGCTTCAAAAGCAACATTGCCGCCCGCGCCAAAAGCGCTGGACAGGGTGGCAAAACCAGACAGATGCGAATTGGTTCCGAAGAAACTCACCTGCGTTGCAAAGGCCGCCGCCGGGTGGGGAACATCTTTTCCGCGATAAGGTCCTGTTAATGACAACCGTAATGGGTTCGTTAACCTTAATTTGACGTTTGGCAGCGCAATCTGTCCCCCGACAAGCAAATTATGGGGCTATAAGGGGCGGACATAATGAGTAAATCCCGCATCTTGATTCTGGGCGTTGCCGTATTCGCGGCCGTCGCGGCGGGTTACATGGCCAAGAACCTGGCCTCGAAGCCGGCGCCTGTCGTTGTCGAGACGGTGGAGGCCGAGCCTCAGATCGAATTGAGCGAGGTTCTCGTCATGGCGCAGGATGTGCCGATGGGCGAGATGATTGGCAGCGCGGTGCGCTGGCAGTCCTGGCCAAAAGAATCGATCAATGACACCTTTATCACCCGGGATAGCCAGCCAGAGGCAGTCGAGGACCTGCGCAATGCCGTGGCACGCCTCGCGCTCTATGCTGGCGAGCCCCTGCGCCGCGCCAAACTGATTGGCGAAGGCCAGAGCTTCATGTCCGCCATCCTGCCGCCCGGCAAGCGCGCGGTCGCGACGCAGATCGCCGCTGAGACGTCGGCAGGCGGTTTCATCCTGCCCAATGACTATGTCGACGTCATCATGACCCGCCGCGCTGACGCTGCCTCCGGCGCATCGCCCGACGGTTTCGTCACCGAAACGATCCTGAAGAACATCCGCGTGCTCGCCATCGACCAGACCATCCAGGAAGATGAAGAGGGACGTCGCGTGCGCGTCGGTGAAACAGCAACGCTCGAGCTCTCGCCCGAGCAGGCGGAAGTGATCACGGTTGCCCAGCAGATGGCCGACCGCCTGACTCTTTCATTGCGCTCCATCGCAGACACCAACGAAGACCCGCAGGAAGATGGCCTCTACCTCGTCAATGGAACGGGGCGTGGCAACACCGTGCGGCTGATCAAGTCGGGCGAGATGTCCGAAGTGGGGACCCGGAAATGATGATGACGCCGGATAAGACCATGTCCAACCAACGCACCAGCATCTATCGCCGCGGTCCAGCCCGCAAGGCAGCCCTGGCCCTCGCTCTGGTCGCTTCCTTCAGCACCGTCGCACCCATTGCCGTTCCCGCGCAGGCTGCCGAAGGTGTGGTGCGCGTGAGTGGCGCCCATGAGCGTGTGAAACTCGGCCTGAACAAGTCGCTCGTCGTCGACCTGCCTGCAGATGCCTATGACATTTTGGTCGCCAATCCGTCAGTTGCTGATGCGATCACCCGCACGGCTCGGCGCATCTATCTCTTTGGAAAGCAGGTTGGTGAGACGAACATCTTCGTCTTTGGTGCCAATGGACAGCAGATCGCAAGCCTCGACATCGCGGTGGAGCGGGACGTTGCGGGTCTGGAAGACTATCTCCAGCGCTATATCCCGAATTCCGACATCGATGTCGAACTCATCAACGACAATGTCGTGCTCACCGGCACGGTCCAGACGCCGCTCGATGCCTCGCGCGCAGCCCAGCTCGCGCAGATTTTCGTGACCGGCGGTGAGGCCACGACCGGCCAGTATTCACAAAGCGCAGCCGCTCCGACCGATGGCGGCGGCGTCTCCATCGACAATCCCGATTCCGAACGCCAGCAGTCGCGCATCGTCAACATGCTGCAGATCATCGGCGAGGATCAGGTGACGCTGAAGGTCACGGTCGCCGAAGTCAGCCGTACCGTCATGAAGCAGCTCGGCGTAAACATGATCGGCAATGGCAGCGTGGACGGCATCACCTGGGGTGCGGTGTCCGAAGCAGCTTTCGGTCTCGGCAAGCCGCTTTCTTCAAGCGGCGGCAGCGTCGGTGGATCTCTGGTGTCGGCCTATCTCAACGCTATGGAGCAGGCCGGCGTCATGAAGACGCTCGCCGAACCGGCCCTGACGGCTGTTTCCGGCGAGAAGGCGACCTTCAAGGTTGGCGGCACGTTCCAGATGGTCAATGGCCGCGATGTGGATGAAGAAGGACGTCTGACCTACGAGTTCAAGGAAGTCGAATATGGTGTTGGTCTGGAGTTCCAGCCTACGGTGCTTTCTGCTGGCCGCATCAGTCTGAAGGTCCGCACCCAGGTCTCGGAGCCCACCATGCAGGGGGCTGGTACGCTGGAAGGCGCTCGTTCGCTGCAGGGCATGAACATCCTGTCCATCCGCAAGCGCCTGGCCGATACGACGGTCGAGCTTCCTTCCGGCGGTTCGATGATGATTGCCGGCCTCGTTCAGGATGATGTGCGCCAATCCATCAACGGCATGCCGGGACTGTCGAAGCTCCCGGTGCTCGGCACCCTTTTCCGCAGCCGCGACTTTGTGCGCAACGAGACGGAACTCGTGATCATCGTCACGCCATACCTGTCTCGCCCGACGCAGCGCACGGCACTTGCCAAGCCGGACGACAATTTTAACCCCGCCAGCGATGCTGCCGGATATTTCCTGGGGCGCGTCAACCGCGTCTACGGAACCATGAAAACAGACCTGCCTGACGGCCGCTATCACGGCGTCGTTGGCTACATCTACAAGTGATCGGAGACCGGTTGCCATGATCGTTCTGGGGGAAATGAAGCGGGGCATGCCCATTCTGGCGGTGGTGCTCGCAAGTCTGCTGGCCGGATGTGCGGCCAAGCGCGACTCGGTCATCGTCGGCTCAGTGCCGGAAGACTACCGCACGCGCCATCCGATCGTTATCGCCGAAGGTGTCGAGGTGCTGGACCTTCCCGTTGCATCCACGTCCAACCGCATGACCTATCAGCAGAAAGCCGCCATTTCCGGCTTCCTGTCGAACTATGCCGAAAGCGGCGGCTCCGTCGTGTCCATCCTGGTCCCGGCCGGAGCAGCGAATTCTGCAGCCGCACTTGATGTGGCACGTGACTTCCGTGACTACATCGCTCGGCGCGGTGTTCATGCCGGTCAGATCCAGCTTCTCAATTACCAGGCTCAGCCCGACCGCGCCGCGCCAATCCGGCTCAGCTACTCGCGTGTAAAGGCGCAGGTTGGACAGTGTGGGCGCTGGCCTTCGGACCTCCTGAAGACGGAAGAAAACCGCAACTGGGAGAATTTCGGCTGCTCCTATCAGAACAATCTCGCAGCGCAGGTGGCGAACCCGATGGACTTCCTTGGTCCGCGTGAGATGACGCCGATTGATGCCGAGAACCGTGATGCTGCCATCACCGACTACAAGGATCGTCTTGTATCCGATGATTTCCGCTCACGTTCTGAAGTCGACTACGACTAGAGGCGATGGATTGAGGAAGACGATATGAGCGATCTCGCCTACGAAACCGACCCGCAGGATACGATCACGGCTGCGACCGATGCAACGCTGAAGTCGCTACGACCGGTGCCGCGCATCTCCATCCAGGCCTTCTGTGAAACCGAAGCTGTCGGAAACCCCATCGAGCGGGCTTCCGAAGACCGGCGGATGGCCAAGGCACATGTGAAGGTGCATCAGGGCGGAGTTCCCACGGCGGTGGAATTCTACCAGACCGCTGCCACACCCAATCTGGTGATCGTTGAATCGCGTGCCGAGCCAAGGGAACTTCTCGCGCAACTCGCACAGTTGGCGGAAGTCTGCGATCCGTCATCCAAGGTGGTGGTCATCGGCCACTACAACGATGTGTGGCTTTACCGCGAACTGATCCGCGCCGGCGTTTCGGAATATGTCGTCGCCCCAATCTCCATGATGGACATCGTGGCGATCATTTCCGGCATATTCGTGGATCCGGAAGCAGAGCCACTCGGCAAGTCCATCGCCTTCGTGGGCGCGAAGGGCGGCGTTGGCTCGTCGACCATCGCGCACAACATCGCTTTCGGCATGTCGACGCTGTTCGAAAGTGAAGTGGTTGTCGCCGATCTGGATCTCGCCTTCGGGACGGCGAACATCAATTTCGATCAGGACCCCGCACAGGGTATCGCCGAGGCGGTCTTCTCCCCCGAGCGAATCGACGAGGTCTATCTCGATCGCCTGCTGGCCCAGTGCGCGGAGCATCTGTCGCTGCTTGCTGCACCCTCGACGCTCGACCGTACCTATGACTTTGACGGCGAAGCCTTCACACCCATCATAGACACGGTTCAGCGCACTGCGCCGCATGTGGTGCTCGATGTGCCTCATATCTGGTCGAGCTGGTCGAAGACGACCCTGTCGCGCGCCGACGAGGTCGTCATCACGGCCACGCCCGAACTGGCCAATCTGCGCAACACCAAGAACCTGGTGGACATGCTCAAGAAGCTGCGCCCGAATGACGGGCCGCCAAAGCTGATCCTGAACCAGGTTGGCGTTCCCAAGCGTCCGGAAATCACCGCTGCGGATTTCGCCGAGCCACTGGGCATCGAGCCGCTCGCGGTGATCCCGTTCGAGCCTCAGCTTTTTGGCAATGCCGCCAACAATGGGCGCATGCTGGCCGAGATGGAACGCGACCACGCCATTGTCACCACTTTCAACGAATTGGCGCATGTCCTGACGGGCAGGCGTGAAGTGAAGCCGAAAAAGAAGGCGGGCCTTGCTAGCCTTCTCGAACGGATCGCGAAGAAGAAGTAATTCCAACGATCGGGTACTAGCATGTTTGGCAGAAGAGGCTCGACCACCAGTTTTGGCGATGTGCCGCGGCCAGCAGCACCGGCTGCTCCCGCGCCGCATGGCGATGACGCCGTGCTTGCCCCCGAACCGGCAGCGCCCAAACCCGACAAGCCGGCTGCTGCAGCACCCGCTCCCAGACCCGCGCCTCCACCGCCGCCGCCGGCACCGCCGCGTGCCGCCCGCGAACGTGGCGAGAACTACTATGACACGAAGAGCCAGGTCTTTTCCGCGCTGATCGACACGATAGATCTGTCGCAGCTTGCCAATCTCGACCCTGACAGCGCGCGCGAGGAAATCCGCGACATCGTCAATGACATCATCGCGATCAAGAACCTCGCGATGTCGATTTCCGAACAGGAAGACCTGCTCGAAGATATCTGCAACGACGTCCTGGGCTACGGTCCGCTAGAGCCGCTTCTGGCCCGCGACGACATCGCCGATATCATGGTGAATGGTGCCCAGAAGGTCTATATCGAAGTCAACGGCAAGGTCGAGCAGACGCCGGTCCGCTTCCGCGACAACCAGCAGCTTCTCAACATCTGCCAGCGCATCGTGAGCCAGGTTGGCCGCCGCGTTGATGAATCGAGCCCCATCTGTGACGCACGCCTGCCGGACGGTTCCCGTGTGAACGTCATCGCACCGCCGCTTTCCATTGATGGCGCTTCGCTGACCATTCGTAAGTTCAAGAAAGACAAGCTGACGCTTGATCAGCTCGTCAAGTTCGGTGCCATTTCTCCCGAAGGTGCCGAGGTGCTGAAGATCATCGGTCGCGTGCGCTGTAACACCATCATTTCGGGCGGTACCGGTTCGGGCAAGACGACTCTGCTCAACTGTCTGACCAACTATATCGACCGTGATGAGCGCGTCATCACCTGCGAGGATTCGGCCGAACTTCAGCTCCAGCAGCCGCATGTGGTGCGCCTTGAAACCCGCCCGCCGAACCTTGAAGGCGAAGGCGAGGTCACCATGCGCGACCTGGTGAAGAACTGTCTGCGCATGCGCCCCGAACGCATCATCGTGGGTGAGGTTCGTGGCCCGGAGGTTTTCGATCTTCTGCAGGCCATGAATACCGGCCACGACGGCTCCATGGGCACGATCCACTCCAACAGCCCGCGCGAATGCCTGAACCGTATGGAATCCATGATCGCCATGGGTGGCTTCAGCCTGCCGCAGAAGACCGTGCGCGAAATCATCGTCGGTTCAGTGGATGTCATCATCCAGGCGGCACGCCTGCGCGATGGTTCGCGCCGTATCACCCACATCACCGAGGTGGTGGGCATGGAAGGCGACGTCATCATCACCCAGGATCTGGTTCTCTACGACATGCAGGGTGAAGACGCGCAGGGGCGCATCCTTGGAAAGCATGTCTCGACCGGTGTTGGCCGTCCCTCCTTCTGGGATCGGGCGCGCTACTACAACGAGGAGCAGCGCCTGGCGAATTCGCTGGAAGCAATGGAGAAGGCGGCTAACTGATGTTCGGCATCGACCCCACTGTTCTCCTGATTATCGTGCTGGCAGCTTGCAGCGCCGGCGCGCTTGCCTATGCGCTTCTTTTCAACACGATATCGAGCGAGAAGAAGGTCGAGAGGCGGCTTGAGACCGTCAAGCGCGCCGAGACGGATCGCGGTGCGATCAAGGCCAGCCGGGACCGTGTTGCCGAGCAGGCCAAGCGCCGCAAGAACATTCAGGACTCCCTGAAAGACCTGGACAAGCGGCAGCAGGATCGCGACAAATACGCAAAGAGTCCGCCGCTCAAGGTGCAGATCCGCCAGGCAGGTCTCGAGCTCTCCATCGAGAAGTTCTACATCTATTCCGGCCTGGCTTCGCTGGTGTGCGGCTTCATGGCCCTGGTTCTGGGCGCACCACTCCTTGCTGTGCCCGGTGCAATGCTGGTAGGCGGCCTTGGCCTTCCGCGCTGGATCATCGGTTTCATGCGCAAGCGTCGGGCAAAGGCATTTCTGAACGAGTTCCCCAATGCGCTCGACGTGATCGTGCGCTCGGTCAAGTCCGGTCTGCCGATCAACGATGCAATCCGCATGATTGCAAGTGAATCGCCAGAGCCCGTCCGTGGTGAATTTCGCCGCATTGTCGAATCGCAGCAGATGGGCATGTCCACGGCGGAAGCCGCCCTTCGCATGCCCGAAACGATGCCGTCTCAGGAAGCTGCCTTTTTCGGCATCGTGATCCAGATCCAGAGCCAGGCTGGCGGCAATCTTTCCGAAGCGCTGGGCAATCTGTCCAAGGTTCTGCGCGACCGCAAGAAGATGAAGGCCAAGGTGCAGGCACTTTCGATGGAAGCGAAGGCTTCCGCCTACATCATCGGGTCACTTCCGATCATCGTTGCGTTTCTCGTCTATCTGACCAGCCCGAGCTATATCCTGCCGCTGTTCACGACAGGCACGGGAAACCTCATCCTCGCGGCCTCTGCGGTCTGGATGAGTGTCGGCATCTTCGTGATGCGGCAGATGATGAATTTCGAGGTCTAGGCGGAGCACAAGCGCATGTCTGATTCAGTTGCCCGTACACTTCTGGACCCGGATTTCCTTATCGCGTTGCTCGTGGGCATCGCGGTTTTTGCCACCATCTTCACGCTCCTTCCCGTTTCGAGCGGCGATACCCTGAAGTCGCGGATGCGCTCGGTCGCGCTGGAACGCGACGAGCTTCGTGCCAAGCAGCGGGCCCGCCTTGCAGCCGAAGCGGAACGCCGCCGCAAGGGACTGCGCGAGCAGGACGGGGGCTCGATCCGCACGATTGTCGACCGGCTGGACCTGAAGCGCGCTCTTGCCGACGAGGCAACCGTCAACAAGCTTCGCATGGCAGGCTTTCGTGGGCAGAATCCGCTGACCAAGCTTCTGTTCTTCCGTCTCATGCTGCCATTTGTCGGTGCGGCGATCGCGATCTTCTATGTCTTCGTGCTGAATTCCCTCGACGGTCAGCCGCTCTTCATGAAGGTCTTTGTCTGCATTCTCGGAGCCTATGCAGGCTTCTATGCACCCGTGCTTTATGTCAACAACCGTGCCTCCAAACGCAAGGTGTCCATCCAGAAAGCCTGGCCGGATGCGCTTGATCTGATGCTTATCTGCGTGGAATCCGGCATGTCTGTCGAAGCGGCACTTCGGCGCGTTGCCGAAGAAATCGGCTCCCAGTCGGTGGAACTCGCAGAAGAGTTCGTGCTGACGAATGCCGAACTGTCCTTCCTGCAGGAGCGCCGCCAGGCATATGAGAACCTTGCCAACAGGACCGGTCTTGAGTCGGTGAAAAGCGTCTCACAGGCGCTCATTCAGGCCGAGCGCTACGGTACACCGGTCAGTCACGCCCTGCGCGTTCTCGCCAATGAAAGCCGCGACGCGCGCATGACCGCAGCAGAAAAGAAAGCTGCAGCTTTGCCGCCGAAGCTCACGGTGCCGATGATCCTGTTCTTCCTGCCCGTTCTCTTTGCGGTGATCCTCGGACCGGCAATCATTCAGCTTCAAAGCAACGGCATCGCGAACTGATCAGCCTGCCTTTGCGCAGGCATGGCAGGCACCGCGGATCTCGACCGTCGTCTTTGCAGGCTTGAAACCACGCTGCCTCATGGCCGATGTCAGCCGTTCCTCGACCGTTTCGTCGGCGAATTCCTCGACCTGACCGCAGGTCTCGCAAATCGCAAAAGCGATGGTTTCGTGCGTGTGGCAGTCCGGGTGCGCGCAGGCAACGAAAGCATTGAGGCTTTCAAGCCGGTGCACCAGCCCCATTTCCTGAAGCTTTTCGAGCGCGCGATAGACCTGCAGCGGTGCCCTGAAGCCGTGGTCGCGCAGCCGATCTAGAATCGTATAGGCGCTCAAGGGTGCCGAGGCCGTGTCGAGCGCACCCAAGACCAGACCCTGGTTTTTCGTGAGATTCGGTCTAGCCGTCATGGTTCAAACCTCCAGCCCGCTGCATTTTCAGCCGCAGCAGGCTTAGCAGAAAGAGCATTAGTGCGGCCACGACGATCGACGGTCCTGACGGCGTGTCGAACTGGAGAGAGGCCATCAGCCCTCCGGACACGCTCAATGCGCCTGCTGCCGAGGCCATCAAGGCCATGGCTTCGGGCGTTGGGGCGAAACGTCTGGCCGTGGCGGCCGGGATGATCAGCAGCGAGGTGATGAGCAGAATGCCCACGATCTTCATCGCTATCGCAATGACCGCGGCCATCAAGATCATGAAGACAAGCTTTGCCTTCTCGGGATGAAGCCCTTCGGCCTCTGCGATCTCGGGATTCACCGTGCCGGCCAGAAGAGAGCGCCAGATCAGTGCCAAAATGCCCAACACCGCAATCCCTCCTGCAACGATCACGGCAATGTCGGCTTTCGAGACTGCCAGGATGTCGCCGAACAGGAAACCCATGAGATCGATCCTTATCCAGCTCATGAACGCTACCATGACCAGTCCCAGCGCCAGCGTCGAATGCGAAAGGATCCCCAGGAGCGCATCCGCCGACAAGGCTCCCCGTCGCTGCAGGAACAGAAGCGCCAGTGAGGCGAGCGTTGCAACGGCAAAGACCCCGAGCGTCAGATTGATGTCGAATAGAAATGACAGCGCGACTCCAAGCAGCGCCGAATGTGCCATTGTGTCGCCGAAATAGGCCATGCGCCGCCATACGACGAAGCATCCCAGGGGACCGGCGATCAAGGCAATGCCGATACCGGCGACCAATGCACGAACGAAGAAATCATCAAGCATCGGAAGAGCTTTCCTGGCTGTGGTCATGGGCATGGCCGCAGCTATCGGCAATGGTGCCGTCTGCAAGGCGCACGCGGCCGTCGGCCAGATGCGTATGGTCATGGTGGTGGCGATAGATCGCCAGTGTCTCACCGGCCCGCGCGCCGAACAGGGTGCGATATTCCTCGCTCGCCACGACCGTTTCAGGCGTGCCCCGGCAGCAGACATGCCCGTTGAGGCAGACAACCGTGTCGGTTTCGGCCATCACCACATGCAGATCATGCGAGATGAGAAGGACGCCGCAGCCGGTTCTGTCGCGGATCTCGCGGATAAGGCGGTAGAGCGCGATCTCGCCCGAAAAATCGACGCCCTGCACCGGTTCGTCCAGGACAAGCAGGTCCGGTTCACGCGCCAGGGCGCGGGCAAGCAGGGATCGCTGGAATTCTCCGCCTGAAAGCGACTGCACGGCCGATTCTGCCAGATGGCTGATACCGGCAGCGTCCAGCGCAGCCTCCAGTTTCCTTCGTGGCAATGGCCCTGTCAGCTCCATCATGCGCCTGACGGTCAGGGGCATGGTCCAGTCGACCTTGACCTTTTGCGGTACGTAGCCGACGCGCAACGGACGGGCGCGCTTCACTTCCCCCTCGTCGGGAGCAAGAACCCCGATCGCGGTCTTGGCCGTCGTGCTCTTGCCGGACCCGTTCGGCCCGATCAGCGTCACGATCTCGCCGCGGCGGACACTGAGATCGATCCCGCGCACGAGCCATCGCCCGCCACGCCGGATACCTGCATTCTTCATGACGACCAGCACGTCGTCCCTTTGATTGTTGGCCTGCAGCATCTTCACCAGAACCCTGTTGCCAGTGCCTATGACACACGTTATAGCATAACGCAATTGAGACGTAATATCATTACATTGAGCAAGAGGGACACCATCATGAGGTTGAAAACGCTGCTGGCATTTACCGTCGGCATGGTCGCTTGGGCTGGCGCGCAAGCCGTTGCCGAGCCGAAGGTGGTGGCATCGATCAAGCCGGTCCACTCCCTTGTCGCAGCTCTCATGGAAGGGGTGGGCGAGCCGGATCTGCTCGTTTCCGGAGCCGCGTCACCACATTCCTATTCCATGCGGCCATCGCAGGCCCGGGCGCTGCAGAATGCGGATCTTGTCTTCTGGATCGGTCCCGGCATGGAAACCTTCATGCCCAGCGCACTCGAGGCGCATTCCAAGGAGGCTCAGGCTGTTGCCCTGGTAGAGACCCCCGGCATCACAGAATATGAACTGCGCGAAGGTGGAGCGTTCGAGTCTCATGACCATTCCCACGAGGCTCATCATGATGATCATGACAGCCATGATCACGCTCATGAAGCAGAGGGCCACGGCGATGATCATACGCATGATGAAGCGCATTCTCATGAAGACGATCATGGGCACGAGGACAATCATGCCGCCGAAGGCCACGAAGATCATGACCATGGCAGCATAGACCTACATCTATGGCTGGACCCGGAAAACGCGAGGGCCATGGCACGCTACATGGCAGAAAAACTTGCCGCGGCAGACGAGGAAAATGCTGCGGTCTACAAGGGAAACCTCGCTGAACTGGAGCGTGGTCTTGATAACCTGACAGCCGAACTTCAGCGCAAGCTAGCACCGGTTCGCAACAAGCCATATGTCGTTTTTCACGACGCCTACAGATATTTCGAGGAGCGTTTCGGTCTGCAGCCCGCCGGCTCCATCACCATCAACCCGGAAACCATGCCAGGTGCAAAGCGACTGCAGGAAATCAAGGAGAAACTGGCCGAGATTGACGCTGCCTGCGTCTTCTCCGAACCGCAGTTCGACGGCAGCATAGTCGAAGTCGTAATAGAGGGAACGCAGGCGCGCGCCGGCGAACTTGATCCGGTTGGCGCTGGTATCGACGACGGTCCGGGCCTCTATCCGGCCCTTCTGCGAGGGCTGGGCGACGGCTTCGCAGGCTGCCTGGATGCCTCCAGGGGCTAGACAGGCGCAGCAAAAAAGCCCTGCGGCCGAGGGATGCCGCAGGGCCGCATCGCCATAAGTTGGCGACGCTGCTAGTGGTTGGCGGCCCAATCGTCGATTTCGCGCTCGGCTTCTTCCTGCGTCTTGCCGTAGCGCTCCTGAATGCGGCCTGCCAATTCCGTGCGATTGCCTTTCACGACATCGAGGTCGTCATTGGTTAGCTTGCCCCACTGCTGCTGGGCCTTGCCCTTGAACTGTTCCCAATTTCCTTCGATCTGATTCCAGTTCATCGCTAGTCTCCTTCTCTGGTCGCTCCGTCCTGGAGCGAAGAAACCTGGTGCTCATCAAACGTCTGGAAGGCGTGGCTGTTCCCGGCCACACCCGATAAATCGTCGCTCCATTGATGTGCTGCTCTGCCGTGCTTAACTCTTGGGACAAGGAGTAAAGATGGACAGCACCGCCAGATCCTTTCGCCCGCCCGCACCGACACCTCGCACAACGCCGCCCTCGACGTTGCAGATGATGCGGATTGTCTACCGCAATCCGCTCGAGCTTTGGGGCGAACCGAGCTATAACGAGCCCTGGATCTCGATCACGGGCGGAATCGGTGGCCCGCTTCTGATCGCCAATGATCCGGCTCTCATCCGCCATGTACTGGTGGACAACGCGCGCAACTACAAGATGGCGCGGGTGCGCCAGAAAATTCTGCGTCCAATTCTGCGCGATGGCCTGTTGACGGCGGAAGGGGATGTCTGGAAACGCTCCCGCAAGGCCATGGCGCCCGTCTTCACGCCCCGCCACATCGCCGGGTTCGCAAGGCCGATGCTGGAGCAGGCCGAACAGTTCGCCTCGCGCTACGATGCCGCCGTCGGCGGCACGGTGGACATCTCTCGCGACATGACGATGCTCACCTTCGATATTCTCGCAGAGACGTTGTTTTCTGGCGAGATTGCCGGCGACCCTGACAGCTTTGCCGGTCAGGTGGACCGGCTTTTCGAGACGATGGGACGCGTCGACCCGCTCGACCTGCTGGGTGCACCTGACTGGCTGCCGCGCATCACGCGGCTCATGGGTCGCAATTCCCTGAAGTTTTTCCGCGGCATCGTGGCGCGCACGATCGAGATGCGTGAGGAAAAGATGAGGCGTGGCGAAAGCGTGCCCGAAGACTTCCTTACCCTCCTGCTGCAGGCAGAAGGTCCGGATGGGCTTGCCCGTGCTGAGATCGAAGACAACATCATCACATTCATTGGAGCAGGTCACGAGACAACGGCGCGTGCGTTGGGCTGGACCTTCTACTGTCTCGCAATGCTTCCGGCGGAACGTGAGGCCATCGAGCGGGAGATCGACGCTGTTCTTGCCCGCGAGCCGGACCCGGTGAGATGGCTGGACGAGATGCCAAGGGCGCGTGCAGCCTTCGAAGAGGCCATGCGGCTTTACCCGCCGGCTCCCTCCATCAATCGTGAAGCTGTCGAAGATGATCGATATGAAGACCTGTTGATCCCGAAAGGCACGCAGGTCCTGGTCATGCCCTGGACCGTGCACCGGCACCGCAAATTGTGGGACGACCCCGAAGCCTATCGACCTTCGCGCTTCCATAGGGAAAACCGCGAGCAGATCGACCGTTACCAGTATCTGCCCTTCGGAGCGGGCCCACGTGTGTGCATAGGTGCGAAATTCGCAATGCAGGAAGCGGTCATTGCCATGGCGGTGCTGATGCGGCGCTATCACTTCGACGTGACGCCGGAAACAAGGCCATGGCCTGTCCAGAAGCTTACGACGCAGCCGCAGGGCGGACTGCCAATGAAGGTCAGCCTGCGTTAGCCCTGAAAGATGTTGACCACATGCACCGGCCACCGCCGTGGCAGGATGGCGACGAGGTCATAGCGGATGGACAGTTTCTGTCGGTCGGGCTGCCGCGCAAGCCACAGATCGGCTGCGGCATCGATGCGCCGTTGGGCGGTGTGGTTTACCGCGTCCATAGCCTCCGCGAGGCTTCCGCGCGCCTTCACCTCGACAATGGCAACAAGGTCGCCTCGCCGTGCGATCAGATCGATCTCGCCAAGCTTCGTCTTGTAGCGGCGCGCCAGGATGCGATAGCCCTTGAGCATCAGCGCGACGGACGCCAGCAATTCGCCCCGATGTCCGCGCTTGTAGGCTGCAAGCTTGTGTTTCCGCCAATTAGCCTGCGGCATCTTTGAGTTCCAGCAGGCGCTGATACAGGGTCGACTTTTTCGCACCAGTCATGCGCGCAGCCTCACCGGCCGCCTTGGCGGCAGACATTTCGCCTGCCAGCGAAAGCAGAAGTCTGTCTGTATCGGCCGCATCGAATGTTTTCTCGGCAAGCGGAGGCGCAACGCAGACCACCACTTCGCCCTTCGGCGCGCCGGCGGCTTCGTAATGTTCCGCGAGTTCGGCCAAACTCCCCGCGCGCACTTCCTCGAAGGTCTTGGTAAGCTCACGCGCAACAACGGCTTGCCGCTCTTCGCCAAGCAAGCTGGCCATCGCGGCCAGACTGGCGGCCAGCCGGCGCGGGCTTTCGAAGAAAACCAGTGTCGCAGGCGAAGTCGCGAGTTCGCTCAGCCGGCTCTCACGCTGGCCCGATCTGTTGGGCAAAAAGCCGGCAAATAAAAATGCATCGGTAGGCAGGCCACTTGCGGTAAGCGCCGCAAGAACGGCAGAGGCGCCCGGAATGGGCACGACCCTCAATCCACGTTCCTGCGCCTGGGAGACTAGGCGAAAACCGGGATCGGAGATCAGCGGCGTGCCCGCATCGCTGGCAAGCGCCACGCTCTGGCCGCCTTCTATCGCATTGAGCAGTTTCGGTCCTGCTTCCGTCGCATTGTGCTCGTGATAGGCGGTCATGCGCCGCCGCATGCCATAGCGCTCCAGCAGGACCCGCGTGACCCGCGTATCCTCGCAGGCAACAATGTCGGCACCGGCAAGTGTCTCGAGCGCGCGGATGGTGATGTCACCGAGATTCCCGATAGGCGTCGCGACGAGATACAGAGCAGGCTCCAGACGCGGAGCCGTCATGACCGCATCACGAATGGAAAATTGCCGCTTGTTGTCTTGCTCGCTCACATGCACTCCCGTCTGCCGAGGCTCGATTGACCCAGCATAACTCCTGACGCCCGATCCGCCAGAAGCTCTTCACCTGGCCAGATCAGCCACAACCGCATCAAGCACGACCATGCCGGCAGGTGTGGCGCGCAAACGAGAATTGCCTACGGGAGCCACAAGACCTTCCTCACGCAATACGGCGATGCGCTCGGGCGACAGCGGGCGACCGGTAAATTGCTCATAGCGCACCAGATCAATGCCTTCTGCCAGACGCAGTCCCATCAGCAGAAACTCATCTGCCTCTTCCGCCCGCGTCAGGGTTTCACCGCCGGTCACGCCATGCCCCTTGCGTTCGACAAGGTCGAGCCAGCCCTCAGGTGAGCGTTCGGTGAAGGTCACGGTCCGCCGCGTTCCCTCGCGAAAGCGCCCATGCGCGCCTGGGCCGACGCCCACATATTCACCATAGCGCCAGTAGATCAGATTGTGCTGGCTTTCAGAACCGGGTCGCGCATGGTTGGAGATCTCGTAGGCTGGCAGTCCATGGGCTGCAGTCACTTCCTGCGTCGCCGCATAAAGATCGGCAGCGCTGTCGGCATCAGGTATCACAAGCTTGCCGGCAGCCCGCAAGGCATGGAAAGGTGTGCCTTCCTCGATCGTCAGCTGATAGAGCGAAAGATGATCGGCCGCATACCCGATCGCCTCCTCCAACTCCCGGCGCCAGTCCTCGATCTTCTGGCCGGGACGTGCATAGATCAGGTCGAAGGAAAGACGCGGAAAATTCTCCCGCGCCAGCCTGATAGCCGTAAGGGCTTCTTCTACCGAATGCATGCGGCCCAGAAAGCGCAGATCACGGTCGTTGAGTGCCTGGACGCCTAGCGAGACGCGGTTGACGCCCACCTGCCGATAACCGCGGAACCGGTCTGCTTCCACGGAAGTCGGATTGGCCTCAAGCGTGATTTCGACGCCGTCAGGCACGTGCCAGTATTTGGCGATGGAATCGAGAATGCTGCCGACTGTCGCAGGCTCCATCAGGGACGGTGTGCCGCCACCCAGGAAAATGCTGCGCACGGTCCGGCTACCGGTGCGCGCCCGCATCGTTTCGATCTCGCGTGCAAAACCGTTTGCAAAGCGCGCCTGGTCCACCGGCTTGTGACGCACATGGCTGTTGAAGTCGCAATAGGGGCACTTCGCCGCGCAGAACGGCCAGTGCACATAGACCCCGAAGCCGGGATCCCTATTCAGCGTATCATTCATCAAAGGCTCAGCCTTGCCTCGGCAAATTTCTTGAAGGAGCGCGCTCGATGGGAAAGGGCGGTTGCCTGTCCGGGTTTCCAACCATGCTTCTGCTGCGAATCCATCTCACCGAATGTTATCTGATAGCCCGCGGGTTGGAAGACGGGATCATAGCCGAAGCCCATTTCGCCGCGTGGCGGCCAGACGAGATGGCCTTCAGCCTCGCCGCGATAGAACTCGGCTTCGCCATCGGGGAAACACAGGCACAGAACCGAGACGAAACGCCCGCGGCGCTGTTCGGGGGCATCGGCGCCCTTTTCCCTCAGCGCTTTTTCCACCTTGTCCATGGCTATCGCAAAGTCGCGGCTGCCATCGGGCTTGGTCGCCCAGTCAGCGGTGTAGACGCCGGGCGCACCATCCAGTGCATCAACGCAAAGACCGGAGTCGTCGGAGAGTGCAGGCAGGCCCGTCGCTTCTGCCGCAGCCTTGGCCTTGATCAGCGCATTCTGCTCGAATTCGCTGCCGGTTTCCTCCGGTTCACCAAGCCCGAGCTCGGCTGCCGAAACCACCTCGTAGCCGAAAGGCGAAAGCAACTCGGAAAACTCCCGCAGCTTGCCCTTGTTGTGGCTGGCCAGCACGAATTTGCGATTTGGTATCTCTCTCACGAAAGCCCCCAGATGCGTGGCTCGGCAAATTCCAGCGAATTGCCTGCCGGATCACGGAAATAGATGGAGCGCCCGCCATTGGGCCACTCGAAATCCGCTTCGATGAAAATGTTCAGTTCTTCCAGATGCGTCTTCCATCGCGCGATTTCTTCCGCGCTGGCCGAAAAGCAAAGATGGCCCGGACCCTTCGCCCCGTGAGGCGGGACCGGCAAAGGGGCATCATCGGCAGGTGGTGTCTGCGTGGCCTCGGCGTTGAAGAGAAGCAGCACCATCTCTCCACAACGGAAGAAGACATGCCGCCCCTCGACGCGGACGATGCGCTCGAGCCCAAGCACATCCGCGTAGAAGCGCTCCGCCTCATCGAGGTCGTTCACATAAAGAGCGGCTTCTAGAATGCCCCTGGCCTGCACGTCTTGTTCACCCGCTTCAGGCAACAGCCATTTTCTGCAGCTCGACCAGACGCTTGATGCCCTGCTTCGCAAGACCCATCAGCTGGCCGAATTGATCCTCGGAAAAGGCCTCGCCTTCCGCCGTGCCCTGAATTTCCACGATACCGCCCTTGCCGGTCATGACAAAATTCGCATCCGTTTCGGCAGCGGAGTCCTCCGCATAGTCGAGATCCAGAACCGGGTTGCCGTCGTAGATGCCACAGGAAATGGCAGCGACGTGATCCTTGAGCACCCGCTCGATATTGATCATCTGGCGTGCGTGCATCCAGGTCAGGCAGTCGTGAAGGGCGACGAAACCGCCCGTAATGGCTGCGGTGCGTGTACCGCCATCAGCCTGGATGACATCGCAATCGACCGTGATCTGCATCTCGCCGAGCGCCTGCAGGTCCACGACCGAGCGCAGCGAGCGCCCGATCAGACGCTGGATTTCGAGCGTGCGCCCGCCCTGCTTGCCACTGGAGGCTTCACGGCGCATGCGGTCGCCGGTCGAACGCGGCAGCATGCCATATTCGGCCGTCACCCAGCCCTTGCCCGAATTGCGCAGCCATCCGGGAACGCGTTCTTCGAGGCTGGCGGTGCACAGCACATGGGTGTCCCCGAACTTCACCATGCAGGAGCCTTCAGCGTGCTTGGAGACGCCTCGCTCAAAGCTGATGGCGCGCATCTCGTCGGGCTGCCTTTTGGAAGGTCTCATCTAAGCGTCTCTCCGCTAGCGGTTCGGGGCATGGTTAATCGACCGGCTTGTAACTTTCTTGGTCTGACGACGCAAAGGAAAACCGCTGCAACCGCTCCCCGCCAGTTGTGTTTATGCGCTCGCCGCATATATTTTACGGCAGGAGTATCAGCGCAATGACGAAGCCTATCACCGACCGAGATCTGAGTTCGCTCGACGCGCGCTCTCGCGATATTTTCCGCCTGATCGTCGAGACCTATCTCAACGAGGGGGAGCCCCTCGGTTCACGCAATCTTTCCCGCCTTTTGCCCAATCAGCTCTCGCCGGCGACAGTACGCAATGTGATGAGCGATCTGGAGCATCTGGGGCTCATTTATGCGCCGCATGTCTCCGCTGGTCGCCTGCCAACGCAGCAGGGCCTGCGTTTTTTCGTCGATGCCTTCATGGAAATCGGCGATCTGTCGGAAGACGAGCGTCGCGTGATCGAGGCGCAGGTCAATGCCGCCGGCCGCAGCCAGTCGCTCGAGCATATGCTGACCGAAGCCAGCCAGATGCTATCGGGCCTGTCGCGCGGCGCGGGACTCGTGCTGGCAACGAAGACTGAAGCTGCGCTCAAGCACATGGAGTTCATCCAGCTTGAGCCGCGCAAGGCGCTGGCCGTCCTTGTTTCGCAAAATGGCGATGTGGAGAACCGTGTCATCGATTTGCCGGCCGGCGTCACGGCCTCGCAATTGGCAGAAGCGTCCAACTTCCTGAATGCCCATATCCGGGGCCGCACGCTGGGTGAGGCGCGCAGCGAAATCTCCCGACTGCATGAAGAGACGCGCATGGCGCTCGACAAGCTGTCCCAAGCGCTGGTGGAGCAGGGGCTTGCCGTGTGGTCCGATGCGGGCGAGGGGCAGCCCGCCCGCCTCATTGTCCGGGGCCGCGCAAATCTTCTGGAAAACATCAATGCCGATGGCGACCTCGATCTCCTGCGTCACCTTTTCGAGGACCTGGAAACGAAAGAGGGGCTGGTTCAACTGCTCGACCTAGCCGAGGAAGGACACGGCGTGCGCATCTTCATCGGTTCGGAAAACAAGCTTTTCTCGCTTTCGGGATCATCGCTTGTTGTTGCGCCCTATCGCGACCAGGAGTCCCGCGTCATCGGCGCCTTGGGCGTGATCGGCCCGACCCGGCTCAATTATGCCCGCATCGTGCCGATGGTGGACTATACTGCCCAGTTGGTAGGGCGCCTGCTGCGCTAGACGCCCTTGATTTTCAGGCGTCAAACCTCGATATGCGGCGCGAAATGAAGTTTTCACGAGAGACAGACAGCCAATGACAACGCACCCAAAGCACGACAACGACCTGAACCTGGAAGAGGCGAATGCCAATGCCCAGGCTGAGGACGAGAATGTAGCCGCTGAGGGCGAGGCTGAAGGCGAAGTTTCGGAAGAGGACGTGCTTCTCAAGCTTGCCCGCGAAAATGAAGAGCTGAAAGAGCAGAATCTGCGTCTGGTTGCCGAGATGGAAAATCTGCGCAAGCGCACGCAGCGTGAAGTTGCCGATGCTCGCACTTTCGGTATAGCCGGCTTTGCCCGCGACATGCTGACCGTTTCCGACAATCTGCAGCGCGCCCTCGGTGCGATCACGCCCGAACAGCGCGAGACTGCCGAGCCGGTTCTCAAGTCGCTCGCCGAAGGCGTTGAGATGACCGAACGCTCAATGCTGTCCACGCTCGAGCGCCATGGCGTGAAGCGCCTCAATCCTGAAGGCGAGCGTTTCGATCCCAATTTTCATCAGGCAATGTTCGAGGTCCCCAACCCCGATGTTGCTGCCAATACGGTCGTTCAGGTCGTACAGCCCGGCTACGTCATCGGCGAGCGTGTGCTGCGCCCGGCCATGGTTGGCGTCTCGAAGGGCGGACCGAAGGCTTCCGCTGAAAAGCAGCAGGCCGACGCGGAGCAGGCAAGCTCCGGCGACGCTTCCTGATGGCCTGACCGGCCATGATGCCGCTCATGCTGCTGGATTACGCCGGGGTGGCGGTTTTCGCCGCCACCGGCGCCCTTGCCGCCTCGCGCAAGCAGCTCGACATGATCGGCTTCCTCTTCTTTGCCGGCATCACGGGGACGGGGGGTGGCACATTGCGCGATCTCGTGCTCGGCCTGCCTGTCTTCTGGGTGGTCAACCCCGCTTATGTGATCGTCAGTGCGGTGATAGGCGTATTGGTCTTCTTCACCGCCCATCTGGTTGAATCACGCTATCGCCTTCTGCTCTGGCTCGATGCCGTTGGCCTGTCGGCCTATGGCGTGCTCGGTGCTGCCAAGGGGCTGGCAGCCTCGGGTTCCGTGCCGGTGGCACTGATCACGGGCATGATGACTGCGACCTTCGGCGGCATATTACGCGACCTTCTGGCCGGTGAACCGTCGGTCCTGCTGCGTTCCGAGATTTACGTCACCGCTGCCCTTGCCGGTGCCGCGGTCTATGTTGCGGCTGTTCTTCTGGGGCTGGCGGTCATACCGGCCGCAGCGCTTGCCTTCACTGCCGCCTTCATCGTTCGCGGTGGCGGCATGCGCTATGGCTGGTCCATACCCCGCTACAAACCACGCCCCGGACGCAAGCCGGAAGACATTCTCTGACCCTTACAGAAGCCCTGCCTGCTCGGCATCGCTTTTAAGGCTGGTCTGCAGCCGCGGGCCGATCTGGCCGATCACGCGGCTTGCAGCCATGGAGCCGAGCTTCCCGCTCTGCCCGAGGCTTTTGCCATTCGTGTAGCCGAACAGAAAGCCGGCAGCATAGAGATCGCCTGCGCCGGTCGTGTCCACCACCTCGGGCACCCTGACGGGCTCGATCTCAACGGTTTCATCCCCGCGCACGACGATGGAGCCGCGCTCCGACAGCGTGACGCAGGCGAGGTCGCAGTCCTTGCGGATCGCTGCCAGTGCCTCTTCAAAGCTGGAGGTTTCGTAGAGCGAGGCAAGCTCGTGCTCGTTGGCGAAGACGATGTTCACGGTCTTCGAACGCATGAGTTCGAGAAATTCTGCTCGGTAGCGGTCCACGCAGAACGGGTCGGAAAGCGACATGGCGACTTCGCGTCCGGCCTCATGCGCCAGTTCGGCGGTCATCCGGATCGCTTCCTTGGCGCGTGGCGGATCCCACAGATAGCCTTCAAAATAGGTGACTTTGGCGGATTTCGCCTTGTCCGCTTCGACATCTTCCGGCCCAAGCTCCACGCAAGATCCCAGATAGGTGTTCATCGAGCGCTCGCCATCGGGCGTGACGAAGATCATGGAGCGCGCCGTTGGTGGTTCGCCTTCAAGCGGTCTGGTGTCGAATGCCACACCCTGTGCGCGGATATCATGCGTGTAGATTTCGCCCAGATGATCGCGCGAGACCTTGCCGAAATACGCGGCCTTGCCACCGAAACTCGCCACACCCGCAGCCGTGTTGCCGGCACTACCGCCGGAGGTTTCGATCGCCGGCCCCATCCGCTCGTAAAGAAGCGCTGCGCGCTCGGCATCGACAAGGTTCATCGTGCCCCGCCGGATATCGTTCTCCACGAGAAACGCCTCGTCGCAACGGGCAATGATGTCCACAATGGCATTGCCGATGCACAGGACGTCGAATTCGCTCATGAAGCTCTCCAGCAGGTCAGAGGATCTGGGTCAGTCGTTCCGCGAGCGTGTTTAGCGCCTGCAGCCGCGGATTGGAACCGCCAACAGCGCAGAGGCTGCCTTGCGTGCGAATGTCAGACTGCTTATCTGCAGTGGCGAGCGAAACGTTCGACCGGGGATCTACGACACCTATGATCATTGATGCCGCCAGGGCGGCGGCAGGGCAGCTCTTTACCACGCCCTTCCGCTCTGCCTTCTACAAGACGCTCGGGCTGACGCTCCTGGTCATCGCGGGTCTGTGGTTCGGTCTTCGCGAACTCTTCGATTTCTACATCCTGCCGCTTTTGCAGGTCTTCATGCCGGACCTGCCGTCCTGGGCAGGCTGGCTTGGCCTTGTTGCAGGTCTTGCCGCGGGCATCGGTCTGGCGCTCGCGCTTGCGCTGCTGATCGCGCCGATAACGGCAATCATCGCCGGGCTTTTTCTGGACGATGTGGCAGAGGCGGTAGAGAAGACCGATTACGCGCAGGACCCGCCCGGCAAGCCGGTACCTCTCGTTCCGGCCATCATCATGTCCCTGAAGTTCTTCGGTGTCGTCATCCTCGGCAACCTGTTCGCCTTGCTTCTGCTCCTGGTGCCGGGCGTTAACGTGATCGCCTTCTTCATCGTCAACGGCTACCTGCTTGGCCGGGAATTCTTCGAATTTGCCGCCATGCGCTTCCGCACGGAGGCCGAGGCCAAGGCCCTGCGGCGCAGGCATGCGAGTACGGTCTTCATGGGCGGGCTGGTCATCGCAGGCTTTCTGGCCATCCCCTTCGTCAACCTCCTGACGCCGCTCTTTGCAGCAGCCATGATGGTGCATCTTCACAAGATGATCACGCATTCCGCGCATGATACGGACGCTAAATCCGGGGGAACGCACGCATGACGGATCTCGTTCTGGCGATACTGCACCACCTTTTGGTGTTCCTGCTCGCCTTCATCATCGCTGCCGAATTCGTCCTGATGAAATCGGACATGTCACTGCGGGACCTGAAGATCCTCACACATATAGACCGGATGTATGGACTTGTTGCCATGCTGGTTCTGGCGGTTGGTGCTGCCCGCGTCGCTTTCGGCCTGCGGGGCTGGGAGTTCTACGCGGCCAACCACGCCTTCTGGGGCAAGATCGCAGCCTTTGCCATTGTCGGGCTGCTCTCGGTCAAGCCGACACTCGCCATCCTGCGCTGGAGCAGGCAGGCGAAGGAGGCGGGGTTCCAAATGCCGGTGGCCGAAATCAAGGCAATGCGGCGCTTCCTGGTGGCCGAAATCGCGGTTTTTGCCCTCATCCCGGTCTTCGCCGCCATGATGGCCCGAGATTTCGGCTGACGTGACCTAAGCCGCCTGCTCATCCGCAATCGGCACGAGCGGCGCCGGGATATCCGTCGTCTTTTCCGGTGCCTTGCAGAGATCGGCAATCACACAGGCTTCACAGTCGGGCTTGCGCGACTTGCACACATAGCGCCCGTGCAGGATCAGCCAGTGATGGGCATGGAAGAGATATTCTTCCGGAATGACCTTCATCAGCGCGGCCTCGACGGCATCAGGGGTCTTGCCCGGCGCCAGCATGATGCGGTTGCCGATGCGCAGGATATGGGTGTCCACCGCCATGGTCGGCTGCCCGAAAGCCATGTTGAGCACAACATTCGCGGTCTTGCGGCCCACGCCCGGCAATTTCGTCAGGAGGTCGCGCTCGCCGGGCACTTCCCCGCCATGCTCGTCGATCAGCGCCTTGCTCAGCGCGATGACGTTTTTCGCCTTGTTGCGCCAAAGGCCGATGGTGCGGATATATTCGCCGACCTTTTCCTCGCCCAGCGCAAACATTTTCTCAGGCGTGTCGGCCACGGCGAACAGACCGCGTGTGGCCTTGTTCACGCCCGCATCGGTTGCCTGCGCAGACAGGACAACGGCTACCAGAAGCGTGAAGGCGTTCACATGCTCCAGCTCACCCTTCGGCTCCGGACGCTGCACCTTGAAGCGGCGGAAGATCTCCGTCAGCTCCTCGTGGGGATAGGCGGTCAGCGCCTTGCGTCGCGACACTTTGCGCTTCGCGGCCGACGCTTTGGCTGGTTTTTTCACCTTGGGCTTTTCCATGCGCCCTCTATAATCGCAATCATGAGCGAAACGAAAGCCGATGCCCCATTTTTCAGCGCGCTGCTGATGCCTCACCGCTCGCTTGGGCGGACAGGCTTTGTCGTGCTGATGACGGTGCTCGTCGTCTTCTGGCTGTCTCTTGGGGCGCTCTTTCTCAAGATGGGCGCCTGGCCGGTTTTTGGCTTTTTCGGGCTGGACGTACTGGCGATCTGGTTTGCTTTCCGGATGAATTACCGTGCCGCGCGCGTCCGGGAGGAAGTGACCCTGTCGCGCACAAATCTTCTCATCCGCAAGACCGCTCCTTCAGGCCGCGTGGAAGAGCATGGCTTCAATCCGTTCTGGACCCGCTTCCGCGTCGACCGTCATGAAGAGATAGGCGTGACCGACATGGCGGTGGAATCGCGTGAGCGCCGGGTGGCGCTTGGGAGTTTCCTCAACCCGGAGGAGCGTGAGAGCTTCGCAAGCGCCTTCGGGCAGGCTCTTGCAACGGCAAGGGGCCGCTGATCCGGTTTCGGGTGGCAGCGGCACGTCATTGGCGCGATAGTGCGGGCAGGGAGTGACAGATCATGAACCTGCAGACAGCCATTCTTCAAAGCGAGATCACGCCGCGCGGCAGCGATTACGAGATCATTCGCCGTGTGATCGAGAAGATCAGCCTCGATTATCGCGACCAGCCTTCATTGGAAGATCTGGCGCGGGATGTCGGGGAGCACCCGGCCACCCTGCAGAAGCTTTTCACCCGCTGGGCCGGGCTTACGCCGAAGGCTTTTCTCCAGGCTGTGACGCTCGACCATGCCCGGCGGCTGCTTGACGACGGAATGCCATTGCTCGAAGCGGCGATGGAGCTTGGCATGTCGGGACCGGGCCGTTTGCACGACCTATTTGTCACCCATGAGGCGATCTCGCCCGGCGAATACAAGAGCCGTGGCGCAGGCTTGGAAATCCGCTATGGCTTCCATGTCTCGCCCTTCGGCAGTGCGTTGATCATGGCAACCGAGCGCGGTCTTGCCGGCCTTGCCTTTGCAGATGAGGGCGGGGAAGCGGAAGCTTTCGCGGATATGAGCCGGCGGTGGCCTGCAGCGACCTATGTCGAGGATATGAGCGCCACCGCACCCTATACCCAACGCATTTTCGATCCATCACGCTGGAAGGCGGAAAAACCGCTGCGTGTGGTGCTCATTGGTACGGATTTTCAGGTGCAGGTCTGGCAGGCCTTGATGAAGATTCCGCTCGGGCGGGCAAAGGCCTATTCCGATATTGCCCGCGAGGTTGGCAAGCCGAAGGCCTCGCGCGCTGTGGGCGCAGCCATTGGCGCCAATCCGCTCTCATTCGTCGTGCCATGCCACCGCGCCGTCGGAAAATCAGGCGCGTTGACCGGCTATCACTGGGGTCTGACGCGAAAGCGCGCCATGCTCGGCTGGGAAGCTGCCCAACTCGAGCGCGGCTAGAGCCGCCCCAGCCGCTCCGTCAGATGCTGGAAGAAGCCTTCGTGGTCGATGTCGCGCATGAAGGTGGCATTGGCCGGACGGTCGGTGACCCCCCACCAGTCGGCCACCGTCATGCCCAGGGTTAGCTCGGAGGCGGTTTCGACCGTCACATTGCACTTGCGACCGGAAAACAGGTCCGGCTTCAACAGCCAGGCGATAACGCAGGGGTCATGCAGCGGCCCGCCATCCGATCCGTATTTCTCCTCGTCGAAGCGCTCGTAGAAAACGAGCATCTCCGCCGTCGCCTCGCCGACCCGCGTGCCAAGATTGCGAATGGCATCCACGCGCTTGCGCGTGGTCAGCGCCTTGTGGGTCACGTCGAGCGGCATCATGACGATGGGAACGCCCGAGCGCAGGACCACATCTGCCGCATGCGGATCAACATAGATGTTGAACTCGGCAGTCGGCGTGATGTTTCCGCCTTCAAAGAAGCCGCCGCCCATCAGCACGATCTGCTTGATGCGCGAAGCGATCTTCGGCTCACGGTTGAGTGCGAGTGCGATATTTGTGAGCGGACCGAGCGGGCAAAGCGTAACCGTACCCGGTTCGCGCTCCATCAATGTCTCCACGATGAAATCCACTGCATGCTGTTCCTGCAGCTTCATCTGCGGTTCGGGCAGCTCCGGACCGTCGAGGCCGGTTTTCCCGTGAACATGTTCCGCGGTCACGAGATCGCGTATCAGCGGCCGGCTTGCACCGGAATAGACTTTCACATCCGTGCGTCCTGCAAGCTCGCAAACCTTGCGTGCATTAACTTCCGTGAGCGCAAGCGGCACATTTCCCGCAACGGCGGTGATGCCCAGAACCTCAAGCTCCGAGCTTGCCAGGGCAAGCATGATGGCGACAGCGTCGTCCTGACCGGGATCGGTATCGATGATGATCGGCTGTGCCGCCATGAGCAGGGTTTCCTGTTCTTGAATCAGTTGAAGCGAGAGACCATATCAGTCTTGCAGACCGGAATGCCATTCGGGTTCCCGTCTGTCCACGTCGCTCTTTGAGGACAGGATGAAATGACGCGTATGACGCCCTTCTCGAACCCGCTCCTTCTGGGGTTCGACAGTATGGAAAAAACGCTGGAGCGTGTAGCGAAATCCGGCGACAGCTATCCACCCTACAATATCGAGCGCATTCGCGCGGATGAAGGCGAGGATGGCCCGGCCGAAAAGCTGCGCATCACGCTCGCGGTGGCAGGTTTCGGCGAACAGGATCTCGAGGTTGCGACCGAGGAGAACCAACTCGTGGTCCGAGGCCGGCAGGCCGATGACGAGGACCGAGAATATCTGCACCGCGGGATAGCAGCCCGTCAGTTCCAGCGTGTGTTCGTGCTGGCTGATGGAATGCGTGTTCGCAGCGCGGAACTGAAGAACGGGCTGTTGTCCATCGACCTCGATCGACCCCGTCCTGAACGCATGGTTCGCAAAATTAATATTTCGGTGCGGGACTAAATGGCGGTTCAGCCGTTAACCCGATACCGAATTGGGAGGCTCTCGTTGCAGTTGGTCATGAGGACGGCTGCCTGAAAGGAGGCTAGTAATGGTCGCGAATGAAAAGAAATTTGCCGTTACGGAACAGCAATTGGCTCATCTTGGCGAAGGCGCCGTAGCCTATATGCGCCAGATGGATGCGACCGAATTGCAGGGCGCATTTCCCGCCGTGTCGGAGATGATGGATATCGAGCCCGGTACCAAGCTTTGGGCAGTCTTTGGCGCGAATGGAGACCCCATCCTTCTTGCTGATGCGCGTGCAGCAGCGCTCGCGGGTGTGTTGCAGAACGATCTGCAGCCGGTCAGTCTTCATTAGACAATTGAATATCCGAGGCCGCGTTGAATGCGGCCTCGTTCATGCTGCGTTGGAGGCGGGTGCCTGAGCAAGAAGATTGTGTATGGCAGCAGCGTCATCCGTGCCGCGAATCTTGGCTGTGGTATCCGGATCGCGCAGCACGCGGGCAATCCGTGAAAGGGCCTTCAGGTGGTCCGCGCCTGCACCTTCCGGTGCAAGCAGCATGAACACGAGGTCGACGGGGCGATCATCCAGCGAATCAAACTCGACTGGGTGGTCGAGGCGCGCAAAGATACCCGTGATTTCGGAAATTCCCGCAAGTTTACCGTGTGGAATGGCAATGCCATTGCCCACCCCTGTGGATCCCAGGCGCTCGCGCTGAAGGATCGTATCGAAAATCTCGCGCTCTGTAAGGCCGGTAACGCTTGCCGCCTTTTCCGAAAGAAGCTGCAGAACCTGCTTCTTCGAATTCGCCTTCAGCGACGGCACGATCGCTGAAACCTCGATCAGATCACTGAGATCCATCATGTTATTCCTCTATTCCGGCAGTTGGGGCGGGTAGCCCCGCCCCTGCCAATCATTCGCCCGCTATATTGGACGGATCAATCCAGCCGATATTGCCATCTGCGCGGCGATAAACAATGTTCACCCCGTCGGTTCCCGCGTTGCGGAACACGAAAACAGGGCTGTCCTTTGTGTCGAGTTCGATCACGGCCGAGGCGACGGACATGGTCTTCAGCGGCATGCGTGATTCGGCCACCACCGTTGGCGCGAAATCTTCTGCCACTTCTTCTTCTTCATCCGCCACCGGCGACATGATGCGGTAGGCGATGTCCATCGGATCGATGCCATTGCCACCGGTCGCATGGGACTTGAGCTTGCGCTTGTAGCGGCGCAGCCGCTTCTCGATTCGCTCTGCTGCGGCATCAAAAGCCGGCTGCGGCTCCTGCGCCTGGCCGGTCGCCTGGAACACCATTCCGGTATCAAGATGAACGGTGCAGTCTGCCGAAAAGCGCTGCCCGGCTTTCTCAACCGTCACCCGGCCCGAAAAGCCCCCATCGAAATATTTGTCGACGGCTTCGTTGATCCTGGTCTCGATGCGTTCGCGGAACGCATCACCGATGTCCATATGCTTGCCGGAAATTCGGAGGCTCATGAGATGACAGACCTTCCTTCAATGTGATTTTACGGAATGCAAGTTTATACGTGTGGCCTACGCGCACAAGGTTTCGGCACCACTCACCACGCTTCGTTGCCCGTAAATCGCGTTTCTGGTCTCGAGCCGATTGGAACAGGTTGGCCACTTCAAGTTCAGCCACCCTCGCTGCGCGCGGCTTCTAGTGGCTTGGGGGCGCAATGTCAATCGAGCCGGGCCACCTGCTTCCGTGGCGGGATTGTCTTGCGCAAGTAATTCACACTGCCAATTCAGGCGTAGACATGCTCAAAGGTCATTGAAAGGCGGCTGCCATTCTCGTCAAGCGCTTGGGAAAACTCGCCGTTTAGCCGAGAGGCGGCGGCGTTCATGATGTTGGTGCCCAGGCTCCCGATTTTTCCGAGCTTGGGTTTGCGCGCATTGCTGCCCAGGCCGTCGTCACTGCAGGTGAGCACGAATTGCGCATCCGCCTTTTTCAGCTCGACCGTCACATTGCCGGCCTGCGTCTCGGGAAATCCGTGTTTCAGGGAATTGGCGACGAACTCGCTGACAATCATGCCCAGCGCAGAGGCAGTGTCCGAATCGACCACCGCATGCACGGCGCTTGATCGAAGTTTGACATTGTCCGGCGCGGTCTCCTGCAGAAGGCCGACGAGGCGTTCGAGAAACTTCCGGATGTCGATCAGCTGGCCGGACGAAGAGCCTTGAAGCTGTTCGTGAAGCGCGCCGATCGCGTCGATGCGTCGCTGAACGGCCACCAGAGCATCCCGAGCAGTTTCGTCCGCCACATCACGCTGATAAAGCCGCACGATGGAGGAAACGGTCTGCAGGGAGTTCTTCACCCGGTGATCGATCTCGCCGCGCAGCACCTCCTGGTCACGCAGCGCGAGGCGTAGCTCGAACTGCTTCATGACTTGCCGAGCAAGCACCCTGATCGCATTGCGCTGCAGGTCGTTCAGTTGGCGGGGTTGGTGGTCCAGGACGCAAAGTGTGCCAAGTGGCATGCCGTTCGGCGCAACGAGCCGAGCGCCTGCATAAAAGCGCAGACCGCCCCTTTCCGCCAGGCACAGCGGATTGTCTCTCAGGCGCGGATCTTGCAACGTGTCTTCGATCTCGACGAAATTTTCGTCCAGTATGATATGGGCGCAAATCGACGTGTCGATGGGGGTCTCGCGGGTGCCAAGCCCGACCTCGGCCTTGAACCACTGGCGTTCTGCATCGATTATGTTGATGACCGATATCGGCGCTTCGCAGATTTGCGCCGTGAGCGCGACGATCTCGTCGAACTCTTCCTCGCGGGGCGTATCCAGTATCTCGTATCGGTAAAGAGTCTTCAGACGTTCTGTCTGTTCAGGATGCGCTCTGGCTCTCAAGCTAAATCCCCTGCGATGCAATCTGCATTCGTTGATTGATCACTTTGCTGCCAATCGTTTTGGCCATGCAGTTCTAGGCACTCGCCCGGGCCAGCGCCTTCTTTTCCCGACGCCGTTGAACCGAAGAGGGGATGTTCATGCCCTCTCGATACTTGGCAACGGTGCGCCGTGCAATCTCAATCCCTTCTTTCGCAAGATGTTCCACGATGGCGTCGTCGGAAAGCACAGATTTAGCGGTTTCGCTGTCGATAAGGCTCCTGATGCGATCGCGTACCGCTTCGGAGGAGTGTGCTTCGGCGCCTTCGGAGCCACCCAGGGCGGTGGTGAAGAAATAGCGTAGTTCGAACACCCCGCGCGGCGTCATCATGTATTTGTTGGCTGCGACACGGCTTACGGTGGATTCATGCATGCCGATCGCATCGGCGACCGTCGATAGCTTCAGCGGCTTGAGATGGCGCACGCCATGCACCAGAAAGGCATCCTGCTGGCGCACGATTTCGCTTGCCACTTTCAGGATCGTGCGCGCTCGCTGATCGAGGCTGCGCGCGATCCAGTTGGCGCTCTGCAGGCACTCGTTCAGAAATGCCCGATCTTCCTTCTCTGCATTCCTGGAAACCGTGGTGAAATAGGTCTCGTTGACGAGCACCTTCGGCATCGCCTCGGCATTGAGTTCGATCGCCCATGTTCCGTCTGGCGCCTGTTTCACGCTGACATCGGGAATGATCGTCTCCGCACTGCCGCCGCTGAATGCGAGGCCCGGTTTCGGGTCCAGCGCGCGTATTTCGGCCAGCATTTCCACGAGGTCTTCCTCGTCGACACCACAAAGGCGGCGCAGAGTGGCAAAATCCCTTTTGCCCAGGAGTTCAAGATTCTCCATCAAGGCCGCCATGGCCGGGTCCAGCCGGTCGCGTGCCTTGAGCTGAAGTCCAAGGCATTCGGCCAGATTGCGCGCAAAAAGCCCTGGCGGATCAAACTGCTGGCAGCGTTGGAGCACCACTTTCAGCTCCGCCAGGTCCGCGCCGAGGCTCTCGCACAAGGAAACGAGGTCCGTGGCGAGGTAGCCAGCTTCATCGAGACAATCCGCCAGTTCGGCCGCAATCAGCCGCTCCTGGGGATCGGTGAAGGCGAAGCTGATCTGCTCCGCCAGATGGTCGCGCAGCGTTACCGGTGCGCTCGCACTCTGCCCGATGTCCCAATCTTCTCCCGCACTGCCCGCACCTGCGGAGGAACGCCACTGCGCTGCCATATCCGGCGCTAGTGCGTCGCCGCGACCCGGATCATCGGGGAAGAGATTTTCAAGCGATGAATCTAGCTTGTCCGCAATGCTGCTGGCGCTTTCGCGCTGAACATCGCCTGCCGTGCTGGCCTCGACGCCGTCTTCGGGAGCTTCCGCGCGTTCAAGCAGCGGGTTGCGCTCCATCTCCGCCTCGATAACGCGTTCGAGCTCGACACCCGTCATCTGCAGAAGCCTGATGGACTGCAGTAGCTGGGGCGTCATCACCATGGATTGGCTTTGACGCAGCTGGAGACCTGGCGACAAGGCCATGATGTTTACGCCACACGCTCGAGAACACTGAATTGCTGCGGTGCCATTCAACTGGCCCGCTACTTGCTTGTCAATCGAGCCGGCTACTGGTTCTTGCGCTTGTCTTCTTTCGCGATTTGAGCCCAGCTGTTGTTTTGCGCCAGCATTGTGCGCAGATAGGCTACGTTTGCCTCGGCCTGTTCTGGCGAAAGTTCCTGCCGCGCGATCTTCTCCGCATCAGAGAAACGCCCCTGCAGCCCGATGACCAGGGCAAGGTTCTGGCGCACGCGGCTGTCGGCGCCCGGTGAGCTTGCAGCCTGGCCCATATATTTTTCGGCCGTCTGAAGATCGCCTTCCAGGAGATAGGACATGCCCATATTCGACAGCACCGAAGCCTCGTTGGGCTGCATGCTCAGGGCCTTGCGATAAAGCACGCGCGCCTGTTCCGCTTCGCCCAGCTGATCGAGGATTGCTCCTTCAGCCGACAGAAGCCGCCAATCGGGATATTCCGGCGTCTGGGCGCGGCGAACCGCATCAAGGGCCGGCTTCAGCTCGCCCGCTGCCGCCAGCGCCTTGCCATAGGCGGCGAGCACCTCGCGGTCCTTCGGGAAGTCGATGGCAAGCTTGCGCATGACGGCCAGCGCCTGATCGCTCTGCCCGTTCATCTGCAGCAAGGTCGAATAGCGCATGGCGACGTCGCGATCCTTCGGATTGCGCGCATAGGCCTGGCCTGTTGACTGTGCTGCCTGATGCAGTTCCGGTGCGGAAAGCGTGTCGAGAGAGCGTGACGCGTCGCGAGAGACGGCGTTGGTGGTGATTTGACTGACCTTGCGCGCAGAATTCGCACATCCTGCCAGAACGCTGGTGGAAACAAGGGCAACGCCAATCAGCGTCAGTACCCGAAGCCGCTTCGCTTCACCCTGATTCTGCGCAACCATTACCCTCAATCCTTCACCTGGACCTCACCCGATTCCACCTTCAGAAGTATTCCGTTAACCCTAATGGAGTGTTAATCCGACGCTTCGACCATTCATCGCGAAAGGTGCTTCATGCCTGTAAGCTTCAGCTCATCCTCTCCTGACAACGCCGTTCCGGTTTATCTCGTGAAAGCAGGCGATCTTGATGCCGTTGGGGTTGATGCAGCCGCACGCGATTGGGCTGGGGCGGCCGGATATGAAGGCGAAGAAGGGGAAATGCTTCTTCTACCCGGCGATAGCGGCAGGCTCGCAGGTGTGCTCTTCGGCATATCGGATGACCGGCATCCGCTGAAGACGCTTTCCCTCGGAGCGCTCGCCCGAAAATTGCCCGAAGGCCGCTACCGTCTCAGCGGCAGTCTTCCCGAGCCGGAGCTCGCAGCGCTTTCACTTGCCCTGGGTGGCTACAGCTTCACCCGCTACGGGAAGAAGCCGACCGGAAATCTGGAATTCGTGC
Source organism: Nitratireductor basaltis (assembly GCF_000733725.1). Lineage (NCBI taxonomy): Bacteria > Pseudomonadati > Pseudomonadota > Alphaproteobacteria > Hyphomicrobiales > Phyllobacteriaceae > Nitratireductor > Nitratireductor basaltis. The sequence goes on along the minus strand of NZ_JMQM01000002.1, from coordinate 79,715 downwards.
TTCCCGACGGCGTGGATGCCAAACGCGTGGAAGAACTGAGCGTGGCGACCTACCTGACCCGCGACCTCATCAATACGCCTGCCTCTGACATGGGGCCGGAAGCACTCGAGGCGGCAGCGGCCAGGCTTGCTGAGGAACATGACGCCAGTTTCCATTCCATCCGCGGTGATGCACTTCTGGAACAGAACCTTCCGATGATCCATGCGGTTGGTCGCGCATCAGATGAAGCGCCGCGGCTGATCGATTTCAGCTGGGGACGCAGCGATGCGCCGAAGGTGACACTGGTCGGCAAGGGTGTCTGCTTCGATACCGGTGGTCTCGATATCAAGCCGGCCAGCGGCATGCTCCTGATGAAGAAGGATATGGGCGGTGCTGCCAATGTCCTGGGGCTGGCATCGATGCTGATGGCATCAAGGCTCGATATTCGCCTGCGTGTCCTCATTCCGGCCGTAGAAAATTCGATCGCAGGCAACGCCTTCCGCCCCGGCGACATACTCCGGAGCCGGAAAGGGATTACGGTGGAAATCGGAAACACCGACGCCGAGGGTCGTCTTGTGCTGGCGGATGCACTGGCGCTTGCTGACGAGGAAGAGCCGGATGTGATCATCGACATGGCAACGCTGACCGGCGCTGCGCGCGTCGCGCTTGGCCCAGATCTGCCGCCCTACTATTCGCTGGATGACACATTCGCAGCCGAAATCGCGGCTGCATCGGAGAAGGTCGCTGATCCGCTCTGGCGGATGCCGCTGTGGCAGCCCTACATGCCGAAGCTCTCATCGCGCGTGGCGGACACCAACAACATCACTGCTGACGGTTTTGCCGGCTCCATCACGGCTGCACTCTTCCTGCAGAAATTCGTGGAGAAAGCGAAGAGCTGGGCGCATTTCGACGTATTCGGATGGAACCCGGTGGCGAAACCGACCTGTCCCATCGGTGGCGAAGCGCAGGGCATACGAGCGCTGGAGCACGTCCTGCGCCAGCGTTACGGCCGCTAGCACGGCTGGAGACGCCATATGGAAAAGCTCGACCGTCGCCTTCATGCGTTTCGCCGCGATCTTGCCGATACGAGGCTGAAGGGTCGCGTGGAGGCAGACCGATTTGTGGAGGGATGGCCAGCCCGTGTGGCGGTGCCGATTGTCAATGTTCATTCGGCGCCATCAACTACTGCCGGCATGGACACCCAGCTTCTGCATGGAGAAGATGTGCAGGTCTTCGAAGAGGCCGACGGCTGGTCCTGGGTTCAGGCCGACGCTGACAACTATGTCGGCTATGTCGAAAGCGCAGGTCTGGAAATGAAGACGGAGCACCTCACCCATGTCGTCTGCGTCCCGCGCAGCTTCGCATACCCGCAGGCCGAACTGAAAACGCCCCCTCTCAGATGCCATTCCATGGGCGCCAGGCTGCATGTGTCCGCTCATGAAGAAAAGCGGGGAACGCGCTACGCGATCTTGGCAGACGGTTCGGCGATGATCGCCAATCACCTTCAGCCGCTGGAGCAGGACGATGGCGATTATGTCGCTGTCGCAGAGTGCTTCCTGCACACGCCCTATCTCTGGGGTGGATGCAGCGGATGCGGGATCGATTGCTCGGGTCTCGTGCAGCTTTCGATGCAGATGGCCGGGCGGGCCTGCCCGCGCGACACCGACATGCAGGAAAACCATTTCCTGCATGAGGTCGAGCAGGCGGAATTGCGTCGTGGCGATCTGGTATTCTGGAAAGGCCATGTTGCGATCATGCTGGACGATGAAAGGATCATCCATGCCAACGGCCACACCATGACGGTGGCAATCGAGTCTCTGGAACTGGCTATTGAGCGTGTCGCGAGACTGTATGATCGCCCCACGGGCTACCGCAGGCCCTAAAATCTATCGCTTCATCCGTAGGATTTGACGGCCAGAACCGCATTGGTGCCACCGAAAGCGAAGCTGTTGCTGAGCGCTGCCCGCACGTCGCGCCGGGCAGCCTCGTTCGGGGTCACGTCCAGATCGCATTCGGGATCTGCCTCCTGGTAATTGGCGGTGGGCGGTACCACGCCTGCACGCACGGCATTGACGCAGGCAATCAGTTCCAGCGCGCCCGACGCGCCCAGGCAGTGACCATGCATGGACTTTGTTGAGGAGACCGACAATTTGTCGGCCTGTTTGCCGAATACGCTGCGAATGGCTTCGGTTTCGATCCTGTCATTGGCCTTGGTGCCGGTGCCGTGTGCATTGATGTAATCCACATCTTCAGGCGCCAATCCTGCTTCCGCCAGACAGGCGGCCATCGCCTGTGCCGGCCCTTCGACAGAAGGCGCAACAATGTCCGAAGCATCGGCGGAAAGCCCAACGCCGCCGATCTCTGCAAGAATGGTCGCGCCACGCGACCGGGCATGTTCCAGCGTCTCCAGAACGACCATGCCCGCACCTTCTCCCAATACGAGCCCCTGCCGGTCGGCAGAGAAGGGGCGGCAGGTGTCGCCGGCCAATACGCGCAGCGCTTCCCATGCCTTGACCACGCCGAATACCAGCGGCGCATCGCTGCCGCCGGCCACCATCATGTCCGCCCGTCCCAGCCTCAGCTGGTCGACAGCGCTCGCAATCGCGTGATTGGCAGATGAACAGGCCGAGGTTGCTCCGAAGACCGGTCCCCGCAACCCGAATTGCATGGATACCTGCCCCGCGGCCGCACCCGGCATGACGCGGGGCACGGTGAATATGTTCACGCGGCTCTTTTGCTCAAGCAGGATGGCACGGTAGCTTTCCTCGATCGATTCCCAGCCGCATACGCCAACGCCGACCACGGAGCCGCAACGGCTCTTGTTCTGCTCGGTCACCTCGAATCCGGCATTGGCGAGAGCTTCGCCGGCAGCAATGACCGCAAGCAGACTGAACCGGTCCATGGTGGTGGTTCGTTTGCGCTCCAGGCCGTGATCGGGCAGTTCCCTGATTTGCGCTCCGATACGCGTCTTCACGTCATGTAGCGCATCGCTGTCGATCGGGCCGATCGCGCTGCGGCCTGCAGTCATCGAGTCCCAGATATCCAGAGCGTTGTTGCCCAGCGCGCAGATGCCGCCAAGACCGGTGATGACTATTCTCGCTCGACTCATCAGGCCTTGGCCTGAACGAGCTTGCGCACGGCTTCCACGATGTCGCGGACGGTTTCGAGATTCTCCCACGCTTCGGAGGTATTCATCTCGACCTCGATGCCAAAAGCGTCCTCGAGGTCGAAGATGATTTCGGTCAGCTCAAGGGAGTGTATGCCCAGATCCGCCAACGGGGTGTCCATGCCGATTTGCGCGGCATCCCCTTCGGCATGCGCGCTGATCTTTTCAAGGATCGTTTGCCCCAGCGCATCCGTTCCGCTTTGTGCTGCGCTCATCTGGCCCCTCCAATTTTCCCATGCCATGCGCCAGGAAAGGCGCTGCTCCTCGAACGCCATATGACCGCAATATGCGCTTGCCTACAAGACGGGCAGGCCGAGTAAAACCGGCTATTCTTCCTCAGGCGCCTCACCTATGACGAAAACCGTAACCCGGCTTTCTTCGCCATATTCCACAGCAACGATGTCGCGCAGCAGAATACTGCGCGAATCAACGGCATGATAGAACAGGGCGCTTCCCTCGATCGCCTCGCGAAGTGTTTGCAAAGCCTGCTCGTTTTCCGCGAGAACTTCCGCAACTTCAGGCGTCTCAGCGGTGTCGGGAGAGATGAAGATGATGTCGAGCTCGTCAAGATTGAAGGTCTTGCGCACTTCTTCTGCAGCCGGCCGCGCAGCGCCGACAGCCTGAATCAGACGGTCTGTCTCTTCAACGGTGGTGGCCTGCTCGGTTTTCACTTCTGACCCCACGATGGCATCGATCGCTTCTTCGCTGTCCAGACCCTGTGCAATGACCGGCGTTGCAGCAAGCCCGGCATAGAGCAGTGCGGCAACGAGACCACGCCTCATCATCAGTAAGGCAGTAGGGGCGAGGGGCATGAAAATCTCCGTTCCTTTCGCAGGGCAACTCATCCGGTAAAGCAGGGTTCCCCGTTAGTTGGTGAAGTTCCCGCCAAGAACAAGGTCGGCAGGGAGGCGGTGGTTGATGACGCGCCGCGCATTGGGAAGGTCATTGTCCTGAACCCATCTCAGCGCAGCCTCCGCCTCGCGGCCGTGGTCGGCCCAGCGTGCGTTCAGTCGCCGCTCCAGTTCCTCAAGGCTTACATCCAGAAAAATGCGCAGATCGAACAAGGTGCTCAGCCGGCGCCACGGCTCTTCATCGAGATGCAGGTAGTTTCCCTCCACAAGCAGCATTTCAGTCTCTGGATGAACGAGTGCGGCTGCCGCACGCGACAGCTCCATGCTGCGGTCGAACAGGGGAATGGCGACAGCCGCTTGAGCTGACGCCAACCGCTTCAACAGGCATTCGAAACCTTCGAAATCGAATGTTTCCGGCGCCCCTTTCCTGTCGCTGAGCTTCAACTCGGCCAATACCGCGTCGTCATAGTGAAAGCCGTCCATCGGGATTACGGCTGCGCTCACGCCCCGCGCCGCCAAGGCTTCGGCCGCATCATGTGCAAGGGTTGACTTGCCCGAGCCGGGTGCGCCGGCTATGGCGATCATCTGTCTTTTGCCAGAGCGTCTTTCGATCAATGCCTGCGCAAGCCTTTCAGCGTTGCCAGCGCGACTGTTTTCGCTCAGGACGCGAGCCACTGATCGTAATCCGAAACGAGAAGGCGGCAGGGCGCTTCATCTTCCTCGATAGGCGAGAAACGCGGGATTGCCTCTTCAAAGACATTGTCGGTGAGGTCGTCATTGACTGTCGAGACTTCTCCGATGAGCACATCGCCGCCTTCGCCCCAGAACTTGTGCCAGACACCGGGCATGAGCGTCACGCTTTCGCCTGGAGCGAGATTCAGCACTCCGCCTGCAGCCAATTGACGATCGATGCCGTCCGTCGCAACGGTCACCGGACTGTCGCGGTCGATCGAGCCGTCGGGTTCGGAGGCGAAAATCTGGATGGCGAGCGTTCCGCCACCACGATTGATGATGTCCTCCGCTTTCACCACGTGGCGATGCATCGGCGAGATCTGGTCCCTGCGGGAGATCATGATCTTTTCGGCATAAAGCATGCCTTGTCCGCTTTTCAGATCATCCTGATTGCCATTGCGTACCGTAAAGAGAAACAGCCCCTTCGCGTCGAAGTCACCTCCGGCATAGTCGGTCACATCCCAGCCAAGCCTGGCATCGATCAGCCCCTTGAGCTCGGGCGCCCGCGCCCTCATCTCGTCCGGCGTGAGATCGGCAAAGGGCGGAAGCACATAGCCGAAGGAACGGATGAATGCCGCACCTTCACGGATGATCTCGTTGACCTGCGATCGCTTCATGGTCATGCACCCGCTCAAAAAGCCTTGAAGGTCAGTGTGGTGAGGGAGCGCTCGATCCCCGGCACATTGGCAATGTGGTCATTGATGAACTTGCCGACATCAACACCATCATCGATATAGACCTTCAGGAGCAGGTCGTAATCGCCGCTGGTCGAATAGAGCTCGGAAGCAATCTCGCGCTCATAAAGCGCATCGGCCACCTCGTAGGTCTTGCCGGGCTTGCAGCGCAGTTGAACGAATACCGGTCTCATGATGGCCCTTTCAGATACTCACACAGCGCAGGCATTCTTGCCGCTTTCATGGTCGCGCGGAGGGTTCATTGAATGACCTGCCGTGTCAACTCCATTGAACGGCTGTCTTCGCATCATGTCCGACATCCGTGCGGCTTGAAAAATTTGCCCGCAGCGCCAGAAAACGCCGCGACAAACGGCAAAATTGACGTCCCGGAGGATGAAATCGCTGACGAATTGGGCTACGAGATCGTCCACCACCGGCTCGAGCATTACGGTAGAAAGAGCCGCAAGAGCTGAACTGAGATTTACAGCGGGCCAAGCCGCCCGCACCAACGGGGGCAAAAGCCTGACATGCAGAAAGCACAGATCGGTCTGATCGGCCTTGGGGTCATGGGCGCAAATCTCGCGCTCAACATCGCTGAAAAGGGTTTTCGCATCGCGGTCTACAACCGTACCAGCGAAAAGACGGATGCATTTGTCGCGGAAGCCGGCGAACTCGCCGAGAACATCATCGGCTGTTCCAGCCTTGAAGAACTTGCAAATGCCATCGAGAAGCCACGTCCGATCATCCTGATGGTGCAGGCCGGCGAGGCCGTCGATCAGCAGATCGAGGCGCTGAAAGACATCATCGACGCCGACGACATCATCATCGATGCCGGCAATGCCAATTTCCGCGACACGCGTCGACGCATGGAAGCGCTGCGCGACAGCGGTCCCCGCTTCATCGGCATGGGTGTCTCCGGCGGTGAGGAAGGCGCGCGTCACGGTCCTTCCATCATGGTTGGCGGTCCGCGAGAAGCCTATGACCACATCAAGCCGGTTCTTCAGGCGATTGCCGCACGCTACAAGGGCGAAGCCTGCGAGGCATGGCTCGGCTCCGATGGTGCGGGACATTTCGTTAAGACGATCCACAACGGCATTGAATATGCCGACATGCAGATGATCGCCGAAATCTACGGCATCATGCGCGATGGCGCAGGCATGGCACCGGCCGAAATCGGCAAGATCTTCGAGCGCTGGAACAAGGGGCGCCTGAACTCCTATCTGATCGAGATCACGGCAAAGGTTCTGGGTGTCACGGACGACAAGACCGGCAAGCCCATCGTCGACATCATCGTGGACCGCGCGGGACAGAAAGGCACGGGCCGCTGGTCTGCCATCGAATCGCAGTCGCTTGGCATCCCCGCGACCGCAATCGAAGCCGCTGTTGCAGCCCGCAGCCTCTCGGCCATGAAAGATCTGCGCATCAAGGCCGAAGAGCGCTTCAAGATTGAAACCGGTTCCATCGAGACTTTGGATGACGCCCGCATCGCGATGCTGGAAGACGCGCTTCTGGCAGGCAAGGTCATCGCCTATGCGCAGGGATTTGCGGTCATGACGGCTGCATCGGAAGAGTTCGGCTGGGATCTGCCGCTGGCGGAAGTCGCGCGCATCTGGCGCGCCGGCTGCATCATCCGTTCGCAGTTCCTTGACGAGATCGCCAGCGCCTATGAGGCGGAGACGGAAAAGACCGATCTTCTGATGACGGATGCCTTCTCCGACCTCATCAGCCGCACCCAGGGCGCGCTGCGCAAGACGGTGGCCGAAAGTGCTGTTGCCGGTCTGCCGGTCCCCGCCCTTGCCTCCGCGCTCGGTCACTTCGACCAGTTCCGGCTCGGTCGCGGTACCGCCAATCTTATCCAGGCCCAGCGCGACTTCTTCGGAGCCCACAGCTTCGAGCGTTTCGACGCACCGGGCGCGCATCACGGCAACTGGTCTTGAAATAAAAAAGTGCCGCCGTGGCGGAGGGAAGCCACGGCGGCCTGCAGTCGGTCTGGATGAACGTCCAGGAGGGTCAGGGTCGACAACCGATGGAAGAGGGAAGCTGCGAGGGTGAAGAACGATAGGAAGGCGCACTGCCGTGGCAGGTCGCCACGTACCTCCGATTCTTGAGCCTGTTCAATACGGTTTCGCCCCGGCCTGCTGCCGGCCTCAAAATACGGACACCATACTGGTTTACCGCGTTAGCTGCAGAGACAGGTCGATCAGGCATTTCTGCACCGCGAGTGTAGCCTCGCTTAGCGGTAATTGCGCGGACCAGCAGACAGCCATGTTGCTGTGCATGTTCGGTCGCCGGATAGGACATATCCGTGCCTCTGGTACACGCCGCTGCACGGCCTTCGCAGCCGACAGCGGCAGGATCGTATCCGCCAGACCTTCGCTCAGCGCGTTGGAAAGGACTGAAATCGATTCAGTTTGGGCGACAATATGGGCCGTTATTCCCTTCCGCACCAAGGAAGTGTCGATGACTTGCCGCAGTGTGTGAATCTTGCTCGGCAGGATCAACTTGCGGGCTACGGCGTCGGCAAAGGCGATCTCGTCTACGTCATCGAATCTCTCCGATGTCGTGACAAGGTGAAGTTCCTCTGTCGATATTTTTTCAAAGGCCAGGCTGGGGATCGCTCCCGGGTAGAAGATCAACGCAACGTCCATCTTGCCGGTCATGATGAGCTCACTCATCGCGCCGCCGCCGACATTCTCGTTTATGTAAAGCATGATTCCTGGATAGTCGCGACGCAGCTTCTCGATCAGTTGCGCGGCCAGAAGTGACCCAAGTCCAAGCGGAGCAAGACCGACACGTACGGTCCCGCGGATGTCTTCCGACGCCGTCTGAATATCCAGTTCGACTTCATCCATTTGCCGCAAGATGATCTGTGCATGACGGTAGAGCACCTTGCCTGCTTCGGTCGGCACCACGCCACGCTTCGATCGCACCAGCAATGGCTTGCCATAATGCGATTCGAGCCCGGCAACCTGCTGGCTCAACGCCGGCTGCGCGATGTGGAGGATAGCAGAGGCGCGAGTGATGCTTCCGATATCGATGATCTTGACGAAGGAGTGAAGCTTTCGAATGTCCATAGTGCTTTACTAAACGGTCCTCAGTCGATACGCCAAGCTCAAGATTTGAAGCGAACCCGGCGTAAGCTGCGCCTGCTGATACATAAGATTCTGCGATCACATCAGAATGAAGCTGTGTTTCCGCGACGCTGTCAATTTCCCTAACCTGTCGTCGGAACAAACAAGAATGTCTGGTCTCTCTGCTCATTATGTTTTGGTGGCCAGCGATCAACCACGATGGGGAACTGCATGACTGTCTTCAAGTCTTTCTTTCTGGGCATTGCAACAGCCGTTGCCACAGCCAGCGCTGCCACCGCGGAAACCAATCTGCGGCTCTCGGACGTCCTGCCCGAAGGTAACTTCATGGTCGAAAACGCGCGCGCGTTCGCCGAGGCTGTCGAAGATGCCACGGATGGCGAAGTCACTATCACCGTGAGCGCAGCAGGCGCGCTGGGTTTCAAGGGCCCCGATCAGCTGGGTGCCGTGCGTGACGGACTGGTGGACATGGCTGACATCAACATCAGCCAGCAGGTCGGGAGCAACCCGCTTTTCGGTGCCGAAGGTGTTCCGTTCCTGGTCAACTCCATGGACGACCTGAAAGCCTACCATGTCTTCCTGCGCCCGGAGCTTGAAAACCTCTTCGAGCAGAATAACCAAAAGCTGCTCTACATGGTGCCGTCGCCTGCGCAGTACGTTTACCTCAATACAATGGTAGAAACCATCGAGGACTTCGAAGGTATCCCCGTACGTGGCGCTGACAAAAACACGGTCGATATCATCAGCAGTATCGGCATGGAGGGTGTCGTGATGCCTTGGGGTGAGCTGCTGCCCGCATTGGCGTCCGGTCGCGTCAAAGGCGTTGCGACATCTGCTACTTCCGGTGTGGACGGACGTTTCTGGGAATTTCTGGATTACATCTACGCCACCAATCACACCTGGGGGTCGAATGCGGTCACGATAAATCTGGATGTTTGGAACCGGATTTCCGAAGAGGACCGTGCTGCCATCGAAGAAGTCGCCGCCAAGCTGGAGCCTGAGTTCTGGGAAGTGTCGCGCGCTGCAGATGTGAGCAGCATCTCCAAGATGGAGTCCGAAGGCATGACTCTTGTACCGCTATCTGATGACCTGATGGCCGAGATCGGCGCGCGGGCACAGACCGTGCAGGACGAATTCTTCTCACGCGTTCCTGCGGCCAAGCCCATCGCGGATGCCTATCTTCAGTCCCGCGCCAATGACTAAAGCGAGGGCCACCTCCAACAACGGTGCTACGGCCATCCGACCGTTGCCCCGCGGACCAGTTGCAGCCCTTCAAAGGGCTGCAGATCTGGTTTCGCTGCTTGGGGCCTGGATCGCAGGTTTTTGCATCGTGGCACTGACCCTTCTTGTGCTGGCGGACATCTTCTTGGCTTTCTTCAGCAGATACCTGCATTTTATACCCTCCGGCACTGGCATCGGTTGGGAATACAGCGCCTATCTGATGGGTGCCGCCTTTCTGCTGGGGGCGGGCATGACCCTGCGGGCGGGCTTGCAGTTGCGGGTTGAACTCGTGATGTCGTCAAGTCACCGCATCGTGGTCCGCGTGCTTGAAGTGGTTTCAGCCATATTGGGGTCTGCGGTCAGTGTCACTATGGCGGTCTGGCTGTTCAATTTCACCCTGCGCACCTATGGCTACGGAGAGGTGTCACAGGAAAGCTATACACCGCTGTGGGTGCCACAGGCGGTGCTGACGCTCGGAGCTTCCGTTCTGGCCTTCCAGATGGTGGCACGCCTGGTCAGCGCATTGGCCGGACATCCACTTGAAAACCCAACGCTCGGGGCCGCTAGCGCCATCGAATAACGCGCCTGACCTGGCCAAAAAGAATTGAGGGCACCTCACATGGGAGCGATCGTTTCCAGCCTGTTCGGGCTGCTTTTCGGAACTCTGGCGGCGGGCGCGTGGATTGGAATTGCCTTGCTGTCCACCGCGATCGGGCTGATGCTTATGTTTACGCATATCCCGATCGACAAGCTGTTCCCGCAATACGTCTTCAATATCCTGACAACGCCTGATCTGGTCGCGCTGCCGTTGTTCATCCTGATGGGTGAATTCCTTTTCCGCACGAAGATTTCAGAGACGCTGTTCACCGGACTTGCCCCGTGGACGGGGTTGCTGCCCGGTCGGCTATTGCACGTTAACATCGTCGGCTGTTCAATCTTTGCTGCGATTTCAGGCTCTTCGGCTGCAACAACTCAGGTCGTTGGCCGCATGACGTTGAAAGAACTGTTGTCGCGCGGCTATTCACCGGAACTGGCTATCGGGGGGCTCGCAGGGGCAGGAACTCTTGGCTTTCTGATCCCGCCTTCAACCGTGATGATCATGTATGGCGTTTTGGCTAATGAATCGATTCTGCGCCTGTTCACGGCAGGGTTTTTGCCCGGTTTGCTTCTGGCGTCTACCTTTGGCGCATATATCATGATCCGCAGTGCGCTGAAGCCTGACCTGATCCCCGAGGGCGAAAGGGCCCTGCGGCATATGCCCCTGCGTGAGCGGTTTGCAGCATTGCGCGGTCTTGCCCCTGCGCTGTTCCTGATCCTGTGTGTCCTGGGATCGATGTATGGCGGCCTTGCAACTCCATCAGAGGCGGCAGCACTTGGCGTGGTCGGTGCATTTCTGGTGTCGCTCTACCAGCGGTGTCTGTCGCTGAAGGTGCTACGCGACATCGTGCTCGGCGCAGTCCAGACCTGTTCCGTGATGGGAATCATCATCCTGGGCGCGTCGGTGCTGGGCAATGTAACATCAACACTTGGCATTCCCGCCGCTGTCGCCAATTTCGTCACGGCACTGGACCTTTCCCCGATCGTGCTGATCCTCGCCCTGATCGGTCTTTATCTCGTTCTTGGCACGGCACTGGAAGGCTTTTCCATGATCGCCACGACCTTGCCGGTGGTTTTGCCTCTGGTGGAGGCTGCGGGCTTTGACAAGGTCTGGTTCGGTATCTTCATGGTGCTGGTCGTCGAAATGGCGCAAATAACGCCGCCTGTCGCCTTCAACTTTGCGGTGATCCAAAACATCACCGGACGTAGCACCGGCTATATCGCCAAGGTTACATTCCCGTTCCTGTTGATCATGATCCTGTTTGTGATCCTGTTGGCGCTCTTCCCGCAGATCGTGACCATCATGCCTGATCTGCTGTTGGGTTAGGTGGACGAGCCCGCTCAACGCGCTTCACCCAAGATAAAAAACCCGGGCCAGTTGCTCTGGCCCGGGTTTGATCTTTTTGTATCGCCTCGTCTAGGTGCGCGACTTGCTTACCTCGCCCCGCACGCCAGTGCCGCTTCGTGGACAAGCGCTACGGTTATCGATAACATATTCTAGGCCGAAAATTGGATCTGGGTTTTGATCGCGCAGCTCCGGTCTGATGCCGCTTGAAACGCTTTCTCGGCATCTTCCAACGCGAATTCGTGCGTGATCAGCGGCCGCACGTCGATGCGTTTTTGCTGCATCGCCAAAACACCTGTCGCAAATTCGGCATGGAACCGGAAAGACCCCCGCAGGTCGAGTTCCTTGGCCGCAATCAGGGTGATCGGCAGTTGCATGTCGGCTCCCAACCCCAGTTGCACAACCACACCCCGAGGTCTCATGGTGGACAAGGCAGGGATCAATGCAGATGCAACGCCTGTGCATTCAAAGAGTACATCGAAGTGCCCCTTTCCGACGTTGAACTCCGCAAGGCCGTCCGCATGAGTGCCGGTGTTGATAACGCGATCGGCGCCCATGCGGCGCGCCATCTCCAGCGTAAAGTCCGAAAGGTCAGTCGCGGTGATGCTTGCCGCACCTGCCAATCTCGCCGAGGCGATCGCCAGCAAACCGATCGGCCCGCAACCGGTGATCAAGACGTTTTTGCCGAGTAGCGGTCCCGCGCGATGCATCGCGTGAAGCGTTACGGCCAACGGTTCGGCCATCGCTGCTTCACCTGCCGTTAGTCCATTGGCCGGCACGCATTGGATGGCACTCGCGATCAATTCCTCGCGGAACGCGCCCTGAATATGCGGGAACGGCATTGCAGAGCCGTAAAAGCGCATGTTCTCGCAGTGGTTGGGCTGGCCAAGGTGGCAATATGTGCAGGCGCCGCAGGGTCGCGAAGGCGATACAGCGACCAGATCGCCCTCCCTCAGGCCGCTGACACCCGCCCCGGTTTCTACCACATGGCCGGAAACTTCATGGCCCAGGATCATCGGTTCACGCAAGCGGACATTGCCGAAACCACCGTGATGGTAGTAGTGCAGGTCGGACCCGCAGACCCCGCCGGCAGCTACCTTGATGCGTATTTCGCCAGCGGCAAGGGGACGACCTGCATCTGCCGTGGCGTCATCGAGGCGAAGGTCCTTGGGGGCATGAATGACAAGAGCTTTCATGGTGCTACCTCAGATACCGGGCTAATCAGCGGCTTGCCGCTGAAATGGGCTTCTAGATTGGCCCGTAGCAAAGCGCCCATGGCTTTGCGGGTCTCTACCGTGCCGGAGGCCTGGTGTGGTTGCAGCATGATGTTGGGTACCGACAGGAACCTCTCATCAAGGGCCGGTTCGCCTTCGAAGACATCAAGGGCGGCAGCACCTAGCGTGCCATCGCTCAACGCTGCGATCAGGGCGTCCTCATCCACGTTGGATGCTCTCGATACATTGATCAACATGCCATCGGGGCCCAGCGCGGCCAGCACGTCGCCGTTCACGATATGTCGGGTTTCCCGGGAGGCCGCGGCAGCGACAAAAAGGAAATCACATTGCGTGGCGAGTTCTTCGGGTGTCGCAACGAAGGTCCAGTCCTGTGCGTAATGCTTAGGCGCAACATCGGTATAAGAGATTTTCATGTCAAAGCCCGAAAGCCGCTTGGCGATCTCAAAGCCGATGCGCCCCAGCCCGAGGATTCCGGCGCGACGTCCGAATGCCCGGCGCTGCAGTGGCATAGCTCCCCGTTTGGTCCAGTCGCCATTGCGGACCCAGCCGTCCCCAGCCACGATGCCGCGGCTTTGAGCCAGCATCATCGCTACCGCGAAATCAGCAACGTCGCCTGACAATACGTCTGGCGTGTTTGTGACTTGAATGCCTCGGGCTCGACATGCGTCCAGATCGACCGCATCATATCCGACACCGTAAACCGATACGATCTCCAGCTTTGGACAGGCATCGATCACGGCACGGGACGCACCAAGTTCGCCGCGTGTCGCAATGCCTCGCGCATAGGGAGCATGTTCCGCAAGGAACGCATCTGCATCGGTCGCGTCAAAGATGCGACGCATGTCGAAGCGGGCGTTCAGTGGGGTTTCGTCCCACGCGGGATATTCCCCCATCTGCAGGATAACAGGCTTGTCCATGAAGATGACTCCTTTTCAGCCAGTGGTGTGGCAACTGGCGATTCTGACACTTGAACAAAATAGTTATCGATAACATAATGGTTGAAGTTGATGATGTCGACAGCCATTGAAGGAAAGATGCGATGCCTCCCCAAAACGACTTCCTCAGCGCCCGTTTCGGCCTTGATGGTCAACGTGCGCTGCTGACCGGTTCCTCCCAGGGGATCGGCTATGCGCTGGCATTGGGCCTGGCCCGCGCCGGGGCCGCTGTTGTGCTGAACGGTCGTAACGCGGCCAAGCTGCATACGGCCCGCGCAGCGTTGCTGGACGCATGCCCGAGCGCTCAGGTCGATACCCTGTGTTTCGACGTCACCGACCACGACGCCGTGCGCAAGGCGGTAGATGCATACGAGCTTGAAACCGGTTCGATCGATATCCTCGTTAACAATGCGGGGATGCAGCACCGCACACCGCTGGAGGATTTTCCTGCGGACCGCTTCGAGATGCTGATGCAGACCAACGTGTCATCGGTGTTCAATGTCGGTCAGGCCGTCGCCCGCTACATGATTGGGCGCGGCAAGGGCAGGATAATCAATATCTGTTCCGTTCAAACCGCATTGGCCCGCCCCGGAATAGCACCCTATACGGCCACGAAAGGCGCTGTCGCCAATTTGACAAAGGGAATGGCTACCGACTGGGCAAAGCATGGTCTGCAATGTAACGCCATTGCGCCGGGTTATTTCGAGACCCCGCTGAATGCCGCCCTGGTGGCGGATCCGGAGTTCACCGCCTGGCTCGAAAAGCGCACCCCCGCAGGGCGGTGGGGCAAGGTGGATGAACTGGTCGGCGCTTGTGTGTTCCTGTCGTCGGGCGCGGCAAGTTTTGTCAACGGGCATGTGCTCTTCGTGGATGGTGGTATCAGTGTCTCCCTTTGAGTGCAGATACATCGTCCTGATGGGGGTCAGTGGGTGTGGCAAGTCAACGATCGGGAAAGCGCTGTCACGCCGGACCGGCCTGCCCTATGTCGATGGCGATGATTTGCATCCCCCTGCCAACATCGAGAAGATGCGGCAGGGCATCCCCCTGCAGGATGATGATCGAGCGCCGTGGCTGGCCGAATGCGGTCGCAGTCTGGCTGGTGCGCCTGCTGGCATGATCCTTGGCTGTTCGGCGCTGAGGGCCTGCTACCGAGAGATAATCCTTGACGCCGCCGCGCCCGTCCGGCCGATATTCGTCTATCTTCATGGGTCAAAAGCGACCTTGAAATCCAGGCTGGAAGGGCGGCAGGGACATTTCATGCCGGCTTCTCTGCTTGCCAGCCAGGTTGCATGTCTGGAAGTGCCTTCTGCCAAAGAGCAGGCGATCATCATAAGCACGGACGAACCGGTAGAGGTGACGGTGCACCGGATCATGGCTCGCATCGCAAGCCGACCGTTGCCGGTTGCCGCAGCCTCATGAGGTGGCTACCTATCGTTGACCATCCGGAGGACTTTCGTGAAAAAGCACGCGCATCACGGCAAGGTTAAGATGTCGGATATCGCGGCCGCCCTGGGGGTGTCGGCGATGACGGTGTCGCGCGCTTTCAAGGGCGATGGGGGCATCAGTTCACGCACCCGCGCGGCAATTCTCGCGAAAGCGGATGAGTTGGGCTACGTCTTTGATGCGACTGCTGCGAACCTGCGCCAGAACCGCAGCGGATTTGTTGCGGTCACGGTCCCGTCAATCGAGAATGCCAATTTCTCGGCGACAGTTCGGGCCTTGTCACAGGGGCTGTTGAAGAAGGGTATCCAGATCCTGCTGGCCAACACCGAATACGATGTTGATGAAGAAGAACGCCTGATCGCCCAGTTGTTGCGCCGCAATCCCGAGGCCGTGGTTCTGACCGGTGGCCAGCACACCGTTCGCACGCGCGCGATGTTGCGGAATGTTGCTATTCCCGTCGTCGAAATCTGGGACATGCCCGTGAAACCGATTGGTCACGTCGTCGGTTTTTCCAACCGAACCTCAATGAAGACCCTGGTCGATCACATGATCAAATCCGGTCGCAATCGGCTGGCATTTCTGGGTGGGGAAACCGACGCCGATCAGCGCGGTGTCCAGCGACGCGCAGGATTCGTCGAGGCTATGGAATCTCACGGTCTTGAGGCCAGCAGACTGGTACCTGCAGGTGCCGCACCCGTCGGAATGACAGAGGGTGCGTCGGGGCTTGATCTATTGCTGGATCATTTCCCCGATACGGACGGGGTATTGTGTGTGTCAGATCTGGTTGCCTTCGGCGTGCTGGCGCAATGTGCGCGACGCGGTGTTCGTGTCCCAGAGGACCTCGCGGTGGCAGGGTATGGCAACTACGAAATCGGCCGAGTGTGCGAACCGCCTCTGACAACGATTGACGTTTACGCCGGTCGGATCGGTGCCCGTACAGCCGATCTGGTGGTGGAGTTGCTGGAAGCATCCGTACAGGGCGTCGCGCAGAAACACATTATCCAGCCCGACCTGATATTGCGCCGCTCGACACCCTGAAGGGCCACAAGCGGCGCAGATCAACTCAAAGGTCGGTGGTCAGTCCCTTGGCTTTGAGAACCGGTTCGAGTTTGCAAAGGTCGATTACAGTGCGGCCTGCCTTGTATTTCTCGATCAGATCTGCTTCGACATCTTCACGCTCCTGCGACAGGCGCGCCACCTCTGCCGCGTTTTCGCGGCGCACAACGACCAAGCCGTCGGCATCACCGCAGATCACATCGCCGGGGTGGATCAACTGCCCACCGATCACTATGTCACATCCGGTCTGGCCCAGCGTCTCCTTGACCGTACCCTTGATGCAGACGCTCAGTGAGAAAACCGGCAGACCCAGTTCGATCAGCATTTGGGTGTCACGCACGCCGGTATCGACAATAACACCCGCGATCCCCTTGGCGACACAAGCATTTCCAAGCACATCGCCGAAGCAACCGGCGTCTTCGTATTCACCCGCGGACATAATGATGACATCACCTGCTTGGGCGTATTCGATCGCAAGCTGCAGCATCAGGTTGTCGCGCGGGGCGCCCAGAACTGTGAATGCGGGACCGCAAACGGTCATGTTGCGATCAATCGGCTTTAGGCGGGGGCTTAGCGCGCCGAGACGGCCCTGCGCCTCATGGATGGTGGCGCTACCGAATTTGGACAGTGCCTTAACGTCTTCGGGTTTGGCCCGTTCGAATTTGGTGATGATGTGCGGCAATGTGTGCTCCTCCGGCATCTTCGGCGGGTATGAACCCGGATACGCGCAGGATACCAAGGCGGTTAGACGGCGGATAACATCCGTTGGGTCTGACATGATCGCGGATTGATATGAATGTCTGGGGGGCATTTCAAACCGCTCTGACATCATTGCGCCGGACCGATGGTAACTTCGACCAAACACAGTCGATCCCAGCGAAGAGGTCCCGGTTCGCAGATGTCGTTAACAGTCGAATCCCTGATTTCCTGCATGGAATGGGCTGCTCAGAACGCATTGGACGAATACGCCTGTGTTCAGAATGGTCATCGGATCACGCTGCGGCGTGGAGTGGCGGCGGGGCGAGGTCAGGCGGCGCCTGCAGGCGTGGCCGGACCAACCATGGACGAGACGCCGGCAGACGGTGGGGCAGTGACTGACAGCGAGCGTGTTGTCGTGGTTGCGGCACCGCTCGCAGGGCTCTGCTATCTGGCAGAAGATCCCACATCAAAGCCGTTCGTCGAAGTCGGGACGCCGGTCACCAGGGGCCAGACGCTTTGTGTGATCGAGGCGATGAAAGTCATGACCGCCATCGTCGCGGACTCCGAGGGGACTGTGAGCGAAATCTGTATCGAAGACGGCTCCTCGGTTGAGGCGGGGCAATGCCTTGTGAAGGTGCGCGCGTGAACGACCAGCAGTCCATCCAGACCGTTTTTGTTGCCAACCGGGGCGAAATTGCCCTGCGGATCATTCGCGCCTGCCGTAGGCTGGGTCTGCGTGTCGTATGCGGGTTTTCAGAGGCCGACCGCGGCGCGCCCTATCTGGACCTGGCAGATGATGCGATATGCATCGGTCCCGCCGCGGCGAGCAAGAGCTACCTTAATATCCCGGCAGTCATTCAGGCCGCGCAGATACTGAACGCCGACCTTGTGCATCCAGGCTACGGATTCCTCTCTGAAAACGCCGCCTTCGCCGAAGCGGTGGCAAATGCGGGCATGGTCCTGATCGGACCGAAGGCCGATGTCATGCGTCGTATGGGGGGCAAGGTCCGGGCCAAGGCAGCGATGATCGCCGCCGGTGTCCCCTGTGTTCCCGGACCTGACAGCACCCTTCCCGATGACCTCGAGGCGGTCAAGGCGATCGCTGATGACATCGGCTATCCAGTGATCTTGAAGGCTGCGGGCGGTGGTGGCGGTCGCGGAATGCGGATCGTGCGCACACCGGACGACTTGGCCGAGGCAGCCATGTTGACCGCACAGGAGGCGACGCGCTTCTTCGGCAATCCGGACATCTACATGGAGAAATTCCTGGAACGGCCCCGCCATGTCGAAATCCAGATCATTGCAGACAGCCACGGCCACGCCATCTGGCTGGGTGACCGCGACTGCTCGATGCAGCGGCGTCACCAGAAACTGATCGAAGAGGCGCCCGCCCCGGAAATTGACCGCTCGTTGATCGCCGAAGTCGGCGAACGCTGTGCCGCCTCGTGCCGCGAGATAGGGTATGTGGGCGCAGGCACCTTCGAATTTCTCTACGAGGACGGGCAGTTCTATTTCATCGAGATGAACACCCGTATCCAGGTCGAACATCCTGTAACCGAACTGGTGACGGGGCTTGATATCGTTGCCATGCAGATTGACGTGGCACGCGGTGGTCGATTGCCCGTGACACAAGACCAGATTACCACCACGGGTCACGCGATCGAATGCCGGATCAACGCCGAAGATCCGGAAACCTTTGCGCCAAGCCCCGGACGAATCACGTCGATGCATCTGCCAGGCGGCCCAGGTATTCGGGTTGATACGCATATGGTCGCAGGGGCAGAGGTGCCGGCCCACTACGACTCGATGATCGCCAAGGTGATCGCATTTGGCGCCACCCGGACCGAGGCCCTGTCGAGGGCGCAGACCGCTCTGGCAGAATTGCGCATCGCAGGCGTGAAATCCAACGCCGCCCTGCATGATCAATTGCTGTCCGAGCCGGGATTTGTCGCCGGAGGTGTATCAATCCACCATTTTGAACAGTGGCTTGCTGCCAGGGAGACCGCAAATGCCTGAACAAGGTCTCTTTCCAATCGGTAGCCGCACCTTCATTTATCAGGTTGATTGTCCGTTCGATCTCGATCACCAGCGGCGGTTCTGGGCTTTGGCCGACGCCGCAAGCGCACGGGATGATGTTGTAGAAGCGGTGCCGGGCATGACCAACCTGACATTGCGGTTTGATAGTGTCCCGACGGATCTGGACGATCTGGCCCGCCAATTGGACGCCCTGTGGGCCGAAGGCCGCCGGAAAGACCTCACCGGCAAGATCGTTGAGATTGATATTGTTTACGGAGGGGCGGGAGGTCCACATCTGCAAGAGGTCTGCGAGCTGACAGGCCTGAGTGTGGATGAGGTGGTGCGCCGTCACACGGCGCCTGATTACACCGTATTCGCGGTCGGCAGCCATGCCGGGTATTGCTACCTCGGCGGACTTGATCCACGGCTTGAAACACCGCGTCGCAAGGTCCCCTTGCAGAGCCTGCCGGGCGGTTCGCTTTCGCTTGCAGGCTTGCAGACGGGCGTCTCGGCGTCGGCCGGGCCAAGTGGGTGGAACACCATCGGATCGGCCGAGATCAGCTTTTTCGATCCAGCCAAGCAGCCGGCCGCCCTGTTGCAGCCGGGTGACGCCATTCGCTTCGTTCCTGCGGAGGTGATCGCATGATCGAGATATTGTCGATACCACCGCTTGCAACGGTACAGGATTTGGGTCGCGTGGGCCACTGGCGGCAGGGGCTTGGGCGCGCTGGGGCCATGGACCCGCTAGCACTGCGGATGGCAAACCTGTTGCTTGGCAATGATGAAGGCGCAGCTGGGCTGGAAATCCCGCTGAGCCCCGCCCGCTTTGTGTTCACGCAGGATACAGCATTCTCTCTGGTCGGTGCTGCTTGCGGCGCGACGTTGGACGGTATCGCGTTGCCGCGATGTTGGGCCGGATCCGCCAAGACGGGACAAGAATTGTCTCTCGGCGCAATGCGCGACGGTGCGCGGGTGTATCTTGGCCTTCCCGGCGGCATCGATGTGCCCGAGATTCTGGGCTCGCGCAGCACCCAGTTGCGAGAAGGATTCGGCGGTCACGAAGGTCGCGTTCTTGCTCCTGGCGACCGGCTGAAGGGCACGGCATCTTGCCCCCGTGTCATGCCGATCAGCTATGCCCTGCCGACGCCCCGAGAGGGTGACGCAACGGATATTGTCCTGCGGGTTTTGCCATCCAGCGAAACTAAGGAATTTTCACCCGCTTCGCGTGCCGCCTTCTATGGCCAGCCCTACAAGGTGACCCCGGCCAGCAACCGTCAGGGGTACCGCCTGGAGGGACCAGAGCTTGACCGTGACGCCAAAGGTGAATTGCGCTCGCACGGGATCGCACCCGGTATTGTTCAAGTGCCCGGTGGGGGGCAGCCCATCATCCAGCTGGCCGATTCCGCGACAATGGGAGGATATCCGAAGATTGCTTGCGTCATTGAACCGGACTTGTGGCGCATCGGACAAGCGCGGCCCGGAGACACCCTTCGATTTCAGCCCGTCGATCTGGCGCAGGCTCGGGAGGCGGAATTTGCTGAAACCGCCATGTTGGATGCCATGCGCCAAAGCATTGCCCAGGTCCGCCGACTTCAGAATACGTGGAATTGACATGTTCAGCGACCCAGAGAAATCGCGCCTGATCCAAGCGATGCGCCGAACCGGAACGACGCGCCTTGAAATCGAATGTGGCGCGGATGTCCTGACACTTGGTCTGGCGTTGTCCGCGCACCCTGAGGCTACCGCACCTGTCGAAACCGCTCCGCCTGCGATCGTCAACAGCCCCGCATTGGGCCGTTTTGTCGCCTGCGGCGGCGATGATGGGCTGACGGTGGTGTCTCCAGGGGACCGGGTCATTGCCGGGCAGGTGCTGGGCTATGTGGGGCTGGATGGCGCACGGGTGCAGGTTTCTGCCCCGAAGTGCGGCGTGGTGGTGGGTGAATGTCCGCAAAACGACCAGGTAGTCGGTTTCGGCGACCCGCTGTTTCTTCTGGAGCCCGACACATGAAGATCGACATAAATTCCGATATGGGCGAAGGCTTCGGTCCCTATACGCTGGCTGATGACGAGGCGCTGATGGCGCAGATCAGCTCGGCCAACGTCGCATGCGGCTATCACGCGGGTGACCCGGTGATCATGGACCGCACAGTTGGGCTGGCCCTCGACCACGGTGTCGATCTAGGCGCGCATGTCAGCTTCCCCGACCGCATGGGATTTGGCCGTCGCAAGATGGATATCCCTCTGGTCGAGCTGGAAGCGCACGTGCTGTATCAGATCGGAGCGCTTGAGGCGTTTACCAGACGGGCGGGGCACCGCATCACCCATATGAACCCGCATGGCGCGCTCGGAAATCTGGCAAGCACCGACCCGGCGATTGCGGAGGCCGTGGTGAATGCCACCATGAGTTTCGATCCCGACATTGCCTTCCTTGTTTTGCCAAGCAGTGCGTTGGAAGTCGCGGCGATCGCGCGGGGCGGCAAGGTCGTGCGGCTGTTCCTTGCAGACCGCGGATACATGCCGAACGGCCAACTGGCACCGCGCGGCGAACCCGGCGCGGTGATCAAGGACGAAGGTGAAGTCGTGGCGCGAGTTTTGGGCGTGCTGCGCGATCAGAAGCTGACCTGCGTCACCGGTGAAGAAATTGCGATGCCCGTACAATCGGTTCTCGTGCATTCGGACACGCCCGGCGCTGTGGCCCTCGCACAACGCCTACGCCAGGAGATCATCGAATCCGGCGGAGAAATCATACCGCTGACCGCGCAACTCGACACGAAATAGAGAACGACAGGCCCGCCAATTCGGTCGGGTTGATCCCACGCAAAAGGACAGGAACCAATCATGCCTTTCTCTGACTACAAAACGGCACTCGTGACTGGTGCATCTGGCGGTATGGGGCGGGGTATCGCCCAACGCCTTGCCCAAAAGGGACTGACTGTCCATGCCTTCGCGCGCAGTGCGGAAAAGCTGGAAGCTCTGGCCGCCGAACACGATAACATAGTCCCGCATGCGATCGATGTGACCGATCTTGATGCGGTCACGGCCGCACTTGCGCCGCTCGAGATAGACGTTCTGGTCAACTGTGCCGGTGTGTCGCGCCCCGGCAGCTTGCTGCAGTCCGAGGCTTTCGACATCGACGAACAGATAGACGTTAATCTACGGGCCTGTCTGCATCTGGCGCGGCTGTTGCTGCCCGGCATGATGGAGCGGGACAACGGACATATTCTGAACATCACATCAATGGCCGCGCATTACGAGTTCGGGGGGCATATTGCCTACCACGCCACCAAGGCTGCAATGCACACCGTATCCCGCCAGCTGCGGGTCGATGCCTTCGGCCGTCGCGTGCGTGTGACTGAAATCAGCCCCGGACGGGTCGAAACCGACATCTTCGCCCATGTCGAAAAGATCAGCCCCGAAGAGGCCAAGGCGAAGTACTTTGAAGGCTTTGAGATGCCGCAGGTGTCCGACATTGCCGATGCCGTCGAATATGCCATCGGTACGCCGAAATACGTGAACATCGGCATGATCGAGCTGCTTCCGATCCTTCAGGTTCCCGGTGGTCTGCGCACGGGAAAGCGTGTCGGGGACGAAGTGATTCTGACCGGAAACAAATAGGCCCTGTCCTGCCTTTCGGCCCTGACTGCTCCGCCGGCAGGGCCGCGATAGAATAGCGACGTCTCAGGAGACAAGACCGTGACAAGTCAGAAATTAGCCAATCGCGTAACGTCGATCCGCGTTTCGCCCAGCGTGGCCGCCGCCCAGAAGGTACGCGACCTTAAGGCCCAGGGCCGCGAGATCCTGAACCTGACCGTGGGAGAACCGGATTTCGATACCCCCGAAGACATCAAACGGGCAGGCATTCAGGCCATCGAGGGCGGAGATACAAAATACACTGCCGTCAACGGGACTGAAGCCCTGCGCGAAGGTATCCAGCATGACTTCGCAACGCGTCTTGGGATCAAGTGCGAACTGGACCAGATCTGCGTTGGTGGCGGTGCCAAGCAGATCCTCTTCGTTTCTATGATGGCGACGGTGGAAGAGGGCACCGAAGTCATCGTGCCGGCACCCTACTGGGTATCCTATCCCGATATGGTTGTCGCAAATGGCGGCACGCCCGTCATCGTGGAATGCGGCGAAGACGTCGGATTCAAATTGACGCCGGAGGCGCTTGAGGCAGCGATCACGCCCAAGACGCGCTGGGTGATTCTGAATTCTCCATCCAACCCCACAGGCGCGGCCTATAGCGGCGAAGAACTGCGTGCGCTGGCTGCGGTTGTGAAACGTCACCCACATGTGCTGGTGATGTGTGACGAAATCTATGACCGCATATGGTTTGCGGATTTTAAGGCAGAAAGTATCCTTGGTGTGGCTCCCGAACTGGCCGAGCAAGCGCTGGTCGTCAACGGTGTGTCGAAATCCTACGCGATGACCGGTTGGCGGATCGGTTATGCGGTCGGGC
The DNA here is from genome assembly GCF_000733725.1 of Nitratireductor basaltis. Taxonomy (NCBI): domain Bacteria; kingdom Pseudomonadati; phylum Pseudomonadota; class Alphaproteobacteria; order Hyphomicrobiales; family Phyllobacteriaceae; genus Nitratireductor; species Nitratireductor basaltis. The sequence goes on along the minus strand of NZ_JMQM01000002.1, from coordinate 56,218 downwards.
CGAAGTTTCTGATCGACGCGATAAACAAGCTGCAATCTCAGATGTCATCATGCCCGTCGTCGGTCAGTCAGGCCGCCGCCGCTGCCGCGCTCACGGGACCGCAGGGTGCCGTGGACAAGACTGTCAAGGTCTACAAAGAGCGCCGCGACCGCGCCCATGCTCTGATCAATGACATTCCGGGCCTCAGCTGCACCCTGCCGGATGGCGCGTTCTACCTCTATCCCAGCTGTGCGGGCGTTATCGGCAAGACCACGCCGCAGGGGAAACGGATCGAAAACGATCTCGACTTCGTGCTGTATCTTCTGGAGCAGGCTGGCGTTGCTTCGGTGCATGGCGGGGCATACGGGCTTGAGCCGTATTTCCGGATCTCCACTGCCACATCGATGGACATAATCGAAGCGGCCTGCGCCAAGATTGCAGAAGCCGTGGCCGAACTGACCTGATCTGGTTGCGAACCAGGTCCAACTAGGCTGAAGGCGTCGGGAGCGAATTCCAGTTCCGACGCCTTTTTTGTCGGGTGCATTCACTGGATGAGGCACGGAAAAGGCGGGCCCGTTGGGTCCGCCCGTGGTTCACCGTGATCGTTGTTTCAGTACAGATGACAGCCGACGCAGCCGCCTTCAGGGCGATCACGTAGTGCAGGGGCGACCGTCTGGCAGATCTCGCCGATCTTGCGGTGACAACGCGGATGGAAGGTGCAGCCCGCGGGAGGTGAAAGCGGTGACGGCACTTCGCCGCCCAGAATGATCTCATCTCGTTTGACACCAGGCGTGCTTGGCAGCGCAGCTGACAAGAGCGCCTCTGTATAAGGATTCTTCGGCCTGTCGAACACGTCGTCTGTCGCGCCCATCTCAACAATGGAACCCAAGTACATTACCGCGACCCGGTCCGCCAGGTAACGCGTCGTCGCCAGATCATGCGCCACGAGCAGAAAGCTGACACCGTACTCGGCTTGCATGTCTTTCAACAGGTTGATGATCTGCGATCGGATCGACACATCCAGCCCCGAAACAGGTTCGTCCAGCACCACAAGCTCGGGGCGCGAGACCATCGCGCTGGCAATGGCGATCCGCTGTCGTTGCCCACCGGAGAATTCATGCGGGAACTTGTGCGCATGGGCAGGCCCCATTCCCACTGCTTCAAGCGCCTCGTGCACACGACGGTCGATTTCACCGGTCGTCAGATTCTCGTTGACCACCAGCGGCTCTGCGACGAAATCGCGGATGCGCACGCGCGGATTGATCGAGGACCAAGGGTCCTGGAATACCGCTTGCACACGGGACCGGTAGTTGCGCAGTCCGGCACCCGAAAGGCTGTGAATGTCTTCGCCGTGGAACCGGATGGTTCCTGTGGTCGGGTCTTGAAGCCGCAGCAGAAGCCGCGTCGTCGTGGTCTTTCCACAGCCCGATTCACCAACCAGCGCAAGCGTCTCGCCTTTGGAGATGTGGAAGTTCAGGCGTTCGACTGCCCGCACGGTCAGGCTCTTGTTGGTGAACATGCCGGCGCGCACAGAATAGTGTTTCGACACAGCGCGGGCTTCTAGAATGGGTGTATCTATCATTCGTCCACGGCTCTCCAGCAGCTGGTTGTGTGGTCACCGGAGGAATCGGCGGCAACGGTTGGTGGCGCTTCGGCGCGACAACGGTCATCCGCATAGGCGCATCGTGGCGCGAAGGGGCAGCCGGTGATCTTGTCGGTCGGGGCCGGGGGTTGCCCGGGAATTGTGGTCAATCGCCCTTCGTGGCCGTGCAGGCTTGGCACCGCTGCGATTAGCGCCTCGGTATAGGGATGGGCCGGATTTGCAAAGATCTTGGCCACCGGTCCGGACTCGACGATCCGGCCGGAATACATCACGATCACCCGATGGCACAAATTGGCGACGATGCCGAAATCATGGGTGATGAACAGGATCGCCATGCCCGTTTCTTCCTGCAGCTGCTTGAGAAGCCGCAGATATTGCGCCTGGACCGTCACATCCAGAGAGGTTGTGGGTTCATCCGCGATGATGACCTTGGGGCGGCAGGAAATAGCTATTGCCCCGACCACGCGCTGACGCATCCCGCCGCTCATTTCGCCGGGATAGTTGTCGATCCGGTGTTCGGGCGCTGCGACCTTGACCCGGCGAAGTGCACCGATGATGCGGTCGCGCAGCGTCTTGCGGGGACCGGGGCTGTGTAGTTTCAGTGCCTCACCGATCTGGCTGCCAACGGTAAACGCGGGGTTCAGCGAGGTTTGCGGATCTTGCAGGATCATTGAGATATCCGCGCCGCGCACCTGCCGCATCTCCTGTTCGCTGAGCGTCAGGAGCTCGCGCCCATCCAGCTTGACGCTGCCGCCCCGGATCTTTGCGGCGTGCTTGGGAAGCAGTCGCATCAGCGACATCGCCGTCATTGACTTGCCAGATCCGGATTCACCCACGATTCCCAGGGTTTCACCGGCCCGTACGGAAAAGCTGTGGTCATTGACGGGAAAGAAGCTGCCCGCCCTGGTCGTTACTTCGACTTTAAGGTTCCTGACTTCCAGCAGGGCGCCCGTATCAGAGGTGTTCATTTCAAACCTGCCTTAGTCTCGGGTCGAGCATGTCGCGGAGCCAGTCGCCGATCATGTTCACCGAGAGCACGGTCAGCATGATTGCGAGGCCGGGAAAGAAGGCGATCCACCAGTCGGTTGCGATGAAATCCCGACCATCGGAGACCAGCAGCCCCCAGGTTGGCGTGGGCCGTGGAATGCCGATCCCGAGAAAGCTGAGCGAAGCGTCCAGCATGATTGCGATACCCACTTGCAACGTGGCGAGCACCACGATGGTGTTGGTAACGTTTGGCAGGATGTGCCGGAACAGTATGCGGGTGTGTGACGACCCCGCCACCATGGACCGTGCCACGAAATCTGCATTGCGCAGCAACAGCACCTCGGCCCGCACCTGTCGAGCGAAATAGGCCCAGAGCGCAAAGCCAACGACGATCACGACGGACAGGAAACTTGCGCCGATCGCAGCAGCAAGGGCAAGGGCCAGAAGCATGGCAGGCAGCGCCAGCGAAATGTCGACCAGACGCATCACCAGCCCGTCGAACCAGCCGCGCACATACCCGGCGATCAGGCCGAGTGTCGTGCCGACGACGACACCTACTGCAATCCCGATCATCGAAACCGCAAGGACGTACCACGCGCCGTGCACGATCCGGCTAAAGATATCGCGGCCAAGTCGGTCTGTTCCCATCGGGAATTCCCAGGTGCCGCCGAAACCGACCGGCGGTTGCAAGCGCGCCTTCAGGTTTGGCGTATAGGGATCATGCAGGGCGATCCAGTCCGCGAAGAAGGCCGGGATGATGAACACGGTCAGCAAGACGACCATGGCCAGCAAGGGCAGATCGCGCAGCCTCCGCCAAAGGTTTGGACCGGTAATCGTGGGGGATGATAGCTCAACCATGACGGATCCTCGGGTTGACGACGACGTAAAGCAGGTCAACGAAAAGGTTAGAGAGCATGTAAATCACGGCGTATGCGATGATGACGGCCTGCACGACGGGGAAGTCGCGCCCGCGGATCGCCTCAATCGCGACCCAACCCATACCGGGATAGGAATAGACCGATTCAATTACCACGGATCCAGTCAGGATCGAGGCTGCCAGAATGCCGAAATAGGTCAGCGGCACCACCGCCGCGTTTCGCAGCGCGTGTTTGAACACGACTGCCCATTCCGATGCTCCTTTCACGCGCGCTAGCTTGATATATTCCGCGTCGAGAACCTCGAGCATCGAGGACCGGGTCAGCCGTGCCAACGCCGAGATCTGGAACCAGGCGATGGCGACGGCAGGCAGGACCAGGTGGGCGATGCTGCCCATCCCCGAGGTCGGAAGCCAACCGAGCCAGACCGAAAAGACCCAGATCAGGACAATACCAAGCCAGAAGTTCGGCATGGATTGCCCCAGCAGTGCAAAGCCCTGCGTGGTCTTGTCGATCATGGAGCCCTTGTAAACCGCTGAGGCAATGCCGAGGGGCATGGCCACCAGAACCGTGATCAGGATCGACAGGCCCCCCAGCTTCAGCGTTGCGGACATCCGGTCCATCACGAAGCCCATGGCATTCTCGCCGGGCCATTTCAGTGAGACCCCGAAATCTCCCTGCACGGCATTGCCAAGAAAGGTGAGGTACTGCTTCCAGAGCGGCTGATCCAGGCCCCATTCGCGGACGAAGTTCTCGATCTGCTCATGTGTGGCGTCATCCGGTAGAAGCGCATCCACCGGGCTGCCCGAAAGCTGTGAGAGGGAAAAGACGATCATCGAGATGATGAGGAGCGCAAAGAGGCTGGAGGCAACTCTCAGCGAAAGATAGCGCAGCATTGTGAGGTTCCTTGCAATGCCGTCGGCGCGAGGCCCGGGTGAAAGGCCCTGCGCCGACGTGCCTGCGAGCGTTACTTCAGGTCAATCAGCTCAAAATGGCTGAGGCCTGATGAGGTTGACCCGGGAAACGTCCAGCCTTCGACCAGATCGCTGTTGACCACGACCGAGGCTGGCACGGTGGCCATCGGCAGATGTGCATAGCTGTCGAAGATGCGGGTAAACATATGTTCGAGCGTCGCGTCGCGCTTTTGCGGATCGGTTTCAGCTACCAGCGCGGCACCCAGCCTGTTCAGCTCGGGATCACCCACATCGAGGTGCGGACTTGCCTCGGACGTAAAGAAGATCTGCACGCCAAGGGCACTTGGCCGGACCGGAGCGTTGCGCATTGGCGTAACGAAGTCTGCCGAGAATCCACGGATCGCGGTGTTGCCCGTGGCCCAGTCCTGCTCGCGCATTTCGGTCTGGATACCGGCGACATCGAAATAGGCCTGCACCAGTTCGGCCATCTGGGCGAATTCCGGGTTGCCGGCAAGGCTCGTTACTACCAGCGGGATCTTGGGGTTCTCGAAATTGTCGGGATAGCCGGCTTCTTCAAGCAGTTCCGCTACACGCTCCGGATCGTAACCATAGGCCTCTTCGAAGCGGGCTTCGAGTTCTTCGGAATACCCCGGAAAGCGCGGGTCCATGGTGTAGACGGGCAGCTTGCGCACCCCCTCTCCGTAAAGCGCCTCGAGGATGGCGTCGCGGTCGAGCGCGCGGTTCATCGCTTCGCGAATGCGCTTGTCGGCCCAGGCGTAGGTGCGAGCATCACGATTTTCTTCGGCTTCGGGGTTCAGGAACTGGCCGGTAAAGAGCATCGTGGTTTGCATCGCGCCCTCACTCGACACCAGCACTGTCTGGCCGGCCTCGACCGCATCGTCCTGCAGATCGCGCGGCAGGGTCACTGCATGGGCTTCTCCTGCCGAGAGCATCGCGAGACGCGTGGATGGTTCGCTCACCCAGCGAAACTCGATAGCGTCAAACTCTGGCGCGACACCGCTCCAGTGATCGGCAATGGTGCTGAAGGTGATCGACTGGCCGGTTTCGCGGCCTACATACTTGAACGGCCCTGACCCAGCAGGGGCGGTTTCATAGCCTTCGATCCCCTCGGCATCGAATTGCGCCTTGCTGTAGATCGCAAGCGACCCGCGCCCGGCGTGCGAGAACAGGAAGTTCGGCTCTGGCGAAGGCATGTCGAAGCGCACGGTATGTTCGTCGACCGCTGTGACCTCGATCTCTCGGAAATTGCTGATGCCGCTCAGCTTGGCATCGTCGCCGATATGAAGATTGAAGCTGTGCACCACGTCTGCCGATGTGACCGGGCCCCAGTCGTCGTTGAACCGCGCTTCGGGATGCAGGCGGAAGGTCCAGGAAGTGAAATCTTCGTTGTGCTCCCAGCTTTCGGCCAGTTGGCTGTTGTCGTACTTACCCGTTTCTGGGTCCTGTCCGACGAGCGTTTGCAGTGACGGCAGTATGAACGCACCGGTGGTGGTCCAGTAAAGGTTGGAATCGGCACCAAGTGGGCTGACGGCCACCACAACGGTTTCTTGTGCTTGCGCCGCGCCGGTCATCGCGCTGCCAAGAATGGTACCGGCCAGCGATGCGACCGTGACCGCCCTGCTGGTACGCCGGATGAAGGTATTGAAAGTATAGGTCATAAGCGTCCCCTCTCGTGTCGCCGTTTTGCTTTGGCCCCGGTGGTGCCGGGGTTCGAATTATTGTGGGATCACTGTGCAGGGGGTGGGATGGATTTGTATAATAGCAAAGCCAACTGATGGCATAGCCAATGGCAATGTCCATCGTGCTATCGCTTTGATCGGAAACTTGATGAGCTGAAGTGGGGCGACGCGACAAGGGGCTGCCGCCTGAACCCTGTACGCCGCGACAGCCTTGCAGCCACTGACCTTGGCATTCGGGCTGCGGTGCGAGGTCGCAAACGCATCCATCACTGCTGCCTCTCCCTCTAGTTCCAAAAAAGTGGCAGAGTTTCCCCCGCCACTTTGCCCTGTCAGCCAGCCATTTATGCGGGTCGCAACGCGCGTTACAGAATGGTGCGCAGATACCCCAGCGACGCCTCGAAATCGCCCTCGATATGCGGTATCCGTGCGGCCTCCAGGGCAAGCGTGCCTGTGTATCCAATCGACTTTAGCGCATCGATCTGTCCCTTAACGTTCGTCATGCCGGTGCCGTAGTGCTGCCATGTCATCTTTCCGTCGATGAACTGACCGTCTTTCAGATGCACATTGCGGATGTAAGGCTTGAGCTTTTCGAAGCCGGCCTCGAAGGTTTCCTGTTCAGCCTCGTAGAGGTTGCCGGTGTCCCAGACATAGCCAAACGTGTCCCTGTTCACGGCAGCCAACAGGGCAAGGCAGGAATCGCTGGTATCGGCCCAGGTGCCGGGTAGGTTTTCCAGTTGTACCTTGATGCCGCGCGTGGCGGCGCTGTCCACGACATCGCCCAGCAGATTGACCACCTGCTCGAATTCCGCCTTGTCCGCTGTCCCGCTGCGTTGGGGGGCAAAGGTAATCAGAGTGTCAGTGGACATCTTTTCAGCCATGTCCATGCTCATCTGCCACAAGCCACCCTTATGCAGGGCCACCATGTCGCTGAATACATCCATGCCGATGAAATTGCCGGCAGAGGCCGCAGTATAGGTTATGCCGTATTTTCGTTGTGCGCCCTTCAATACTTCCCAAGCGTGCCCGGTCAGCAGTGGAAAACGCTTGGACTCAACGGTTCGGGCCTCAAACAGGGTTATGCCGTGATCAACAGCGGTTCTCAGTATTGTATCGAGCGTGCCCGCCCCGGTCAGCGGAGCAACTTCGTTGGTAACTGCAGCAAGTTTCATGAGGCGGATTGGCTTTCTGGTTTAGGTGCCGCGACAGCTGTGCGGCAAGGGTTCAAACCACGCACAAGGCGCAGCGGCACAGATTTGGAGATGGTGAGCATCCCGATTGTGAGAGGGCCGGAGCGGACGTCCGGCGGGGCGCAAACAGAATGCGTACCTTGCCTGCCGGATCATGGTGGGTCGTTGTAGGTTTTGAAAATACAATCCCGGCATGTCGCCATAGCTAACCTGTATGGCGCTGGCGCACGGACAGGGAGGCCGGCAATTGTCGTCGGAGCCCACAGCTTCGTCCGTTTTGACGCACCGGGCGCGCATCACGGCAACTGGGCTTGAGATAAAAAAGTGCCGCCGTGGCGGAGGGAAGCCACGGCGGCCTTTTATCATTCACGACAGCCCGGAGAGGGGGGTGAGGCTGCCGTGTGCATGTCCGGAATGGCGGGGGACAGGCCTGAACCGGACTGTCAGCGATAATATTGCTGACAACTGTTATTTCGTGCGCTCAACATGGCTATTCAAGGGCGGCGAAATTACATCTTCGTAACGTTCGCGTTATCGTTTTGTTCGCGCTCCCAGTCCCAGGGCGTTTGGCAAGAGTGACACCCCGGCAGGTGGCTTTTGCATGGACAGCGCGTGGCCTTCGCGCTACCCGTTCATCCCATGAAAAAAGGCGATCATCTCTTCCTTGTCGACGGTTCGGGCTACATTTTCCGGGCTTACCACGCACTGCCTCCGCTGACGCGCAAATCCGACGGTTTGCCTGTTGGCGCGGTTTCGGGCTTCTGCAACATGCTCTGGAAGCTCCTGCAGAATGCGCGCGACACGAATGTCGGTGTCACGCCCACGCATTTTGCGGTGATCTTCGATTACTCGTCCAAGACCTTCCGCAACGAGCTTTACTCGGAATACAAGGCCAACCGCACGGAGCCGCCGGAGGACCTCGTGCCCCAATTCGGCCTGATCCGCGAAGCCACCCGCGCTTTCGATCTGCCCTGTATCGAAAAGGAAGGCTTTGAGGCCGACGATCTCATCGCCACCTATGCAAGGCATGCCGTGGAAGCGGGCGGTGATGCCACGATTATATCCTCCGACAAGGACCTGATGCAGCTCGTCGGACCATGCGTCTCCATGTACGACCCGATGAAGGACCGCGAGATCCGCGTGCCGGAGGTGATCGAAAAATGGGGCGTGCCGCCTGAGAAGATGATCGACCTGCAGGCACTCACGGGCGATTCCATCGATAATGTTCCCGGGGTGCCGGGCATCGGCCCGAAGACCGCCGCGCAATTGCTGGAAGAATACGGCGATCTCGACACGCTGCTCGACCGCGCCTCCGAGATAAAGCAGAACAAGCGCCGCGAAAACCTGATCGCTCATGCCGACAATGCGCGCCTTTCGCGCGAGCTCGTGCGTCTGCGCACCGATGTGCCGGTGGATGAGGGCATCGACGCGTTTCAGCTCAACCCGCCGGACGGTCCCAAGCTCATCGGTTTCCTCAAGGCGATGGAATTCACCACGCTCACGCGCCGCGTGGCAGAGGCAACCGGTGCTGATGCTGCCGAGATCGAAGCCGCAACGGTAGAGGTCGCCGAAGGGGCTGCAGCCCATGGTCCCGATCTTACCGTGCCATCATCTGGTACGGGTGAAGCAGGGGCGGAAGGGGAGGTCGCGCCAGCCGGTCCTCGGGGTGAGACACCGCACCAGCTTGCAAAGAACCTTGCAGATCAAGCGGCGACCACCGCAATAGACCGCACGGCCTATGAGTGCATCCGCACGACCGAGCGGCTGGAGCATTGGATTGGCGAAGCGCGTGAAGCAGGCATTGTCGCTTTCGACACGGAGACCACATCGCTCGACCCCATGCAGGCTGGCCTGTGTGGCGTTTCGCTGGCTGTTGCGCCCGGTCGCGCAGCCTATGTTCCCCTGTCCCACAAGGACGGTTCCGGCGATCTCTTGGGGGGTGGCCTCATTGAGGATCAGATCGCGGAAGAGGAAGCACTCACGCTGTTGAAGCCGCTTCTTGAGGACGCTTCCGTCCTCAAGATCGGGCAGAACCTGAAATTCGATTGGCTGTTGCTCTATCGCAAGGGCATCGAAGTCGCGCCTTATGACGACACCATGCTCATCTCCTACGCGCTCGAGGCGGGAGCGGGGCATGCGGGCGGTGGCCACGGCATGGATTCGCTGTCGGAGCGCTGGCTCGGCCATGTGCCGATCCCTTACAAGGAACTGACGGGGACGGGCCGCAACCAGATCACTTTCGACATGGTTGAGATCGAGAAAGCCACGGCCTATGCGGCGGAAGATGCCGATATCACGCTGCGCCTGTGGCATGTACTCAAGCCCCGCCTCGTCGCCAACGGTCTGACCACCGTCTATGAACGCCTTGAACGTCCGATGATTTCGGTGGTGGGCCGCATGGAGCATCGCGGCATTCAGGTGGACCGTCAGATCCTCTCGCGCATGTCCGGTGACTTCGCGCAGACGGCTGCCGGCATGGAAGAGGAAATCTACGAGCTGGCCGGCGACCGCTTCACCATCGGTTCGCCAAAGCAGCTTGGCGAAATCCTCTTCGGCAGGATGGGGTTGCCGGGTGGAGCCAAGACCAAATCCGGACAGTGGTCGACTTCGGCCCAGGTGCTCGAGGAGCTCGCAGCCGCCGGTCACGCCCTGCCGCGCCGCATCGTGGACTGGCGACAGGTCACGAAGCTGAAATCGACCTATACGGACGCCCTGCCCGGCTACATTCACCCGGAGACGGGGCGCGTTCACACATCCTATTCGCTGGCATCGACCACGACAGGGCGACTGTCCTCGTCGGAGCCGAACCTGCAGAACATCCCGATCCGAACAACGGAAGGCCGCAAGATCAGGCGCGCTTTCGTGGCGCCGGAGGGCTGCAGACTGATCTCGGCCGACTACAGCCAAATCGAACTGCGCGTGCTGGCACATGTGGCGGAAATCCCGCAGCTGCGCCAGGCTTTCGCCGATGGGCTGGACATTCACGCCATGACCGCATCGGAAATGTTCGGCGTGCCGGTTGAAGGCATGCCGGGCGAGGTGCGCCGCCGCGCCAAGGCAATCAATTTCGGCATCATCTACGGCATTTCCGCCTTTGGCCTTGCCAACCAGCTTGCCATCCCGCGCGAGGAAGCCAGCGCCTATATCAAGCGCTATTTCGAGCGTTTCCCCGGCATAAAGGACTATATGGAAGAGACGAAGGCCTTCGCCCGACAAAACGGCTATGTGGAGACGATCTTCGGTCGCCGTGCCCATTATCCTGAAATCCGCTCGTCCAATCCGTCCGTGCGCGCCTTCAACGAGCGTGCCGCCATAAACGCTCCCATCCAGGGCTCGGCGGCTGATATCATCCGCCGCGCTATGATACGCATGGAAGGCGCATTGGCAGATGCGGGGCTGGGTGAGGTGAAGATGCTTCTCCAGGTGCACGACGAACTGATCTTCGAAGCGCCCGTCGATCTGGTGGAGAAGGCCATCCCCGTGATCCGCGAGACCATGGAAAGCGCAGCCTTTCCGGCGCGCAACCTTTCGGTTCCGCTACAGGTGGATGCGCGCGCGGCTGACAATTGGGACGAGGCGCATTGATATGGAATGGCTTTCAGCCACGCCGCTGCAAAGCCTTCTTCCATTCCTGCTGGCTTCATTTCTGATCGAGCTGACGCCAGGGCCGAACATGGCCTATCTGGCGCTGGTTTCGGCGTCAGAAGGTCGGCGGGCCGGGGCTGCGACAGTCGCAGGTGTTGCCTTGGGCTTGGCTGTCATTGGCATCATAGCAGCGCTCGGGGTGGCCCAGCTCATCCTGGCTTCACCCTTGTTGTATGGGGCCCTTCGATGGGCTGGAATTGCGTTCCTGCTCTATCTCGCATGGGATGGCTGGCGCATGGGAACAGATATCGTGAAATCCGCCGACAAGCCGGATAGCCAGCATTTCATGCGCGGCTTTATCACGAACCTTCTCAATCCCAAGGCCGGTGCATTCTATGTGACTGTGCTGCCAAGCTTCGTTGTGCCCGGCCTGCCCGCCAGCCAGCAGACGATCATCCTGACGGGTGCCTATGTAGGAGTGGCGACAGCCGTTCACGCTGCGATCGTAATTCTTGCCGGCTCACTTGAGCCAATCCTGAACAATCCGCGCCGGGAACTCGTTGCACGCCGTGTGCTTTCGGCGATGCTTGCTGCTGTCGCAATATGGTTTGGCTGGGTGACCGGCCGCTGATCAGACGGCCTTTCGGATCGCCTCGATGTTACGGCGATAGGCGTCTTCGCTGCCGCCTTTGAAGACGGCGGAGCCCGCCACGAGCACATTTGCACCCGCTTCCACGACAAGTGGCGCCGTTTCAGGTGTCACGCCACCATCAACCTCGATATCGATGTCACGATCGCCGACCATCGCCTTCACGCGGCGGATCTTCTCGACAACCGCGGGGATGAAAGCTTGACCGCCAAAGCCGGGATTGACCGTCATGAAGAGGATGAGGTCCACTTCGTCCAGCACATATTCAATGACGCTTTCCGGCGTGCCGGGATTGAGCGAGACACCCGCCTTCTTGCCAAGCTTGCGAATGGTCTGAAGCGAGCGGTGGAGATGCGGGCCGGCCTCGGCATGAACCGTGATGATGTCGCAACCTGCATCCGCGAAGGCTTCCAGATAAGGGTCTGCAGGCGCAATCATCAGATGGCAGTCGAACACCTTGTCCGTGCGGTCACGCAGCGCCTTGATGACCGGCGGCCCAAAAGTGATGTTCGGCACGAAATGCCCGTCCATGACGTCAAGATGCACCCAGTCGGCGCCCGCGCGCACCACGCTTTCCACCTCGTCTCCCAGACGTGAGAAATCCGCAGAAAGAATGGAGGGTGCGATATGGATGGGGCGCGTCATGAGATGTCTCGCAAGCCGGTGTTGAACCTGGCATTGGACCTACCCGCCCAGCGTTGACTTGTCGAGAAGGCTCCCATTCTCAAAACGATTAGCTATGTGGATGCCGCTTTCCACGACCCTTAATCGAGCCGGAACAGACAGTTAGCCGGGCGTCAAAAAACTGACATCTGAGTGACATTGGGGGTTCATGGACCGGCAGTAGGACTCCTCCCCGACAAGAGCAAAAGCTCGAGACCAGGGAGAGGTCATGCTTGAGATAAACGGCGTTACGCGACGCTTCGGCAAAACCGTGGCCGTCAATTCCGTGAACCTCCAGATCGCCGAAGGCGAGATGGTTGGCGTCATCGGTCGCTCAGGCGCGGGCAAATCCACGCTCCTGCGCATGATAAACCGTCTCGTCGATACCAGCGAAGGTGCCATCACCTTCAATGATGTCGTGGTGACGGGTCTGAAAGGAACAGCGCTGCGCCGCTGGAACCGCGATTGCGCGATGATCTTCCAGCAGTTCAATCTCGTACCGCGGCTTGATGTTCTGACTAATGTGCTGCTCGGTCGCCTCAATCATCGCTCAACCGTCAAGAACCTGCTGGGCATCTATTCCCGCGAGGAGCGCATCAGGTCCATCGCGGCACTTGAGCGGCTCGACATCGCGCATACAGCACTCCAGCCGGCGGGCACGCTATCCGGCGGTCAGCAGCAGCGCGTGGCCATTGCGCGCGCCCTGATGCAGGAGCCGAAGGTTATCCTCGCCGATGAGCCGATCGCCTCGCTCGACCCGCTCAATGCCAAGGTGGTCATGGACTCGCTGGCAGACATCAACCGTCGCGAAGGCATCACCGTCATCACCAATCTCCACACGCTGGATACCGCCCGCCACTACTGTTCGCGCATCATCGGCATGGCCAAGGGTGAAGTCGTCTTCGACGGTCCGCCCATCGCGCTGACAGCCAATGCCGTGCGCAAGATCTACGGCGCCGATGCGACAGGCGAGACGGTGCGCGAAGACATCACCTCCACCGCCATCAAGACGCCGCCTCCGCCCGTGGCAGCGCGCGGTCTGGAGCCCGTTCTCGCCGGATAGGCAGCGCTTTGCCCCCGTCACGGGCCATGGATCATCAATGAAAAACCGCCGGGCCTTCCGGCAACAACAGGAGAGACGACATGCTGAAGAAAGCACTTCTGAGCGCCGTTGCGCTCGCAGCACTTGCAATGGGTTCTGCCCAGGCCGAAGACCTGAAGACATTCCGCGTCGGCATTCTCGGCGGCGAGAACGAAGCCGACCGTCTGCGCAATTTCCAGTGCCTCGCAGACAAGCTTCCCGAAGCACTTGGCGTTGAAGAGGTCCAGTTCTTCCCGGCTTCCGATTACGATGGCGTTGTTCAGGGCCTGCTCGGTGGCACGCTTGACTATGCAGAGCTCGGCGCCTCCGGCTATGCCAAGGTCTATCTCGAAGATGATAACGCTGTTGAGCCGATCCTGACCACGGTTCAGACCGACGGCTCCACCGGCTACCACTCCGTCATGGTTGCCCGTGCCGATTCCGGCATCAAGACCCTGGAAGACCTCAAGGGCAAGAAGCTCGGTTTCGCCGATCCGGACTCCACCTCCGGCTACCTTGTCCCGGCTGTGACGCTGCCTGCCGCCATCGGCGCTCCGGTTGACGAATTCTTCGCCGAGACCGGCTTTGGTGGCGGTCACGAAAACCTGGTTCTCGAGGTCGTGAAGGGCACCTTCGATGCAGGCACCACCTGGGCATCCGGCGTGGGTGATTTCTCTGAAGGCTACACCTCCGGCAATCTGCACAAGATGGTCGAGAAGGGCATTCTCGACATGGATGATCTGGTGGAAATCTGGAAGTCGCCGCTCATCCCGAATGGCCCGGTTGTTGTTCGCACCTCGCTCGACGACAGCATGAAGCAGGCCTTCAAGGACTTCATGATGCAGCTCCCCGAAACCGACGCCGAGTGCTTCTCTGCGATCCAGGGTGGCGATTACACCGGCTACACGGAAGTAACGCCGGAATTCTACGCGCCGATCATCGAAGCGCGCCGCGCCCAGATCGGTTCCTGATAGGACCAATCCGAGACCGGCCCCTTCTCCTCGATCGAGGGGGAGGGGCTGCCTCATGTCTTGAGCAGACCGGACATCATGACAGCGACCACACAGACACCGCTTCTGACAGAAGCCGGCGCAACCGTTGAACGTCATTGGCGGGAACTGGCTGGCCGCCGCCGCCTCTACACCTTTGGCGGCATCGCATTTCTTGCGCTGGCAATGTTCGGCTCGCTCTGGTTTGCCAACGAATCCAATGCCGGCAAATTCTTTGACCGCCTGCCCTATCTCTTCGATTTCGTGGGTCAGCTCGTGCCACGTGACGGCATGGAGATATGGCGGGCAATGTTCGACCTGCCGTCGCCCTATGACGATGGCAGCCTGAAATACAATTATCCGGACGGGCGCATCTATCTCACCGAGAGCCTGTATCTGCCGGAATATTTCTACAAGATGCTCGAGACGATCAATATTGCGGTGGTTTCCACACTGATCGGTTTTGTCTTCGGCTTCATTCTTTGCTTTCTGGCTGCGGCCAATCTGACGACGCGGCGCTGGCTGCGCTTCTTCGTGCGCCGCTTCATGGAAGTGCTGCGCGCCTTCCCCGAGATCGTGATCGCCGGCTTCTTCCTGGCCATCCTCTCGCTGGGTGCGGTTCCCGCCATCATAGCTGTGGCGATCCACACCATCGGCGCGCTTGGCAAGCTCTTCTTCGAGGTGGTCGAAAATGCGGATCTGAAAGCCGAGGAGGGCTTGCGTGCTGCTGGTGGCAACTGGGTCGAGCGCGTCTGGTTCGGCGTCGTGCCGCAGGTCCTGCCCAATTTCCTGAGCTACACGCTGCTGAGACTCGAGATCAACGTGCGCGCCTCCACCATCATCGGTGCGGTCGGCGGCGGTGGCATTGGCGAGGCCTTGCGCCTGTCGATTGGCCGCGGCCATGAGGCCAAGACGCTCGCGATCATCCTTTTGCTGTTCACAACAATCGTTGCGGTTGACCAGTTCTCCGCATGGCTGCGCAAGCGCCTTGTGCGTGAACAAAGCTTCACTCTCGCGCAGGGAGCGTGATCATGGCTTCACAATCCGCAAATGACGCGATCCTGGCGCGCTATCCCGAAATATTCGCCAGCAGCGCCCGCCGTCAGCGCACCGGCTGGCTGATCGGCCTCGGTGCAATTGCCTATCTCGTCTTCGCCTGGTGGTTCTTCTCCATAGGCAGCGTGTTGGGCGGGGCCAATTGGGGCATCGCGGGCACCTATCTGAGTGATTGGTATTCCTACGAGATCAAGCCGGATATCGACCTTGAGGAAAACCATCTCACGGTCTCCTTCCCCCGCTTCTCGCCCCTCGGCAGTGATCCCAAACCGGAGTGGCTGGAGCTGCGCAAGGACACCGTGCACGTCGCCGCCAGTACAGGTTCAGCCGCCACCGGAACGGGGCAAACCGCGAATAGCGGCTTCCTTGGAAATCTGCAGGCAGAGCCTTCCCCTGCCCAAAACAGTTTCCTCGGCAACCTGCCGCAAGCATCCGGTGAAGCTGCTGCCGAGCCCACGCCGCAAGCACCTCGGCAAATCGAGGCAGTCGTTGAAGCGCGCGTCCACCTCTCTGCGGACCAGTTCATCGACGTGCAGCCGGGCGGCGTGGTTGTCACACGCGGCGACGAAGTCCTGAACATTCGCATTGAAGATGGGCGGGTTCTGCCGCTCGACCCGCTGCCCGACTGGGCAAGCCAGCGCTCGGAAGGCGCGAAGATACTCCTTTCCTTTGGCATGAAGGGCAGGGCGGAAATCCGCGACAACAAGGTCAAGGTCAGCCGCCGCTTCCTGGGCTGGGAGAACTTCTTCTTCGACACGCGCTCACCATTCTGGGGCAAGTCTTCCGGGGAGGTGATCTCCCTGATTGCCTTCGGCCCGCGTATCGAGCCCGACCGCAGCAACGCCGCGCTCGCCTTCGACAATTTCGCCAACAACGCCGAGTGGCAGCACGGCGATGTCTGGCTCAAGCTGCTTCAGACCATCGTCATGGCCTTTGTCGGCACGGTGCTTGCAGTTCTCGTAGCATTCCCGCTGTCATTTCTTGCTGCCCGCAACATCCATCCGCGGCGGGTTGCCAATTTTGCCCTCAAGCGTTTCTTCGACTTCCTGCGCTGCGTGGACATGCTGATCTGGGCGCTTTTCTTCACCCGTGCCTTCGGGCCCGGGCCGCTGGCCGGCATTTCCGCCATCTTTTTCACCGATACCGGCACATTCGGTAAGCTCTACTCCGAGGCGCTGGAGAATATCGACGAGAAGCAGCGTGAAGGTGTTCGCTCGGTCGGTGCCTCGCCAAGCGTGGTTCAGCGTTTCGGCGTATTGCCGCAGGTGCTTCCGGTTTTCCTTGGCCAGGCACTGTATTTCTGGGAATCGAACACGCGTTCAGCGACCATTATCGGAGCTGTGGGTGCAGGTGGCATCGGCCTGAAGCTGTGGGAAGCCATGCGCACGAACCAGGATTGGGAAAATGTGGCCTATATGGTCTTGTTGATCCTGATGGTGGTGTTCATCTTCGACAATATTTCAAGCATGCTGCGCCGCCGGCTGATCGGAACCGAGGGTGCAGCACTGAATTAGGAATTCGCAACTCTGGCCAAGCCATTGGCGTGCGTTGACGCTACCGAATTTTTCGTTGTGCTGTCATGCAAATCACCTAAGCCGGGCAGCAGGCGATCCACCGAGAGGCGGACGGGCTAGAGGACTGGAGGATCTGGAAATGCGATATGCGATCTACTTCACGCCGGAGCGTGACGACCCGCTGGCAAAATTCGCCGCGCGCTGGCTTGGGCGCGACCCGTTCACCAGTGAGACCTTGCCCCCGGTCGCTGTCGGCTCCTTCTCGGCGGCAGAAATCGCATTTCATACGGCCGCCGCGCGGCGCTATGGCTTCCACGCGACCTTGAAAGCGCCTTTCCGCCTGATGGACGGACTGAAGGAGACCGAACTCTGCGACGCGCTCGACCGCTACACGCTGCAGCAGGAACCGGTACACCTGGAACGCATCAAGCTCGCTCGCCTCGACAGTTTCTTTGCACTCGTGCCCGCCGATCCGTCACCGGATCTCAACGCGCTTGCAAGCGACGTTGTGACTGCCTTCGAGCCCTATCGCGCACCGCTTTCGCCGTCCGAGATCGAGCGCCGCAACCCGGACAATCTTTCGCCGGCTCAGCTGAAGAACCTGCACAAATGGGGTTACCCCTATGTGCACGAGGAATTCCGCTTCCACATGACGCTCACCGGACGGGTGCCTGCGGCGGAAGCAGAACGTATGGAACAGGCAATCAGCGACCATTTCGGCCCGCTTTTGCTGGAACCTCTCACCATTGGTACACTTGCCCTGTTCATAGAGCCGGAGCCCGGTGCCCCATTCAAGATCAAGTCTCTCCACCCGCTCCAGGGCGGCAGAGCGCGTAAAACTGCCTGAAAGATCGATATGACCAAGGAATTGCTGTTCAAGAATGCGAATATCGTGCTGCCGAACGAGGTGGTGCGTGGAAGCCTGCTCATCCGCGATGGCCAGATTGCGGATATTTCAACCGGCACTGCTAGTGGCGCAGGCGAAGACCTCGACGGCGACTACCTCGTGCCGGGGCTGGTGGAACTTCACACCGACCATCTCGAACGCCATTATTCGCCGCGTCCGAAGGTGCGCTGGAACCCGGTCGCAGCCGTCATGGCGCATGACGCGCAGATCGCGGCATCCGGTATCACGACCGTCTTCGATGCACTGCGCGTTGGTCTGGACGAAGACAGCGACATCAGCGCGCAGGACACCCGGGACCTGGGTGACGCTATCGAGGAAAGTCAGGAGGCCGGGCGCCTGCGTGCGGAGCATTTCCTGCATTTGCGCTGCGAGGTTTCGGCACCCGATTGCTATGATGGCTTCTCGTTGTTCGCTGATGATGACCGCGTGAAGCTTGCTTCGCTCATGGACCACTCGCCGGGGCAGCGTCAGTTCACCAATCTCGATGCCTATGCGCTCTACTACAAGACCAAGATGGGCCTGGATGATGAAGGCTTCCGCCGGTTCTGCGAAAAGCGCATGGCGGAATCGTCGAAAAATTCGGCCCCGAACCGACGCAAGGTTGCTGAGATCTGCGGCCAGCGCGGCATCATCCTCGCCAGCCATGACGACGCCACCACCGACCATGTCGCCGAAGCGGCGCGGGATGGTGTTCGCGTTGCGGAGTTTCCCACCACATTGGACGCAGCTTCTGCCTCGAAGGGCTCGGGCATGGCCGTGCTCATGGGCGCACCGAATGTCGTCCGCGGCGGCTCGCATTCCGGCAACGTCTCCGCCCGCGAGCTGGCGCGCGAAGGCAATCTTGATATTCTGTCTTCCGACTATATCCCCTTCAGCCTGATGCAGGCTGCATTCTCGCTGGGGCAGGTCGTCAACGGTATCAGCCTGCCCGAAGCCATCGCCAAGGTGTCGAAGAACCCCGCCGACGCTGTGGGCCTCAACGACCGCGGTGCCATCGAGGTTGGCCGCAGGGCCGATCTTGTCCGCGTGCGTCTCGATGATGGCATGCCGGTCATCCGCACCGTGTGGCGCGCGGGCGAGCGTGTGGCCTGAGGAGCAGAAAGATGATCTCCGCCAGCATGGAACGCGCCCGCGCCGAAACACCCTTCCCGATCCGACAGGGCGTTTTCGTCGCCGTGGCGGGGCCGTCGGGGGCAGGCAAGGACTCCGTGATGCAATATGCACGCGAGCGCCTTGGCGCCCTGGCTGGGGATGTCGTCTTCGCGCGGCGCGTCATCACGCGCCCGATGGAAGCCGACAGCGAGGAGCATGACAGCCTGGAAGTGGAAGCTTTCGAACGTGCGGAGCGTGACGGTTGCTTCGCGGCATCCTGGCGCGCAAACGGCCTGTGCTACGGCCTTCCCGCCGAACTCGATGACATCGCCCGCGCCGGCCAGGTGGTGGTGGCCAATGCCTCGCGTGCGGTCATCCCAGCGCTTGGCGAGCGCTATGTCAACTTCCAGCCAGTTATCATCACGGCACCACGTGAAGTGCTGGCGGATCGGTTGGCAGCCCGTGGACGCGAAAGCCGGGCCGAGCTGTTGCAGCGTCTGGAGCGCGCGCATTCCAGTGAATTGCAGGTGCCTCAGGCGCTCGTGATCGACAATTCGGGCCCGTTGGAACAGGCGGGCGAGAAGTTTCTTGCGGTTCTGCGCAGGGCTGCTGCCTGGAGTGATGTCTGCGACACCGTCTGAGGACTTGACCTTCCTTCTGCCTTCATCTGCGTTATTGTGCGCCGCTGCGCTCAAACGGCTACAGATGGATGGAAGCGAAAATTGGTACCCAAAGCGGAATTGCACTGTCACATTGAGGGCGCGGCGTCGCCGGCACTCGTTATGGCCCAGGCGAAGAAATACGGCGTCGATGTCTCGTCCTTCATCCGCGATAACGCCTATCACTGGAATGACTTCACCAGCTTCCTCAAGGCCTATGATCGCGCTGCCGAGCTGTTCCGCACGCCCGAAGATTATGCCCTTCTGACGGAAAACTATCTGCGCGAAATCGCGCGCGATGGCGCGATATATGCGGAGTTCTTTACCTCGCCCGACCACGCCGAACGGGTAGGGCTGTCACCCGAATCCTACACCGAAGCACTGGCCGAAGGCATGCGTCGCGCAAAGTCCGAAACCGGTATCGAGTCGCGCATGGTGGTCACCGGCGTTCGCCATGTGGGAGCGGAAGCAGTGGTGAAAGCCGCAAATTTTGCCGCCAATTGTGGCCATCCTCTGGTGACAGGCTTCGGCATGGCCGGAGACGAACGCATGGGCGCCGCAAGTGACTTTGCCCGTGCCTTCGACATTGCTCGTGAGGCAGGCCTTGGCCTGACGGTTCACGCTGGAGAATTCGGCGGCCCCGAAAGCGTCCGATCCGCACTGGATACCTTTGCGCCGACCCGCATCGGCCACGGCGTGCGCGCAATCGAGGATGACGCGCTTGTTCAGCGCATCGCAGAAGAAGGTATCGTGCTAGAGGTCTGCCCGATCTCGAACATCGTGCTCGGTGTCTATGACCGCATCGAAAACCACCCGCTTCCCGCACTGAAGGAGGCAGGTTGCCGCGTGACGGTCAGTTCCGACGATCCGCCGCATTTCCACACCTCGCTCTCGAACGAATATGACGTGGCGAAAGAGCATTTCGGCTTTGATGACGGGGAATTGCTCGCTCTCACGCGCACTTCGGTCGAAGCTGCCTTTGTGGATGAAGCAACCCGCACACGGCTTCTGGAGCGCCTGAACAGGGCGTCAGAGGCATAAAGGCTTGCGCAGCCGCGCTGCATCTGGTTTCCGACAGGGTAAGAGTTTTCAGGTGCACGAATGCGCGCCCTCAGCGCGCAAGATCATGGAGCCAATCATGCAGGGCGTGAACGTCGTCGATCATCCGCTTGTACAGCACAAGCTGACCATCATGCGGGACAAGGAAACCTCCACCGGCAGCTTCCGCCGCCTGCTGCGCGAAATTTCGCTTCTGCTCTGCTACGAGGTGACCCGTGATCTGGAAGTTACCACGCGGGTCATCGAGACGCCTGTCCAGGAGATGAAGGCGCCGACGCTTGAGGGCAAGAAGCTGGTCTTCGCCTCGGTCCTGCGTGCAGGCAATGGCCTGCTAGACGGCATGCTCGATCTGGTGCCGTCCGCCCGTGTTGCCCATGTCGGTCTCTATCGTGACCACGAGACGTTGGAAGCGGTCGAATATTTCTTCAAGGCGCCATCCGATCTCGAAGACCGGCTGGTAATCGTGGTCGACCCGATGCTTGCCACTGCCAATTCCGCCGTTGCCGCCGTGCAGAAGCTGAAGGACCGCGGCGCGACCAATCTGCGCTTCCTCTGCCTTCTGGCAGCACCTGAAGGTGTCGAGCGCTTCCGCAACGCGCATCCCGATGTGCCCGTCTTTACCGCCTCGATCGACGAGAAGCTTAATGAAAAGGGATATATCGTGCCTGGCCTCGGGGATGCGGGTGATCGTCTCTACGGCACCAAGTGATTAGCAATTCGGAAACCACGCCTGTCTTCGGGACGTGGCTTTTAAGGTCTCGGTGATAGTCTGCCTCCATGCTGGCGCACGCCAGAATGGGGGCAGACCATGCGTTTGAGCAAGATCATCTTTCTGAGTTCGCTAGTCGGGGTCGCCGTGGCGCTGCCCATGGTGCACAGAGACAATCCGGAGCTGTTCTCCAAGCTCGTGAGCCATTTCTACAAGAGCTCGGCCACGGGCGAGGAAAGCCGTATGACGGTGCACCTCAGCCGTGCCGAACTGGAGCGAGAGCAGGAAAATCTTCTCGGCCGCAAGATACGCATACCATCAGACGCCAAGGGTCATTTCTTTGCCGAGTTCAAGCTGAACGGAGCGCGCATTCCGGGTATGGTGGATACGGGCGCGACCATGGTGGCGATCAATACCAGCACAGCGCGCAAGGTGGGCATCAGGCTTCAGGAATCGGATTTCAATGCGCGCGTGAACACCGCCAACGGCATGACGCGAGCAGCCGTGGCAACGCTGGAAGGCATGGCGATCGGAAAGATCTACGTTCCAGATGTGGAAGTCCTCGTTCTCGACGATCACGCACTGGACCATACACTGGTGGGCATGAGCTTCCTCAGCGAACTCAAGCGGTTCCAGATCGAACGCGGTTCGCTCATCCTCGAGCAGTGATTAGCCGCCAACGCGCTCGAGCACGGGATTGATCCGCTCGACCTTCTCGCCAAGCGTGAAAGCCTTGAGCAAAGCTGCCTGCGCAGCCTGTGCATCCTCCCGGTGGGCAGCGTGGATGCGCGCAAGCGGATCGCCCTTGCTGATGGCCGTGCCAACCGGCGTGATGCGATCGATACCCACGCGGTGATCGATCTTGTCTTCCGCGCGCCTGCGCCCTCCGCCAAGGCCGATAACGGCAACGCCGACGGCGCGGGAGTCGATGGCCGCCATATATCCTGCTTCGGGCGCTGGAACATCAAGAACGAGCGGTGCTTTGGGCAGATGATGTTCGGCACGATCAAGGAAGTTGGCTGGCCCACCCAGTGCGGCCACCATCCTGTTAAATTGCTCAGCCGCCCTCCCATCATCCAGAGCAGCCCGCGCCATCGTTTCACCTTCCGCAGGCGAGGCGGCAAGCCCGCTGGAAAACAGCATCTCCGCGCAAAGCGCCAGCGTCACGCGCTCCAGCCGGTCGGTGCGCCGCGCGCCGGTCAAAAAGTCAGCCGCAACCTGAACCTCCACCGCATTGCCTGCGGCGTCAGCCAGTGGTTCGTTCATGTCGGTTAGAAGTGCGGTTGTCTTGAGGCCCGCACCATTGGCCACCTGCACGAGACTGAGCGCCAGTTCCTGCGCTTTTTCATGACTGCTCATGAAAGCGCCATTACCGCATTTTACGTCAAGCACCAGGCTCTGCAGCCCCGCTGAAAGCTTCTTGGACAGAATGGAGGCGGTGATCAGCGGCACGGATTCCACCGTGCCGGTCACGTCGCGCACCGCGTAGAAGCGCTTGTCGGCAGGCGCAAGATCGGAGGTCTGCCCAATGATCGCGCAGCCCGCCTCGTGGACGGTTTTGCGGAAGAGGTCAAGCCCGGGCTGGCTCTGATAGCCGGGGATGGAATCCATCTTGTCCAGCGTGCCGCCCGTATGGCCAAGGCCGCGACCCGAGATCATCGGCACGAGACCGCCACAGGCTGCAATAATGGGCGCAAGCATTAGCGAGACATTGTCGCCCACGCCACCGGTCGAATGCTTGTCGGTGACAGGGCGGTCGAAGCCCTGCCAGTCCAGCACGTCGCCGCTGTCACGCATGGCGAGCGTCAGCGCAACCGATTCCTCGCGCGTCATGCCGTTGAGAAAGATCGCCATGGCAAGAGCGGCAACCTGGCCCTCGCTCCATCCATCATTGCTCAGGCCCTGCACGAAATCGCCGATTTCATCCGGGCCGAGCGCCTTGCCATCACGCTTGCGGCGGATGATCTCCTGCGGCAGGAGACTAGTCATCGCGGTGCATGCCGGAGGCGAAATAGGCGCGCAGAACCTGTGCCAGGCGCTGGCCGCCAAGCGGCGCCATGTCCTTCGTCTCCTGATGCGACATCTCGCCTGCGGCCATGCCCGCACCAAGATTGGTGATGACGGAGCAGGCGGCCACTTTCAGCCCGATGAAGCGCGCGAGAATGACCTCGGGAACGGTGGACATGCCGACAGCATCGGCACCAAGTGTCCGCGCCATGCGGATCTCAGCTGGCGTCTCGAAGGACGGGCCTGAAAACCACATATAGACGCCGCGATGGAGCGTGACTTCGGCCGTTTCCGCTGCCTTTGCCAGCGCCTCCCGCATGTCGCGGTCATAGGCCTCGCTCATGCCGGTAAAGCGGCGGTCGCTCTGCTCGCCGATCAGCGGGTTCATGCCCGAATAGTTGATGTGGTCGTCGATCAACATGACCGATCCAGGCGGCATTTCCGTGTGCAGCGAACCGGCCGCATTGGAAAGCAGAAGGCTCGTCACGCCAATGCCCCACAGTACCTCGAGCGCAGGGCGCATCGCTGCCGCATCGCCGTGCTCGTAATAATGCGCGCGCCCTGCAAGCATGACCACCGGAACACCCTGAAAGGTGCCGGCGACGATCTTGCCTGCATGGCCGGAGACACCGCTTTGTGGAAAGCCGGGCAGTTCCTCATAGGGAATGTGGATGGCGTTCTCGACCTCGTCGACAAGGCCGCCAAGGCCCGAACCGAGCACGATTGCGACCCGCGGCATCAGGCCGGCCAGCCGTTCGGTCAGAATATCAACCGCTTCCTTCACCGGTTCTGCTCCAGATCAAAGCCACGAGGAAAGATGGACGAGAAAGGCACGCTCTCAACCACGCCTTCCATGGTGCAAAGATGCAGAACCGCGTCCTCCGTCACGAATTCGGAAAGCCGCTGGCGGCATCCGCCACAGGGCATGATGCGTTCCATCTTCTCTGCGACCACGGCCACTTCCGCGACCTTGCCGCCGCCGCCCATGATGAGGTGCCCCAGCGCGGTCGTCTCGGCACACCAGCCTTCCGGATAGGATGCATTCTCGATATTGCAGCCGGCATGAACGGCCCCATCGGTGGTGCGAAGTGCTGCACCGACCGGAAAACGCGAATAGGGCGCATAGGCCTTGGCCATGGCCGATTTCGCGGCCTCGAACAGATCTTCTGCCATCGCCTAGCGCTCCTTCACATAAGGCGTGCCACCCGCACGTGGAGGCACAGCCTTGCCGATGAAGCCGGCAAGCAGGATCACGGTCAGGATGTAAGGCAGTGCCTGCATGAACTGAACCGGGACGCGCCCGATCAGCGGCAGCGGCGTGCCCTGAATGCGGATTGCGAAAGCATCGAGGAAACCGAACAGCAGGCAGGCGAACATCACCGGCACCGGCTTCCACTTGGCGAAGATGAGGGCGGCCAGCGCGATGAAGCCGCGCCCTGCCGTCATGTCCTTCACGAAGCCCGCATTCTGCGCCAGCGCAAGATAGGTGCCCGCAAGACCGGTGAGGATGCCCGTGCACATGACGGCGCGATAACGCAGCCAGCCAACAGAGATGCCCGCCGTATCAACGGCAGCCGGATTTTCACCGACCGCGCGCAGGCGAAGGCCAAAGCGCGTGCGGAACATCACCCACCATGTGAAGGGCACCAGCAGGAAAGCGACATAGACGAGAAGCGAGTGACCGGAGATCAGCTCGGCATAGATCGGACCGATGATCGGCACGTCACGAACCGCATCCGCGAAGGGCAGGTGGATGGCGTTGAAGCGGCCTTCCGCGCCCAGAAGCGGTGTGCGCCCGCCTTGGCTGAACCAGGCCTGGCCCAGAATGATCGTCGAGCCGGCCGCGATGAAGTTGATGGCGACGCCGGAAACGATCTGGTTGCCGCGATGCGTGATGGAGGCAAAACCATGCACCAGCGCAAAGAATACCGAGACCACGACGGCAGCGGCAAGGCCGATCCAGGCGCTGGCGGTCACGGCAGCGGCAGCACCGGCGGCAAAGGCGCCGGCCAGCATCTTGCCTTCAAGGCCAATATCGAAAACGCCCGAACGCTCCGAATAAAGTCCCGCAAGTGCGGCCAGCAGCAGCGGCACGGAAAGGCGGACGGTGGAGTCGAGAACGGCAATCAGCGTGTCGAAGAATTCCATGTCAGGCACGCTCCCCTTGGGCGTCGCTTCGGTCGCGATCTGCCGCGTTGAACCCTGCAAACAGCGCCTGCACCGATGGGCGGAACATGTGCTCCAGCGCCCCGGCAAACAGGATGACGAGACCCTGGATGATCACGATCATGTCGCGCGAGATGCCGGGCATTTCGAAGGCGAGCTCCGCCCCGCCCTGATAGAGCATGCCAAACAGGATCGCCGCCGGCACGATGCCTGCGGGATGCGAGCGTCCCATCAGCGCCACGGCAATTCCCACGAAACCGGCACCGGTCACGAAGTCGATCTGCAGCCGGTGCTGGTCGCCCATCACCGGATTGAGCGCCATCATGCCAGCAAGAGCGCCGGAAATCAGCATGGTGATGATGATGATGCGCGTCTCGCTCACACCGGCATAGCGCGCAGCCTCGGGGCTGTGGCCACGCATGCGGATCTCGTAGCCAAGCTTTGTGCGCCAGATGAGAACCCAGACACCGAAGGCAGAAAGCAGTGCCAGCAGGAAGGACAGGTTGAACGGAGCCGAACGGATCGTGAAGCCGAACCATTCCAGCATGAAGTTGAGTTTCGGCAGATGTGCGCCTTCGGCAAAGGTGCGCGTCTGCGGCGCCTGCAGGCCCGCGGGCTTCAACACATTCACCAGCAGATAGACCATCAGGCTGGCTGCGATGAAGTTGAACATGATCGTCGTGATGACGATATGCGATCCGCGCTTGGCCTGGAAATAGGCGGGAATGAAGGCCCATGCCGCACCAAAGACGGCAGCTCCCGCAATCGCCAGCGGGAAGGTCAACCACCAGGGCAGGATATTGTCGAAGGCAAGCGCGACCAGCGCCACGCCGAGCCCGCCCACATAAGCCTGTCCCTCACCGCCGATATTGAACAGGCTGCAGTGGAACGCCACCGCTACCGCAAGCCCGGTGAAGATGAAGCTCGTGGCGTAATAGAGCGTATAGGCAATGTTCTGCCCCCGCCCCAATGCGCCGTCGATGAGGATCATGGCCGCACGAAACGGGTTCTCGCCCACCAGCAGAACCACAAGTCCCGCCACGAAAAAGGCAACCAGAAGATTGATGAGCGGGATCAGCCCGTAATCGGCCCATGCGGGCAATTTCGCATAAGGCGCACTCATTCCGCCGCTTCCTTTTCTTCAACGCCGGCCATCAGCAGGCCGAGTTCGCCTTCGGTGGCTTCCGGCCCGCGCTCGCCGACTATTCGGCCGGCGAACATGACGAGGATACGGTCGGAGAGCGAGCGGATTTCGTCGAGTTCGACGGAGACAAGAACCACGGCCTTGCCCGCATCGCGCATCTCGATCAGGCGTTTGTGGATGAATTCGATGGCACCGACATCCACGCCGCGGGTGGGCTGGCCGACGATCAGCACCTTCGGGTCCTGCTCGATCTCGCGGGCCAGCACGATCTTCTGCTGGTTGCCACCGGAGAAATTGGCCGTCTTCAGGCGCGGATCGGGTGGGCGGATGTCGTATTTCTCGATCTTCTCGACCGCGTCCTCGCGCATGGCCTTGATGTCGAGCAGCATGCCTTTGCGGTATTTCTCCTGCCCGTGATAGCCGAGCATGGCGTTCTCGTTTTCCTCGAAGGCGAGTACGAGGCCGACATGGTGGCGGTCTTCGGGGACATGGGCCATCCCGCGCTGGCGCAGATCGGCAGGGTCGGCTTCGCCCGTCAGATCCACCGGCGCGCCATCGAGCGTCACCGTGCCGTTTTCCGCCTTGCGGATACCCGTGATCGTGTCGAGAAGTTCCGTCTGTCCGTTGCCGGCCACGCCTGCAATGCCCACGATTTCGCCTGCGCGCACATCGAAGGAGACATTCTCCACCATGGTCACGCCGCGCGAATCCCTCACCGTCAGGTTCTTGACGGAAAGCAGAACCTCGCCGGGCTTTGCCTCGCCTTTCTCCACCTGCAGAAGCACGCGGCGGCCGACCATCAGTTCGGCCAGTTCCTCCACGCTGGTTTCCTGCGTCTTGCGTGTGGCGACCATCTGGCCCTGGCGCATGACGGAGACATTGTCGGTGACGGCCATGATCTCGCGCAGCTTGTGCGTGATGAGGATGACCGTTTTGCCCTCGTCCTTGAGCTGGCGCAGGATGCGGAAAAGGTGATCGGCCTCCGCAGGCGTCAGCACGCCGGTCGGTTCGTCGAGAATGAGAATATCCGCACCGCGATAAAGCGCTTTGAGAATTTCCACGCGCTGCTGAAGGCCGACCGGCAGTTCCTCGACAATGGCGTCGGGATCGACTTCCAGCCCGTAATCGCGCTCCAGCCGTTCAAGCTCCGAGCGCGCATTGGCGATGGAGCGGTTGAGAAGCGGCGCGTCTTCGGCACCCAGGATCACGTTTTCCAGAACCGTGAAATTGTGCACCAGCATGAAGTGCTGATGCACCATGCCGATGCCTTTCTGGATCGCGTCGGAGGAGGAGGTGATCTTCACCTCGCGCCCGCCGATGAAGATGCGCCCGCTATCGGCCTGGTAGAAGCCGTAGAGGATCGACATCAGCGTGGATTTGCCAGCGCCGTTCTCGCCGATGATCCCGTGGATCGTTCCCGCCTCGACCTTCAGGTCGATGTCGCGATTGGCGCGCACGGCGCCGAAACTCTTCGAAATGCCCTTGAGCTCGATTGCGGCTTCCGCCATGCGGGCTCTTCCCCGTTTATTGTCGTTTGTTTGCTTTAAGGATACCCGTTGTGGGCCGCCCTTGATTGCATACTACACTCGACAAAGGTTCAGGGAATTGTCAATTTCCCTGACCATGAAGATTTCGTCCTCACCCTTCGTCTTCAATACCACGCCCTCTATCGTCTTCGAGGCGGGCGCGGCAACCCGTCTTGGCGCGATAAGTGTTTCACGGCTGGGCACACGTGTCCTTCTGGTCACGGATCCCGGCCTGCGAAAGCTGGGTCTCGCCGATTCCGCGATCAAATCGCTCGAAGAAGCGGGCGCAAAAGTCACCATTTTCGACGAGGTGGAGGCCGATCCCTCCCGTGAAACATTAGAGCGCGCGGTGGACGCCGGGCGAAAGGCCCAAGTCACCGGCGTTGTCGGCTTCGGCGGCGGTTCATCGCTCGATGTGGCAAAGCTTGCAAGCCTGCTTCTGGGCTCGAATGAAGACCTCGACGACGCATGGGGTGTGGGACAGGCCAGGGGCCCCCGTCTGCCGCTGGTTCTGGTGCCCACCACCGCCGGAACGGGTTCGGAAGTCACACCTGTCTCCATCATCACCGTGGGTGCGGAGGAAAAGCGCGGCGTCTCAAGCCCCGTGATCCTGCCGGATATCGCAATTCTCGATGCGCGCCTCACCCTTGGCCTGCCGCCGGCAATCACCGCGGCCACGGGCGTGGATGCCATGGTGCACGCCATCGAGGCCTATGCCTCGAAATCCGCCAACAACAATCCGCTGTCGAAAATGCTCGCCCGCCAGGCGCTTCAGCTTCTGGGCGCGAATATCGAGACGGCCGTGTTTGACGGCGGCAATGAGGAAGCACGCGGCGCGATGCTGCTCGGCTCCATGCTGGCCGGACAGGCCTTTGCCAATTCGCCCGTCGCCGCCGTGCATGCGCTGGCCTATCCGATTGGCGGCACATTCCACGTGCCCCACGGATTGTCGAATGCGCTTGTGCTGCCTCATGTGCTGCGCTTCAACGCGCCCGATGCCGCGCATCTTTATGCCGAGATCGCCCGCGATGCCTTCCCTAATCTGGGCGAAGGCGAGGGCGCGCAGGCGCTCTGCTCCGCCTTCATCGAGGAGCTTGCGGCCCTCTCCAAACGGCTGGAAATGCCAACCCGCCTGCGCGAGGTCGGCATTGGCGAGGTGCATCTGCCAAAACTTGCCAGCGACGCGATGAAACAGCAGCGCCTGCTCGTCAACAATCCGCGCGAGGTGCGCGAGGACGATGCGGCCGCCATATACCGCGCGGCATGGTGAGATGAGCGAAAGCCGCCCTGAGCCTTCCACCCGCGCGGAATATCGCGCTTTTCGCACCATCCCCACGCGCTGGATGGACAATGACGCCTATGGCCACATGAACAATGTGGTCCACTATTCGCTCTTCGACACGGCGGTGAATGGCTGGCTGATCGAAAACAACCTGCTCGACATAAACAACAGCGCCGGGATCGGCCTGGTGGTCGAGACAGGCTGCCGCTATTTCTCGGAAATGGCCTTTCCCGACATCATCACCGCTGGCCTGCGCGTTGCACATCTGGGCAAAAGCTCCGTGCGCTACGAAATCGCGCTCTTCCGCAACGAGGAGAAAAAAGCCTCAGCCGAAGGCTTCTTCGTCCATGTCTATGTGAACCGAAAAACCCGCAAGGCTGCACCAATGGGCCCGGCCCTGCGCGCAGCACTCGAAAGCCTGCAAAAATGACCACCGACCGTATCGAACAACTCGAAATGCTCGCCGCCGAGCAGGAAAAGACCATAGAGGAACTTTCCACCCAGCTCACCGAGCAATGGAAAACCATCGACGCCCTGCAGAAGAAACTCGACCGCCTGACCGAGCGCTTTCTGACGCTGGAAGAACAGGTGGCGCCGGATGTGCCCGTGACGAAGCCACCGCATTGGTGATGGGCGTTGGCGCTGGAGACAGCATTGGGATATATTGTGAGCAAATGAGGATATCCCGATGCCCCTCTACATCAAGGACCCGGAAGTCGACAAGCTCGCCGAAGAACTGGTTGGACTGACCAAGACCACCAAATCCGAAGCGGTAAAGCGCGCGCTGAAACACGAAATCAGCCAGCAAAAACGCCGCCTGCCCATGCGCGAGCGACTGGCAAAATCACTGGCAATGGCGCAGGAGGCGGGACCTTTTGCGCCGGGTGATCATGCGCAGGAGACGGATGAGCTTTGGGATGACGTTGACTGATGCTCTTCATCGACGCATCGGTGGTTGTTGCCATTCTGGCTGGCGAAGATGATGCAGAGGCGCTTATGGCGCGGCTGGAGCGCGAAGAAGGTCCCTTCGGCATCTCACCCATCGTGCGCATGGAAGCCACCCTCTCGCTTGCCCGCCGGATCGCAACGGCAAGAAAGCGCGTGACCGCGACTCCGGAAGACATAGAGACTGCCACTACGCTGGTCGATCAATTCACCACCGACCTCGAACTAACCGAAATCGCAATCACTGCCGAGATAGGTCGAAAAGCCCTCGCCGCCGCAGGGCGCTATGGCAAGCTCGTCAATCATCCCGCGAAACTGAACCTCGGCGACTGCCTGGCCTATGCCTGTGCGCAGGAACTGGGTGCGAGGCTGGCTTTCAAGGGAAACGATTTTGTTGAGACGGATTTGGGGTGGTGAGCAGGTAAATCAGCAAGTCTCCTGCAAGATAATCGCACTCAAGTCGCGTCTTGTGTTCCATCTTCCAGTAGCAGCGCAATCTCATTGCGAAGTTTCCTAACCTCGCTTACCACCTCGCGCAATGAAGCTGTATCTTCTTCCAGAGCCTCGGTGTCTTCTTCGTCGTCAGGTTTTGGAGGTAGAAGTATATCGACTTCTCCCCCCTTTTCGTGAAACCTGAAAAGTTTCTGGAGAGCTTTCTCGAGAGCGTTGGACGCCTCTCCGTCTAACTCTCCGAGTTGTTCTTTCGCAGTATCCAGAGTATTTTTTAAGCCTTCGGTTGCTAGCGATTTCTTGCGTTCTTTTAATGCGGTCTCAATATTACGATCTATTAAACGTCGTGTTCTCCATTCAGACAGAGCGTTATCTATTTCAATGGTATTTCTCACTATGTCCGAAATGTTCTTGATTATTTTCGCAATTAGCAAAGTAATAGTTGCGGTGGTGGCTAATGTTATAATGATGGAACCAGTGGTAGCCGAGCTTATCCGAACATCTTCGGGACTTTCACCCGAGGCGAGCGCTAAGCCCCGCGAGATTTCATGCCACTCGGTAGCCCATTTCTTCAGTTCGACAACGTTGTCGATGGACGCGTCGGCGCGGAAATGCAGGCGAATAAGCGGTTGAGCTGGATGATCATGGCTTGCTGAGGAAAATATACCGAGCTCATGTAGAGATGACTCGGCTTGGGACATGAGTTGAATCGCAGACTCTAGAGTCTGCTTCGCAGCGCGCAAATCTTTAGCAGAACTAACCGGGTCGTAATTTCCTTCTTTGACAACGCGTTCAATAAAACTAAAACCCCGTTTGCCAATATACTGCCAAGCTTCGATGCCTTCTAGCAATTGCACCTGTTGAGAAGAAAGCCGCTCGGTAGGCATTGATTTGAGAGCGGCCTCAACAGCATTTAGATGCTCGCGAATAGCTACTTTGGTGCCATTTTGGGAGTTTTGCTCCATTGCTCGCACCAACTCTTCGTAAACTGGCATTGCAACCTTAACGTGATCGAACACCCAGTGTGCTAGATCGATTACCTCGTGCGTCTCCAAAGTCTCTGTCCCCCGAAGCTCCAACAGTATTAGGTTGCTATTTCTTGTGGTTGAAGCTGTGGAAGTCAAGGCACGTATAGGCTGTTTACTTCGCCTCGCCACTACTCACCCCACCGCAGGCTCCCAAAGCTCCACCGGGTTGCCCTCGGGGTCTACCACGCGTGCAAAGCGGCCGACTTCTGAATCCCATTCCGCCCGCGTTTCCACTTCAATGCCGGCTGCTTTCAGCT
This sequence comes from Nitratireductor basaltis, assembly GCF_000733725.1. NCBI lineage: Bacteria > Pseudomonadati > Pseudomonadota > Alphaproteobacteria > Hyphomicrobiales > Phyllobacteriaceae > Nitratireductor > Nitratireductor basaltis. The sequence goes on along the minus strand of NZ_JMQM01000002.1, from coordinate 24,205 downwards.
GGGCGATCATGGCATCGAGGTCGCCCACGCGGAAATTGAGCATGAATTGCTGGGTGTCGCGGCCGAAATAGTCGGTGTCGGCGGGGAAGGGGGCGAAGACGGTGTAGCCGCTTTCCTGCTGCCAAACGCCCTCGCACTCGCCGCCGACGCCCAGATGCTCGCGGTACCACTCCCCAAGCTTCTGCGGGTTGCGGGCGCGGAAGAAGATGCCGCCGATGCCATTGGCTTTCTGTTTCATCATCTATGTCCTTAGTCTGAAAATGCGTGCCCGAAACGGGCGCTTTAAAATAAAACGGCCATGAAAAAACCCCTGCGAGATTACTCCCGCAGGGGCTGATTGCAAAAGCAATGGAAGCTTGACGATTACTCGTCGTCGCCGCCCTTGTTCTTGAGCGCTGCGCCAAGGATGTCGCCAAGCGATGCGCCGGAATCGGTGGAGCCGAACTGTGCGACGGCTTCCTTCTCTTCCGCGATCTCAAGCGCCTTGATGGAGACGTTGAGCTTGCGCGTCTTCTTGTCGAACATGGTGACGCGGGCGTCCACGCGCTGGCCGACGGAGAAACGCTCCGGGCGCTGCTCGTCACGGTCACGCGACAGGTCGGAACGCTTGATGAAGCTTTCGACTTCGTGATCGACGAGACGGACTTCGAGGCCGCCGTCCTTCACTTCGGTCACTTCACAGGTCACGACAGCACCCTTGCGCAGGTCGCCCGATGCAACCGCATCGCCAACCGCGTCAGGACCAAGCTGCTTGATGCCCAGCGAAATGCGCTCCTTCTCGACATCGACGTCGAGAACCTGCGCCTTCACCATGTCGCCGCGATTGTACTCCTCGATGACCTGCTCGCCCGGACGCGTCCAGTCGAGGTCGGAGAGGTGCACCATGCCGTCGACATCGCCTTCCAGGCCGATGAACAGACCAAACTCGGTCTTGTTCTTGACTTCGCCTTCGACGACGGAGCCGGACGGATGGTTGCGGGCGAATGCCTCCCACGGATTCTCCAGCGTCTGCTTGAGACCGAGCGAGATGCGGCGCTTGACCGGATCGACTTCCAGAACGACCACTTCGACTTCCTGCGTGGTGGACAGGATCTTGCCGGGGTGAACGTTCTTCTTCGTCCAGGACATTTCCGAAACGTGGATCAGGCCTTCGATGCCCGGCTCCAGCTCGACGAATGCGCCGTAGTCGGTGATGTTGGTCACGCGGCCGGCAACCTTCTTGCCAAGCGGGTACTTGCCGCCAATGCCTTCCCACGGGTCGGCCTCGAGCTGCTTCATACCCAGCGAGATGCGGTGCGTTTCCTGGTTGATGCGGATGATCTGAACCTTGACCGTCTGGCCGATATTCAGGATCTCCGTCGGGTGGTTCACGCGGCGCCATGCCATGTCGGTGACATGCAGCAGGCCGTCAATGCCGCCGAGGTCAACGAACGCTCCGTAATCGGTGATGTTCTTGACGACACCCTCGACCACCTGACCCTCTTCGAGGTTCTGGACGATCTCGGAGCGCTGCTCTGCACGGCTCTCTTCAAGAACGGTACGGCGCGAAACGACGATATTGCCGCGGCGCTTGTCCATCTTGAGGATTTCGAACGGCTGCGGCGTGTGCATCAGCGGGGAAACGTCGCGGATCGGACGGATGTCCACCTGGCTGCGCGGCAGGAAGGCCACGGCACCATCCAGATCGACGGTGAAGCCACCCTTGACCTGGTTGAAGATGACGCCTTCGACGCGCTCGCCATTGTTGAACTTGACTTCCAGCTTGACCCAGCTCTCTTCGCGGCGAGCCTTCTCGCGCGACAGCATGGCTTCGCCAAGTGCGTTCTCGATGCGCTCGACATAGACCTCGACCTGGTCGCCGACCTTCATCTCGCCGTCTTTTGCCTTGGCGCCGAATTCCTTCAGCGGCACGCGGCCTTCGACCTTGAGACCCACATCGATGATGGCCATGTCCTTTTCGATGGCCGTAACGGTGCCCTTGACGACGGTACCCTCGACAGCCTCGTTCGCGGAGAACGACTCTTCGAGCAGGCTCGCGAAATCGTCGCGGGACGGATTGAATTCTGACATTGAAGCTCCTGATATGCCCCATTTGCGGGGCTGCGCCGGTGGTTTGCGTTGCGTTGGGGCCTGCCGGTCATCCGAGCTGTTGCTCTGGCCGTCCATCAAGGGCGGCAATTCCGGCGCGAAGGATAAGGGCAGGCCGGTTTTCAGTCGTTTCCGTCAGCCAGTGCCTTCTCAACGAATGCGCGTGCTTCAAGAAACGCCGTTTCTATATCCATTTCGCTCGTATCTAGCAAGTGCGCGTCGGGTGCGGGCCGCAAAGGGCTGTCCGCGCGCCCCATGTCACGCGCATCACGCCGCTTCACATCCTCCAGAACCTGCTCATAGGTCGCCTCACCGCCATTGGAGACGATCTCCCTGAAACGGCGTTCGGCGCGCACTTCGGCACTGGCCGTCACGTAAAGCTTCACCGGCGCATCGGGGCACACCACGGTGCCGATGTCGCGCCCATCCAGAACAGCGCCCGGCATGGCTGCGGCAAACTGCTTCTGCTTCTCCACCAGCGCCCGGCGCACCCGCGGCATGACTGCCACCCTGGATGCCGCCTCGCCAATCCCGTGCTCGGCAAGGACGGTGCGATCAAGCCCGCCCAGATCAAGTTCAAGAGCGGCCTTCTCGGCAATGTCCTCGTCATCAAGCGGCAGGCCCTGGTCGATGAGCGCCTTGGCAACGCCGCGATAGGTCAGCCCGGTATCGAGATGCCGCAGGCCGAATTCCGCCGCAAGCCTTCGCGAAAGCGTGCCCTTGCCGGAAGCCGCAGGCCCGTCAATGGCAATGGCGAGTGGCTTTTCTGCTCCCGCCATCTTCAGACAGACCTCGTGATGCCGCCATCGATGCGGATATTCTGCCCGGTGATGTAGGAGGATTTCTCCGAGGCCAGAAACAGGATCAGCTCGGCCACCTCTTCCGCCGTGCCATAGCGGCCCATGGGAATGCGCGAGCGGCGCTCTTCCTTTTCCGGAAGAGAGTCGATGAAGCCCGGCAGCACATTGTTCATGCGCAGATTGTCGCCCGCATATTTGTCGCAGAAAAGCTTGGTGAAGCCGGCAAGCCCCGCGCGGAAGACGCCCGATGTCGGGAACATCTCCTCCGGTTCGAACAGCGCATAGGTGGAGATGTTGACGATCGAGCCCGCCTTCTGCGCCTGCATGATCGGCGTGACGAGCCGTGTGGCGCGAATGACATTGAGGAGATAGACCTCCATCCCCTCGTGCCACTCGTCGTCGGAGATCTCCAGCACCGGCCCCTTCGGCCCATGGCCCGCACCATTCACCAGCGCGTCGATCCGGCCATAGCGCTCCATCGTGCCGTCAATGAAGGCTTTCAGCGCTTCCGGGTCACGGTTGGAGCCGGTGAAGCCGAAGCCGCCAAGTTCCTTGCCCAGCGCCTCGCCTTTGCCCGACGATGACATGACGGCGACCCGATAGCCGTTTTCGGCCAATTTGCGCGCCGCCGCCGCGCCCATGCCGCTGCCGCCGCCGATGATTGCTGCGACCTTGTCCGTGCTCATTCGGCAGCCTCCTTCTCGATCTGTGCGCCGAGCCCCGTCATCAGATCCATGAATTCAGGGAAGCTGGTTGCAATCATCGCACTGTCGTCGATTGTCACCGGCTTCTCGGTGGCAAGTCCCAGAACGAGGAAGCTCATGGCAATGCGGTGGTCGAGATGCGTGGCAACCGTGCCGCCACCAAGCCCCTTGCCGCCCGGCACGCCGCGCACTGAAAGCGTGCTTTCGCCCTCGGTGCAGTCCACGCCATTGGCCTTGAGGCCGTCAGCAACCGCTGAAAGACGGTCCGATTCCTTCACGCGCAATTCTTCCAGACCTTCCATGACCGTCTCGCCTTCCGCGAAAGCTGCTGCCATGGCCAGAACCGGATATTCGTCGATCATGCTGGGCGCCCGATCGGCGGGAACAGTGACACCTTTCAAGTCCGAATGGCGCACGCGCAGATCGGCAACATCCTCGCCGCCCGCCTTGCGCGCATTCATGATCTCGATGGAAGCGCCCATCTCCTGCAATGTCAGGATGAGGCCGGTACGCGTCGGGTTCATCAGCGCATTCTCTATAACCACATCCGAACCTGGCACGATGAGTGCGGCCACCAGCGGGAAACCGGCGGAGGACGGGTCGCCCGGCACGTCGATCACCTGGCCCGTCAGCTTCGGCTCGCCCTCGATGCGGATATGGCGCACGCCTTCCCCATCGGTCTCGACCTCCAGCGACGCGCCAAAGCCCGTCAGCATCTTTTCCGTATGATCGCGCGTCATCACCGGCTCGATCACCGTGGTGATGCCCGGCGTGTTGAGTGCGGCGATCAGGACGGCCGACTTCACCTGCGCGGAAGGCATCGGCACGCGGTAGGAAATGGGCGCCGCGCGTTGCGGTCCACGCAGCGTGATCGGCAGGCGGTCGCTTTCTTCCGCGGCCACCACCTGCACGCCCATTTCGCGCAGCGGGTTGAGCACGCGCCCCATCGGGCGACGCGAAAGTGAGGCATCGCCAATGAAGCGGGTTTCCATGTCATAGGTGCCGACCAGGCCCATGGTCAGGCGCACGCCGGTGCCCGCATTGCCGAAATCGAGCGGTGCCTCCGGCTGCAACAGGCAGCCATTGCCGGTGCCCTGCACCACCCACTCATTGCCATCGCGCGCAATTTTGGCACCCATGGCCTTCATGGCATCGCCGGTGCGCAGCACGTCCTCGCCCTCCAGAAGGCCGGTGATGCGCGTCTCGCCCGAAGCCAGACCGCCAAACATGAAGGCGCGATGCGAGATCGACTTGTCGCCGGGGACGCGCACGCTTCCCTTGAGAGCTTCGGATCTTCTGGAAAGGGCGGGGGAGGGTGTGCTGGAATGCATGAATCTGGGACCACTGTGAACGTGATTGAGCTGGCGCTCACTTAGCATGCGTCTTTCGCAAGGTCATCCCTTGGAGCAGACGCTGCAGAAAGGCTTGGCAAAAAGCCTGACAAATGCACCTCATTATGCTTTGACAGTCGCTGCTTCTGTGGTTATGGGACCGAAAAGCGAAGAGCGAGATTTCTCCCGCCTTGCCGCTGTTCTGCAAGAGACAGACTGGCAGAAGCGGCGGGCCTGTTGGCGGAAAAGATGAGGCAGCACGGTGGCTAAAGCTGAACTTGGCACAAAACGCATTTGCCCAGAGACGGGCCGTAAGTTTTACGATCTGAACAAGGATCCGATCGTCTCTCCCTATACGGGCAAGAGCTATCCGCTGAGCTTCTTCGAAGATGTCTCCGATATGTCCAAGGACGAGCCGGAAGTCGATGACGAGGAAGCAGAGACCGAAGGCGCGGAAGTCGTGTCTCTGGAAGATGCCGACGAGGAGGCGAGCAGCAAGGGCTCGACCGACCTGCCCGACCTTGACGATGACGACGACGATGTCGATCTCGGCGACGACGACAACGATGCCTTCCTCGAAGACGAGGAAGAGGACGACGACGACGTTTCCGGCATCATCAATGTCGGCGACGACGACGAGGAAAGCTGATTTCCCGCGCCGACCGCAGCCATGGCGGATGCGGTCGGTGAAAAAACTTCCCAACCCGCTTGATTTAACCGGAAAGCGGGTTTAGAAGCCGCCATCGAACCGGGCGCAAGTCCGGCGACCTCTAAGGCCCGCAAGGGCCACGCGTGGGGCCATAGCTCAGTTGGGAGAGCGCTACAATGGCATTGTAGAGGTCAGGGGTTCGACTCCCCTTGGCTCCACCATTTCGAATTAATTCTGAGATTGTGGGTGGGTTTACGGTTATTGGCCAACTTATTGTGGTGGCCCTCCTGATATTAGTTTCCAGTGCCCTGCTGCGTCTTTTTCATATAGTTGAGCCCTTCCCCAATCTATTACACGGGCATAGCGATGCGCGCACACTACGCACATGTTGCCCCAACGCGCATTTGGCCCGCTCTCCGCAGGGCCATCGATCATGAAGCGTTCGGTTCCCATAGGTTTTGAGCAGACGTCGCAGTTGGTGATCGAGCTATACCAATAGTGATTGGGCCAAGTCTGCCCTTCAGTGATTGCGACAGCCTCGAAATAAGCCAACGCGATTCTGTCACGCTTTCGCATTACAGCCTCAAGGCTTCAGGTGCGCCAAGAAATATAGGTGATGCCAGCACCGTTTTCTGTGCGGCATCAATCGATGCTACATGTACCAGCGCAGCGGATTGGAAGCTTCCAGAGCTTAGTGTAGCCCAAGCGGTTGTAGTTGTAATCCATCGCGGGTCGATCAAGCATACGAGGCGCCAGTCGTTCACCTTCCGATAGATGACACATTCTTGTCGGTTCCAAGCTGTTGGAACCGCCTCACTATACCGCCTTAAGATATTCTTGCTGCGGAATGCGGAATTCGGAGTATACCAGTACTGGCCGACGTCGATGTCTTCTATAGATGTTTCGTGCGAAAGTTCATTAGCGAATAGGACGTCATGGTTTAATACGCTGACATAGCGGTACATCAGGCGTCCAGCGTCAATACCTAAATCGCTTATGCTTTCTGCCCCGTTTAGTGAAGCTTGGGGTAGAGACAAAGACTGGGCAGCTGCGTACATATCAGCACGCGGAACATTGATATAGGATAAGTAGTGGAATTTCGGGCGTTTCGTTAGCGGTTGACCCAAACAGTGGTCAATCCACGAATAGTGCCGCTCTCGAATTTTCAGCAGCCGTTCAACGGTGAATAGTTGCGGCTGTTGATCAATCTCTGCGTGACAGTTCTTGCAAAGTAGCAGCATGTTTTCCGACGAAGACCTTGCTGACGCATCTAGATGACTTGCTCCACGTGGTCCCGCGTCAGATGCAGCCACTATATGAGCATCATCTCCAAGGCGTACCCTTTCTCCAAAAGAATTTTCGCGAAAGAGCCGCTTTCGGCAATTGTTGCAGCACCCCCCCGATTGAGCAATGATGTAGCGCTTGTCGGCCTCTGATAAGTTTTTACGTCTCATGATGACCTACCTCCGTTGTAGCAAACCATAAGCGCAAGACTTGTTATTGACCGCCTAGGTTCACACGTCCCTGCCGCTGTGGAACCAAGTTCTTTCGGTGTCTCCCGGCGCGCTAACCGTCACTCGCTTAACGCGACGGCTATGGGTTCATTAGGGTTAAGTGCTAGTTAAACCTACGCGCTTTCCGCCTGTGGATAATGCAACCGTTAGCAAAATCTAAATCAAATACGCATGGAATCTGCGCTAGGGCGGCGGGAGGCGTCGGGTCTCTGTTTGGCAGGTGAGTAATGCGTATCCTAATCCTGGCTTGTCTCCTCGCGCTGGCGGGTTGCGCCACTGCGCCCACGCGTGCGGACAATGTCTGTTCCGTATTCAGCCAGAAGGGCGGATGGATCAACAACTGGTATCGTGAGGCCAAAAGCGTCGAGCGCGAATATGGCGTTCCGGTGCCGATCCTGATGGCTACCATCTACAAGGAATCGACCTTCCGCGCCCGCGCGCGTCCGCCGCGCCGCAAGATCCTGGGCTTCATACCGGGCAAGAGGATTTCTACGGCCTATGGCTATGCACAGGCGCTGGATGGCACCTGGGACGAATATCGCCGAAAGACCGGACGCTATGGTGCAAGGCGCAGCGATTTCGGTGACGCAGTCCGCTTCATCGGCTGGTATCATTCCGAAAGCCACCGCAAGAACGGTATTCCGCTCAACGATGCCTACAGCCTCTACCTCGCTTATTATGCGGGTCATGGCGGATATGCGCGCGGTGTCTGGCAAAGCAATGCGGGCATGAAGAACTCAGCGGCAAAGATGGCTGCGGTCGCACAACGCTATGCATCCCAGATGGCCTCCTGCGGCTACCGTTGAGGACCGCTTTGTCGGGCGGCCGGGTTTCGATGATAGCCTGGCCCGATGGTGAGCGGTTGCTCGGGGAGTGCCGCGCTCGGAATTGAGCTTTGATAGCTGCGCATGGTCTCAAAAACCACGTCGCTGCGGGTGCGATCCAGTACCCGTATCGCCACCCGATAGGGCTGATGGGCCCTTATTCCGGTGAGCGGTGGTGACCGCAGGGCGTAGTGTCGCGTTCTGGCACTCAGCCGCTCCCAGACGACATGATCATCGCCGCCAGCCGGATCCTCGAAACGGGCTTCCAGTATGGAGCCAGCCGGCAAGGGCCGCATGACCTGCGCCTGAAAACCGAAATATGCTTCGGCCTCACGATAATTGAAGACGAATCCGCCGCCGGCTATGGCAATGGGCGGTTGGTCCGCGGGATCGTTGCGCGTCAGCCATCCAGCAGCGAAGAGCGCGGCAAGTATCGCAACAAGCGCTCCCAGCACATGCCATTCGGTCCACTTCCAGCGCATCGGTACCTCCCGAAGGAGGCAGCATTGTCTGCCCGGACCCGTAAAACGACAAGAGCCGCTGCTTGGAGCAGCAACGACTCCTGACGTGATACTGACTGCGTGAGGCTAGTGGCCCTTGAAATCGACCTTCCGGCTTTCGCCCAGATCGGGTTTGGCGCTTGTGAAGGCTGCGGCAGCCATCTTGAAATAGGCAACGGCTGTGCCCGGACCGTCCCAATATTGCGCGTCCTGCGGCGTGATCTTCAACACACGGATTGAAGGATCGTCAGGGCTGTCCCACCAGGCTTTGGCCGGTGTCGCCCAAAGCTCGCGGATCTTCTCGCGGTCATTGGAAATCTCGGCAAGCCCCGTAAGCGAGACATAATCCTGCTTGGATGTGTCCGCGAAGGCCAGCGTCACATGCGGATTGCGCGCGATTTCCTCGTCCTTGTGGCTTGCGACATCGGTGAGGAAGTAGAGCATCTCCTCCTCCCGATCAAAATAAGCGGCCATGGGGCGAGAGCGCATGACTTCGCCCTCACGGCTGACGAGCATGCAAATTCCGATATTCTCCACCATGTCCCAGACATGGGCGATGTCTTTGTGCGTAGTCATGAACCTACTCCGTCTTGGAAAGCTTGCTTGCGCAACGGGCAGCGCGGAAGCTTTGTTCCGGTCGCAGCAGGCGAAACGGAAACGGGAGAGCCGATGGCTCTCCCGCTGTGCATTCAGCAATGTCAGTGACGCCTAGACGTCGAGATTGGCTACCGACAGCGCATTGTCCTGGATGAATTCGCGACGCGGCTCCACCTCGTCGCCCATCAGGCGCGAGAAGAGCGAGTCTGCATCGGTCGCATCGTTCACCTTCACCTGAAGCAGCGAGCGCGCATTCGGGTCGAGCGTGGTTTCCCAAAGCTGCTCGGCATTCATCTCGCCCAGCCCTTTGTAACGCTGCATGGTCAGGCCCTTGCGACCTGTTGCGAAGACAGCGTCAAGCAACGACATGGGGCCGGAAATGATATCCGACTTGTCACTGCGCTTGAGCACGGGCTGCTTCTCGTAGACTTCCTGCAGCCGCGGTGCATAGCGGTCGATGGCGCGTGCATCCGCAGAACCGATAAGGGCGGAGTCCAGCACATGCGCCTCTCGCACGCCGCGTACTGTGCGCTCGAAGAGATAGCCGCCCGAGCCTTCATTGGACGGATTGATACGGCCTTCCCAGCCGCGCTCGGTCTCTTCCGAAATCATGTCGAGACGCTCGGCCACATGGGCAGCAGCATCGCCGGCGCGTGCCGGGTCTGCCAGAACGGCAGCATTCAGCGCACCGGCAATCGCTGCCTGCTCGACCACGGAGCGGTCATAGCGCGTATGCAGACCGTTGATGAGCGCGCGCACGCCACGCGCATCCTCGATCACCTGCTTCAGATCCTGGCCCGAGCGAACCTCGCCGGTCGAAAGCGCGAGAGATGCTTCCTGCAGGCCGGAATCGATCAGGAATTCCTCGAATGCCGCCTCGTCCTTGATGTACTGAACCGACTTTCCGCGCGTGACCTTGTAGAGTGGCGGCTGCGCGATGTAGAGGTGACCGCGCTCGATCAGCTCCGGCATCTGACGGAAGAAGAATGTCAGGAGAAGCGTGCGGATATGGGCGCCGTCGACGTCGGCGTCCGTCATGATGATGATCTTGTGATAGCGCAGCTTGTCGGCGTTGAACTCATCCTTGCCGATGCCTGTGCCAAGTGCGGTGATCAGCGTACCGATCATGTCCGAGGAGAGCATGCGGTCGAAGCGCGCGCGTTCCACATTCAGAATCTTGCCGCGCAGCGGCAGGATCGCCTGGTTCTTGCGCGAGCGGCCGGATTTTGCCGAGCCACCAGCCGAGTCACCCTCGACGATGAAGAGTTCGGACTTCGCCGGATCGCGCTCCTGGCAGTCCGCCAGCTTGCCGGGCAGCGAGGTGATGTCGAGCACGCCCTTGCGGCGCGTCAGTTCGCGCGCACGGCGCGCTGCTTCGCGGGCTGCAGCCGCTTCCACCACCTTGCCGATCAGCGTCTTCGCTTCGTTCGGATGTTCTTCAAGCCAAGTGCCGAGCGCCTCGTTGACGAGACTTTCCACGACCGGGCGAACCTCGGAGGAAACCAGCTTGTCCTTGGTCTGTGACGAGAATTTCGGGTCCGGTACCTTCACCGAGAGAACGGCGGTCAGGCCTTCGCGGCAATCGTCACCGGTCAGCGAAACCTTCTCCTTCTTGGTCAGGCCGGACTTGTCGGCATAGGAGGTGACCTGACGCGTCAGTGCGCCGCGGAAACCGGCCATATGCGTACCGCCATCGCGCTGCGGGATGTTGTTGGTGAAGCACAGCACATTCTCGTGGTAGGAATCGTTCCACCACATGGCCACTTCAACCGTGATCCCGTCCTTCTCGCCGCCAATGGCGATCGGGTTGTCGATCAGCGGCTTCTTTGAGCGGTCGAGATATTTGACAAACTCCTCGATGCCGCCTTCGTAGAGAAATTCCTGCGACTTCACATCCGCATGGCGGTTGTCGGTCAACAGGATGCGCACCCCCGAATTCAGGAAGGCGAGCTCGCGCAGGCGATGCTCAAGCGTACCGTAATCGAACTCGGTCATGGTGAAGGTTTCGGTCGATGGCAGGAAGGTGACTTCCGTACCGGTCTCGTCACCCGCATCACCGGTGACCGCAAGCGGTGCATCCGAAACGCCATGGGTAAAGCTCATCTCGTGAACCTTGCCCTTGCGCTTGATCTTCAGCTTCAGCCAGCTTGAAAGCGCATTCACCACCGAAACGCCCACGCCGTGCAGACCGCCCGACACCTTGTAGGAATTCTGGTCGAACTTCCCGCCCGCATGGAGCTGGGTCATGATGACCTCGGCTGCCGACATGCCTTCGCCGGAATGCATGTCGGTTGGAATGCCGCGACCATTGTCGGTCACCGAACAGGAACCGTCGGCATTGAGCGTCACCGTCACCAGCGTCGCATGTCCGGCAAGCGCCTCATCGATGGCATTGTCCACCACCTCATAGACCATGTGATGAAGGCCGGAGCCGTCATCCGTGTCGCCGATATACATGCCAGGCCGCTTGCGCACCGCATCCAGGCCCTTGAGGACCTTGATGGAATCTGCGCCGTATTCAGCCTGTTCGCCGGGGAGTGTTTCGGGCGTGTCGCTCATCAAAATCTTTCGTTGTGAAGGCGCCGCTTTGGGCAATTGGTGAAGCTCGCCGAATCAGCAGAGCGTAACTGTCAAATATATAGGGGCTGGACGCCCTTTTTCCAAGTTTTCCCGGCATCAGCGCTGGGGATGAAACAGGCTTGCAGCGCCTCGTTTGCGTCGATGAAGCCTTTGCCTTTGGCGCGAAAGCGATTATGTAGCCCCAAGACTGGTAGAAGAGGTGTTCAGCGACATGGCGACCATTAGCGAAAAACCCAAGCTTGTCACCGTTTTCGGCGGGTCTGGCTTTATCGGGCGCTATGTCGTGCAGGCATTGGCGAAACGCGGTTATCGCGTGCGCGTCGCCTGCCGCAATCCGCATACGGCCATTCATCTGATGCCGCTCGGCAATGTGGGGCAGGTCCACGCCATGCAGGCGAATCTGCGCAAGCGCTGGTCCATCGACCGCGCGGTGGAAGGCGCCGATCACGTCATCAATCTCGTGGGCATCCTGCATGAAAGCGGTCGCCAGACCTTCTCGTCCGTGCAGGCGGAAGGCGCACGCGCCGTTGCCGAAGCTGCGAAAGCTGCTGGAGCGCGCATCACCCACATGTCTGCCATCGGGGCGGACGCGGATTCGCCGGCCGAATATGGTCGCACGAAAGCGGCAGGAGAGCGGGCCGTTCTCGAAGTGGACAAGAAGGCGGTCATCCTGCGTCCGTCCATCGTGTTCGGACCGGAAGACGGTTTCTTCAACCGTTTCGCCAACATGGCGCGCTTCTCGCCATTCCTGCCGCTCATTGGCGGCGGACACACCCGGTTCCAGCCGGTCTATGTCGGCGATGTGGCAGAGGCATTTGTCCGTTCGGTTGATGGTCAGTTGAAGCCAGGCGCGATCTATGAGCTTGGCGGGCCGCAGGTCCTGACTTTCCGCGACTGCATGGAAGAGATGCTTGAGGTCATCAACCGCAAGCGCGTGCTGGTCAGCATTCCGTGGTCACTGGCTCGCGTCCAGGGACGAGTTCTGGGTATCCTGCCCAAGCCGCCTCTGACACTCGATCAGGTCAAGCTGCTCGAAAGCGACAATATTGTCTCCGACGAAGCACGCAAGAAGGGCCTGACACTGGAAGGGCTCGGCATTCCGCAGCACTCCGTCGGCGCGATCCTGCCGACTTATCTGTGGAGCTATCGCCCCCAGGGGCAGTTCACCCAGCCTCAATACTGAGGCTGACCTTTGGAGGCGCTGGCGCTGCTGCCCGACGGGCTGGGGCTTGTGCCCGCAGCTATCCTGGTTTTCGCCAGCTTCTTCACTTCCGCACTGACGGCAAGCTTCGGCATCGGCGGCGGCGTTTCCATGCTGGTGCTTCTGGGGCTTTTCATACCCGTTGCCGCGCTCATTCCCGTGCACGGCGTCATTCAGCTCGGCTCCAACACCGGACGCGCCTGGCATCAGCGGGAGAATATCCGCTATGACATTGCACGGCCCTTCGTGATCGGCAGCCTGCTGGGCGCTGCCATCGGGGCCTGGTTCGTGGTGCAGCTGCCCGACGCGGTGCTGAAGGTCGTGCTCGGCCTGTTCGTGCTGGTCGTCACCTGGTCGAAGATCCCCGGCGTGGCGCAACTCGGCCATGCGGGTCTGACCATCGGCAGCACGCTTGTTGCCCTTGCCGGCATGTTTGTGGGTGCAACAGGCCCGCTTCTGGCCGCCGTCTTCGCGCAGATCATTCCGGATGATCGCAAGGCCGTCGTGGCCACCCATGCCGCCGGCATGACCGTGCAGCACGGTTTCAAGGTACTGGCTTTTGCCGCCGCGGGCTTCGCCTTCTTTTCATGGATACCGTTTCTGGCGGCCATGATCCTGTCGGGCTATCTCGGCACGATCTATGGAACACGGCTTCTGCACCGCCTGCCGGAAGAGACCTTCCGCCGCTGGTTCAGGATCGGGCTGACGATCCTGGCAGTCGATCTTTTGCGCCGCGGCCTGACGGGCTTCTTCTAGCCGAGCACCAGAAGCCCGATCATGCCGAGCGTGCCGACAATGATGCGCCACCAGCCAAACAGCGAATAGCCGCGGCGCGAGACATAGCCAAGCAACCAGCGCACCACGAGCACGGCTGCAAAGAACGCCGCAACGAAACCCACGCCGATGATCTTGACGTCAGCAGCACTCAGGATCTCGTGGTTCTTGTAGAGATCATAGACGAAGGCGCCGGCCATTGTTGGCATGGCCAGGAAGAAGGAAAATTCCGCCGCCGCTCGCTTGTCCGCGCCCAGAAGAAGGCCGCCCACTATGGTCGAGCCGGAGCGCGATGTCCCCGGTATCATCGAGAGGCACTGGAAAAGCCCGATCTTGAAATACATGGACAGAGGGAATTTCGTGATGTCGTGATAGCGAGGGCTGCGTGCCCAGCGGTCAACCCAAAGCAGCACGAACCCGCCCAGGATCAGCATGATGCAGATCAGCATCGGCGTTTCGAACAACACCGTCTTGATGATCTTGTAGGCAAGCACGCCGATCACGGCTGCAGGCAGGAAGGCCAGAAGCACGCCGAAGACGAAGCGCCGCGTGTTCTCATCTTTTGGAAAGTCGATGAGAATGCGCCACAGGCGCGCCGCATAAACGCTCAGGATCGCCAGAATGGCACCAAGCTGGATGAGTACCTCGAAGGCTTTCCCCGTGGACTCGAAGCCCAGAAAATGTCCCGCCAGCAGGATGTGGCCGGTCGAGGATACGGGTATGAACTCGGTCAGTCCTTCAAGAATTCCAAGCACCAGCGCCTGAGCGATTGTCTGGTCGGCCACGATACATCCTTTATGTCGGATTGCTTGTCAGGGTTGGAAACTGCCCCTATAGCGGATGAGACACCCGCAGGACGGGAAAGATTCGAGAAATACCCATCAGGCCATGAAATGGCCAGAGGTTTCCCATAGTGCATCGCTCATGCTGACGCTGTTTCATCATCCACTTTATGCCTCGTGCCGTTTCGTACGCATTACCTGCGGCGAATATGGAGACGAACTCGCACTGATCGAGGAGCGCCCTTGGATGCGGCGCAGGGAGTTCCTCTCGCTCAATCCGGCAGGCACCATTCCCGTCCTCCTGGCCGAAGGCGATCATCCGATTGTCGGTGCCACGGTCATTGGCGAATATCTCGACGAGACCCGCGGGGCCTACAAGCGGGACAAGCGCCTCATGGCGGAGGATTCCATCCAGCGTGCGGAAATCCGGCGCCTCGTCGACTGGTACCTCGTCAAGACTGACGGAGATGTGACACGTCATCTGGTGCGCGAACGGGCACTCAAGCCCATGATGGCGGGCGCGCAAGGCGGCGGAGCACCGGATTCGGGTGCCATTCGTGCCGCACGCGCGAACATCGCCCAGCACATGAAATACACCAACTGGCTTGCCGCCTCGCGCGACTGGCTGGCCGGGCCACGCATGAGCTACGCCGACATCGCCGCTGCCGCATCGTTGTCGATCCTCGACTATCTCGGCGAGATCCGCTGGGGCGAATACGAGGCTGCGCGCGACTGGTACAGCCGCATGAAGTCGCGACCCTCCTTCCGGGCGATACTTGCCGACCGCGTGCGCGGCCTTGCGCCTGCCTCCCACTACGCAGACCTGGATTTCTGATCATGGGTGCCGGGGCGCCAGCCGACCGGCTTCGTGCTTTCGTAGAGGAGAAGGCGCGTGCAGCGGGCTTCGACGTGGTGGCCTTCACCACGCCCGACGCCGCACCCCACACGCCCGAGCGCCTGCGCCGTTTCATCGAGGCAGGCCGTCACGGCACGATGGAGTGGATGGCGGAGACGGAAGAGCGCCGGGCCCGCCCCCGCAATCTCTGGCAGGATGTACGCTCGATCATCATGCTCGGCATGAATTATGGGCCGGATGAGAATCCGCTCGACCTTCTGGAGCAAAAGGATCGCGCGGCGATTTCCGTCTATGCGCGCAATCGCGACTATCATGATGTCATCAAGGGCAAGCTTAAGCAGGTGGCAGGTCAGATCGCTGCCCATGCGGGCGAAGACGTGAAGGTTTTCGTCGACACCGCACCGGTCATGGAAAAGCCGCTTGCGGCAGCCGCAGGTCTTGGGTGGCAGGGCAAGCACACCAATCTCGTCAGCCGCGAATTCGGTTCCTGGCTGTTTCTCGGCTCGATTTTCACGACAGCGCAACTTGCACCCGACCAGCCGGAGCGCGATCATTGTGGCTCCTGCCGCGCCTGCCTCGACATCTGCCCGACCAATGCGTTTCCCGCGCCGTACCAGATCGATGCCCGGCGCTGCATTTCCTACCTCACCATCGAGCACAAGGGTCCGATCCCGCACGAGTTCCGCGCCGCCATGGGCAACCGGATCTATGGCTGTGATGACTGTCTGGCCGTCTGTCCGTGGAACAAGTTCGCGCAGGAAGCCTCGGAGGCGAAGCTGCAGGCAAGAGACGACCTGAAGGCGCCGGCACTGGCAGAGTTGCTGGAGCTGGATGACGCTGCATTCCGCATGCGCTTTTCAGGATCACCGGTAAAGCGCATCGGGCGCGGGCGCTTTGTACGCAACGTTCTGATCGCGGCAGGCAATTCCGAGGATCCTCGCCTTGTCCCGCAATGCGAGGCACTGTTGCAGGATGAAGACGCGCAGATACGCGGTGCGGCGGTATGGGCCTTGTCGCGCCTGATCTCGGCGGAGAATATTCGAGCCCTGGCCGCCATGCAGAACGAGGAAGACGCAATGGTCCTGGAGGAATGGAAAATGGCTGGAGCTGCCGCATGAAGCGCGTCCTGCTTTTAGGCGCCGGCTATTCCGCCCGCGCCATTGCGCGCGCATTGCCCGCGGTTACGACGATACAGGGCACGACCCGCAGCCGGGAAAAGGCTGCAGTGCTTCGTGACATGGGCATCGAACCCCTCCTCCACGAGGCAGGGCAGGGGCTGTCGGAAGACCTTCACTCAGCGCTCGAATCGGCGCACGCCATTTTTGTATCCGTCGCTCCGAACGCTTCAGGCGATCCGCTGCTGCAGGATCTCGAGGCTGCCAGTGTTCAATTGAAGGCAGCCTCCTGGCTTTGTTATCTTTCAACAGTGGGGGTTTATGGCGATCATGCTGGCGCGTGGATCGACGAGAATGCCGAGTGCCGTCCGGTTTCCGACCGCTCCCGTCAGCGCCTTGCAGCGGAGCAGGCCTGGCAGACCTATGCAATGCAGAAGAAGCTGCCGCTTGCCATATTGCGCCTCGCGGGCATCTACGGCCCCGGTCGCAGCGCGCTGGACAGCCTGCGCAGCGGCAAGGCGCGGCGGATCATCAAGCCTGGGCAGGTTTTCAACCGCATTCACGTGGAAGATATCGCAGGGGCCGCGCTGCATCTGATGCAGATGCGCGCCAGCGGCGTGTTCAATGTGGCAGATGACGAGCCTGCGCCACCGCAGGACGTGATTGCCTTTGCCGCTTCACTTCTGGGCATGGCTCCGCCCCCGGAAATACCTTTTGACGAGGCGCCGCTGAGTCCGTTGGGCCGCTCCTTTTATGGAGAGTGCAAGCGCGTCTCGAACCGCCATCTGAAGGGCGCGGGCTACCGCTTCGCCTATCCTGATTATCGCGCAGGCCTCAAAGCCCTGTTTACCGAAGAGGGCGCATGATCACGCATCTGCCACGAAACATGCTATACTGGCGGCGTTTTCAATCACCACAACCCGGAGTGGGAAGATGTGGAAATATTTGAGTAAATCCTTACTTGGCGCGAGTGTTGCCGCGTCTGTTGCATTCTCTTTCAACGCAAATGCAGAGCCATTGGCGAAGGACCTTTTCGGCTCCAAGAACCTGCCTGCCGCTATCGAACCCGCTTCGCATGGCTTTTATTCCAAGGGCTGCTTTTCCGGCGGTCTGGCCATGGCGAAGGACGGTCCGCATTGGCAGGCCATGCGTCTTTCGCGAAATCGACGCTGGGGCCATCCGGAATTGATCAAGGTGCTTACACGCCTGTCGGAGGATGCCAATCGCGACGGCTGGAACGGTCTTCTTGTCGGCGACCTCTCACAGCCGCGCGGTGGCCCCATGCTTACCGGTCATGCATCCCACCAGATCGGTCTTGATGCCGATATCTGGCTGACCCCGATGCCGAACCGCCGCTTCACCGATGCCGAGCGGGAGAATGTCAGCGCCATCTCCATGTTGAAGAACGGAACGCTTTATGTCGATGACAGGAAGTGGACCAAGGCTCATGAAGCGCTGCTGCGTAACGCTGCGAGCTACGGCAATGTCGAGCGTCTTCTGGTCCATCCGGGCATAAAGAAGAAGCTTTGCGATACGGTCACCGGCGACCGGTCCTGGCTGCGCAAGGTACGCCCCTATTGGGGTCATCACTACCATGTGCATATCCGCATCGGTTGCCCGGCAGATTCGCCCAATTGCAAACCGCAGTCTCCCCCGCCTCGCGGTACCGGCTGCGATCAGTCTCTGGCATGGTGGTTCACGGATGAACCATGGAAGCCGGCACCGAAGGACAAGCCGCAGAAGCCACGGGCTCGCGATGTCATGACCATGGCCGCTCTGCCAAATGCCTGCCGTATCGTTCTCGGTGCGCCTGCGCCAGCATCCGAAGCTGCCGTGACCGTTGATCGCCCAGGCATCATCCCGGCAAATGCCGCGCGGGCAACGGCAGTCGAGCGGTTCGACCCGTCGGAAGTTCTAAGGAGGTTGAGCTCGGGCGAGGTTCCGATACCCTCACCCAGGCCGTGATCTGCAACATCATGATCCGATGGAAAAGGGTGCGGCAACGGCCGTACCCTTTTTTCATTTTCCGACCGTCTTTTCATATTCACAAGCGTCCTCTATAGACTTCAACCGATTTAATACCGCAACGAGGAAAGCCATGCCGAGGAAACGCCGGATCGCATTGATCGCGCATGACCAGAAGAAGGACGACCTTGTTGCCTTCGCCGTGAAGCATCGGACATTCCTGAATGCCTGCGACCTTGTTGCGACCGGAACAACCGGCGGACGAATTGCCGAGGCATGTCCGGGGCTGGATATTCTGCGCCTGAAAAGCGGTCCGCTCGGGGGCGACCAGCAGATCGGTGCACTCATCGCCGAGCGCGAGGTCGACCTCGTCATCTTCTTTGTCGACCCGCTGACCGCGATGCCTCATGATGTCGACGTCAAGGCCCTGATGCGCCTTGCCATCGTCTATGACGTACCGATGGCGCTGAACGAAAAGACCGCGCAAATCCTCGTCCGCAATCTGGATGAGGCGGGTGCCGGATGGAAAGACTCGAACGAGGGAGCCTGATCGAGCGACTATGCCTTATCCCAATGACCAAGACATGGTGCTGGAATTCCCGATCCTGATCGGTGATATCGGTGGCACGAATGCCCGCTTTGCGATCGTCGTGGATTCCTACGCCGAGCCTCGCGAGTTCCCGGTCGTGCAGACTGCGGACTATGAAACGATCGACGAGGCCATCCAGACGGCCATCCTCGACCACACGAATATCCTGCCACGCTCCGCCGTTCTGGCCGTGGCCGGCCCGGTCGATGGCGACGAGATCGACCTGACCAATTGCGACTGGGTCGTTCGCCCGCGCCAGATGATGGAGAAGATGGGTATTCGAGACGTCGTCGTCTTGAACGACTTCGAGGCTCAGGCGCTGGCTGTTGTGGCGCTCGGCGAAGAGCATCTCGAACAGATCGGCGGTGGCGAGGCGGAAACCACCGGAAGCCGCGTCGTGCTCGGGCCGGGCACGGGGCTGGGCGTTGCCGGTCTTGTTCATGCGCGTCGCACCTGGATACCCGTCCCCGGCGAGGGTGGTCATGTTGATCTCGGACCGCGCACGGAACGTGACCACCAGATTTTCCCGCATCTGGAGAAGATCGAGGGCCGGATTTCGGCCGAGCAGATCCTGTGCGGACGCGGCTTGGTCAATCTCTATCGCGCACTTTGCGCTGCAGACGGACAGGAACCGAAATTCTCCGACCCGGCCGAGATAACCGGGGCAGGCCTTTCCGGCCAGGATGCGGGTGCCGCCGAGACCCTCGATCTCTTCTGCACCTATCTTGGACGACTTGCCGGCGATCTTGGTCTTGTATTCATGAGTCGCGGCGGCGTCTTCCTCACCGGCGGAATCGCGCAGAAGATCGTGCCTGCATTGAAGAACGGGCATTTCCGTGCGGCATTCGAAGACAAGGCGCCCCACAGCGCATATGTCGAACAGATGCCGGTCTTCGTCATCACCCACCCACTGGCAGCGCTCACCGGCATTGCCGCCTATGCAAGAACGCCGGCACGCTTTGGCGTGGAAACGGCAGGACGCCGCTGGAAGGCAGGTTGATCCTGCCGCGACGGCGCAGGGAGGCTGGCGAGCCGCAAGGGCTCCCATTGCAAGCTCGAACGCGATAGGGCATAGCGCTGGCATTGCAGCCTTGCGGCCTGACGGGCCGTCACGATGAGAGCGGATATTTGTTCGGCAGGAAGCGAAAGCACGATTTCGAACCCGGAGATGTCGTAGCGGTCATCCGGCGGGTCATGTCGGAAAATGGCCGTGACTATTTCGGCCTGTACGGCTGGGCCATTGCCTGCATGCTCATCCTCGCCGGCACGACCGCCTTCAGCGCATGGATCATGCGCTACATCATCGATGATCTCTTTTACGAGCAGCGCTGGGAACTCGTGCCCTGGATCTGCGGCGGCATCGTCTTCGCCTTTACCCTGCGCGGATTTGCAACCTACGGCCAGGCCGTGTTCCTTGCCCGTATCGGCAACAATATCGTCGCCCGCTACCAGCAGCGCCTGTTCGACCACCTGATGAAGCTGGGCATGCCCTATTTTACCAACGCCCGTTCGGGGCAGTTGGCAGCCCAGATCAGCCAGAACGTGACCGGCATTCGCGACCTGCTCAATCTGACGGTTGCCGCCATCGGGCGCGACCTCGTCACGCTGATCGGCCTTGTTGCCGTCATGGTCTGGGCCGACCCGCTGCTTTCACTCATGGCCTTTGTCATGGGGCCGCCCATCGGCATAGCGGTGAACTACCTGATGCGTCGCTTGCGCCGGGTCACGCGTGAATCGGTCGAGATCAACTCCCGGCTGCTTGGCGCCATGCAGGAATCGGTACAGGGCATCGCTGTCATCAAGGCCTTCACCATGGAGAACGTCCTGTCGGCCAAGATCGCCCAGCTCGTCCATGATGCGGAAGGCCGTTCAAACAAGATAGCCCGCGTCTCCGAGCGCATGGCACCGATCACCGAGATGCTGGCCGGCATCGCCATCGCGGCCGTTATCGGCTACGCCTCCTGGCGTGCGGCACAAAGCGCCGAGCCGCCCGGTGCAGTCATGTCCTTCATCACGGCCCTGCTTCTGGCCTACGACCCGGTGCGCCGCCTGTCCCGCACGCAGGTCAATATCGAACGCTCACTCGTTAATGCACGCATGATCTATGAAGTGCTCGATCTGGAGCCGCAGCAGCGTGACGCAGCGGATGCAGTGGCCCTTGAAGTGCGAGAAGGCGATGTCAGCTTCGAGGACGTCCATTTTTCATACTCAGCCGAGAGCCCCATCCTCAATGGTGTGAGCTTCAAGGCGAAGGCAGGGCGCACCACCGCAATCGTTGGCCCGTCGGGTGCGGGAAAGTCGACGCTCTTCGCGCTGCTGCAGCGCTTCTACGACGTCGACCGGGGTAGCATTCTGATTGATGGCCAGGATGTCGCGGGCGTCACCAAGCACTCGCTGCGCTCTCAGATCGCCTATGTCTCGCAGCATCCCTATCTCTTCGAAGGCACGATCCGTGACAATATCCGCTATGGACGGGTAGATGCGAGCGATGCCGAGATCGAGGATGCAGCACGCCTTGCCAATGCCGAGGAATTTATCCTCGCCCAAGAGGGTGGCTACGACACGCTTGTTGGCGAGAACGGTGCCAATCTTTCCGGCGGCCAGCGCCAGCGCATCTCGATTGCTCGCGCCATCGTGCGCAACGCGCCCATCCTGCTTCTGGACGAGGCGACATCTGCGCTCGACAACGAGTCGGAAGCCAAGGTGCAGGAGGCGCTTGAGCGCGTGATGCAGGGGCGCACCACGCTCGTCATCGCTCACCGCCTGTCCACCGTCGTCAATGCGGATCATATAGTCGTGCTCGAAGAGGGGCGACTGGTGGAAGAGGGTACGCATGGCAATCTGGTCGCGCAGGAAAATGGTGTGTACGCACGTTTCCACCGAATGCAGCGCCAGCGCGGCGAGAACCTGCTGGACAACAAGACGCCTGAGGATTGAACAAGGCTGAGCCGCAAGTCGCGGTTCGCAAGGGGAGACAGATGACCGTGAGCGATATGGGATTGGTAGTGGTCGGTGCCGCAGGACGCATGGGCCAAACCCTCATCCGCACCGTGGCCGAAACCAGAGGCGTTCGGCTTGTGGCCGCGGTAGAGCGCGAAGGCGCTCCGGCACTCGGCCGTGATGCTGGTGAACTGGCCGGCGTCGGCCCCCTCGATGTCGCCATCACCGATGATCCGCTCGCAGCCTTTGCCAAGGCTGACGGCGTCCTCGACTTCACCTCGCCTGCAGCCACCGTCACCTTTGCAGGTTATGCCGCACAGGCACGCATTGCTCATGTCATCGGCACGACCGGCTGCACGGCGGAGGATGACGCGCGCATCGAGACGGCAGCGCGCCACGCCACCATCGTGAAATCCGGCAATATGAGCCTCGGCGTGAACCTGCTCTCCATCCTGGTCGAGCAGGCGGCGAAGGCACTCTCGCCTGAAGATTTCGATATCGAGGTTCTGGAAATGCATCACCGTCACAAGGTTGATGCACCCTCGGGTACCGCCTTGCTTCTGGGTGAAGCAGCAGCCAGGGGGCGGGCCATTGATCTTCAAGACAATTCCGTGCGCGTGCGCGACGGCCAGACCGGGCCGCGGGAAACCGGCTCCATCGGCTTTGCCACCTTGCGTGGTGGTTCGGTCGTGGGCGAGCATTCCGTCATTCTCGCCGGTACGGGCGAACGCATCACGCTTTCTCATCAGGCCGAAGATCGCGCGATCTTCGCCCGTGGCGCGGTCGCGGCTGCCATATGGGCGCATGGCCGCAAGCCGGGTCTTTACACGATGCGCGATGTGCTTGGCCTTTAACTCAGAGTCATTTCATTCGAAGGAAGGGAAATATAGATGTCGGGAACGCTGATCCTGGTCCGTCACGGCCAGAGCGAATGGAACCTCAAGAACCTTTTCACCGGCTGGCGCGATCCGGGCCTGACCGAGAAGGGCCACGAGGAAGCACGCAATGCCGGCCGCCTCCTGCGCGAAAAGGGCTTCAAGCCCGACATCGCCTTCACATCGGTCCTCTCGCGTGCGCAGGTCACCTGCGACCACATCCTCAAGGAGCTCGGCCAAGAAGGTCTGGAAACGATCCGCGACGAGGCACTCAACGAGCGCGACTATGGCGATCTCGCCGGGCTCAACAAGGATGACGCGCGCGAGAAATGGGGTGAGGAACAGGTCCATATCTGGCGCCGCTCCTATGACACGCCCCCGCCCGGAGGCGAAAGCCTGAAAGATACCGGCGCGCGCGTCTGGCCCTACTACATCAACGAGATCCTGCCGCGCGTGCTGCGTGGTCAGACCGTTCTGGTCGCAGCTCACGGCAATTCCCTGCGTTCGCTGGTCATGGTGCTGGACAATCTGTCGGGTGAAGAGATCGTGAAGAAGGAGATCGCCACGGGCGTTCCGGCGATCTACCGCCTCAATGCCGATGCGACGGTCGCAAGCTCGGAAATCCTCAAGGGCTGATTGCCGGACGAACCCGTGCCGGGCTTCATGGTTTGAACCGGAAGCCCGGCATCTCTGGCGACAGGCGGCAAATCTTCCTTTTTTGCGATTTCCCGCGTTGACAGAAGCAGCCAGTCCGCATACATCGGCTGCGCACCTAGCCCAGGTGGCGGAATTGGTAGACGCGCACGGTTCAGGTCCGTGTGCCGCGAGGCGTGGAGGTTCGAGTCCTCTCCTGGGCACCACATCTTCTCTTGATCAGAACATGTGGCACCTGCCGGCTACCGCGGCAGCGTTTTCTCCCCTCGATTTGCAAAGCGAACTCTACACCGATCCGATCACGCGCGTGGCGCATCGCCGATGCTTTGCACCTCGGTATTCGGGGCCAGGGGAAGCTTGCAAGCTTGCGGTGGACGTTCTCCTTCCCGGCATGACAGCACTCCTCTCCGTGTCCAAACTGCACCGGAGCGGATATG
Source organism: Nitratireductor basaltis (assembly GCF_000733725.1). Classification (NCBI taxonomy): domain Bacteria; kingdom Pseudomonadati; phylum Pseudomonadota; class Alphaproteobacteria; order Hyphomicrobiales; family Phyllobacteriaceae; genus Nitratireductor; species Nitratireductor basaltis. The sequence continues at coordinate 430 of NZ_JMQM01000002.1, read as the reverse complement.
GGCTTGCGGCACCGTCACCGGGTTATGCGCGCACCTTGTATGAGCCGCTGCATTCTCCCGACCACCCGTTCAACGGTTCAAGTCATCGACCTCAGAAGCAGCTTTAGAACCGCGACCCTGTCAGATCGTGTTCTGACCCGTTGCCAAACCCCGGTTGCGGCAGCAGAGCCATAGCGATCATGGGTCATAACCCATTGATCCGGATTCATTTTCCGAACTCCCTGGTACTGTCGCTACGTGAAGAAAAGCCGCAAATGCGTAGTAAACATGAAGGTCGCATTTCCGCGTCGCAAAAAGTTCAAAAAAGTTGGATTTGGTCGTTGACAGTTTCGGCTGGGTGGGGCTATACACCGCTCACCAACGAGGCGGGCGGCGCCAGCAGCGAGTGCTGGGGTTCGCCACTGAGTTGGTTTCAAATTCAGAGCGGCGC